>SYOX01000132.1 GCA_005804885.1 Pseudomonadota bacterium
AGATACACCGGCGTTCGCAAGAATCTCTTTGAACTGCGCATGGTTGCAGCCATCCAGAATCTTGAGAGGGCCCAGGCCCTCCTTGCTGCCTGATTGGAGTCTCATCGTGACCTTTGTTTCAAACCAATCAGCGTTCTAGAAGTAGACCGTCATCGTCCCCATGGCTTGCCAGGAGTCGTCGGTCTGGCCGAGATCGCTGGCCGGCTGTCCGAAGTAGAAGCCGTGGTGGACGAAGCGCCCGCCGATGGCCAGGCCGCGCAGGAGGCGGAAGTCGACGCCAGCGCCGAGGTTCACAGCCGTATTGAAGGTCGGCTCCTCAAGCTCGTCCGCGAGGCCAACGCTGTAGAGCCCCACCCCGGCGAGGCCGTAAGGCTCGATCTCCCCCTTCACAGGCAGGTAGATCCTCGCGTTGGCGGCCACGCCGCCGAGCTGCAGATCCTCAACAAAGTCGCCGCGGCGCTCGACCGGCTGGGAGGCCGCCAGGAACTCCAGCTCAAGGGCGAAGTTGTCGTCGCGGGCGCCGACCATGAAGCCCACGCCGGTGCCGCCCTCGGCGCCAATGTCGTTGTCGATCCCCACGAGCCCCAGGCTCATGCCCATGAAGGGGCCTCCTCGCCGTGCGGGGCGGGCGACGACGACCTCGGGCTCATCGACATAGGTGCTGTGGGCGGCGTGACGGTAGGCTCGGCCGCTGAAGAAGATCGTCGGGCCGCCGTAGTGGTAGTGACGCCTTGAGCGCGTGCGCCTGAAGCGATGCCGCGCGATGGCCGGGCTGCCCTGGTCCATGTCCCACTCGGCGTGCGCGATCTGCGACAGGCCCTCGCGATCGCTGGCCTCTTGGTGCGCGGCGGTGTCAGCGTGGGCCGCCGAGGGCGCCAGGGCCATCGGGGCGCAGAGGCCCAGCAGCACCATGAAGGAGAAGGTCAGCAGGCGGCGGTTCGGGTTGCGGGCGAGAGTTCCGGGGGGCAGGTTCTTGATCATCTGGGGCCTTTGGGCGTTGAGGCCGTGCACCTCGTGTCACTCCTGCGCGAGCGCGTCGGGGCTTGGACTTGAGGAGATCAGGTTTATTCAACAAGAGGCGGCGGGCGGGCCCTTCAGTCCGCTTCGATGGCGCGCAGGAGGGTCGTCGGGCGGCTGATGACGGCCTGGGCGCCGGCCTCGCTCAAGGGCCTGCGGGCGGACCGGGTCGTGGTGAAGCCAACCGGGCGGAAGCCCGCGGCGGCGGCGGCCACCATCTGCGACGGGCGCTCGCTCAGGACGAAGACCCGGCTGGCGGGGGTCTCGACGCCGTGGAGCGCGTCGCTCAGGGCGCGGGCGCGCTCCAGGGCCCACGGGTCGGCGCCGGGCGGCCCAGGTCGAGCGGGCCTGTGGACGGGCAGGTCGGCGACGACGACGGGGATGGCCTCGGAGAGCCCCAGGCGCCCCAGCGCGTGGCGCAGCTCGCCGTCGAGCCTCGGGGCCACGAGGGCGAGCTGCGAGCTGCGGGCCAGCTCGCGCAGCTCGTCGGGGGGGGCGACGGGCTGCTCCTGATCGATGAGGCCGGGGCCCGCGTGGTGCTCGGGCTCCTGGTCATGGAGGGCCTTGAAGAGCTCAGCCCCCAGGAAGCGCTCCTGATGGAGGCGCCCGACGTGATCGCCGGGGTCGATGGGGCCGGGCGAGAGGGTCGAGGCGTGGAGGATCTGGCCGGCGATGGTGTCCTGCTTGAGCGCCGCCAGCACCGCGGCGTAGCCCTGGCCGCGCTCCCGCACGCTGTCGATGAAGGGCTCCATGTCGCGCTCGCCGTGGGCGAGCAGCTCGCCGTACCTCAAGTTCAGCTCTTTAAAGGCGGCGCGCACCTGGGCGAGGCGCTGGGCGCGGGCGGGCGGCGGGCGCAGCGCCGGGCTCAACGCGCTCAGGAAGTACAGGATCAGGGCGGCGGTCAGCTCCCAGGGGTCGCTCAGGCCTGCGCCGTCGCGCAGGCGCTCGGCGTGGTGATCAAGGGCGAGGCGGCGGCCGTCCCTGATGCAACACGCGGATTCGAGGTAGATCCCGGCGGCCTCGACGACCGCGCGTGTCCGCGCGGCTCTGTCGACGAGGATCCCTTCGAGATCGACAAGCACCAGGGATCTTGGGGCACTGTCCACGGCGCACCTCTGCTGGGTTGACCGGGGACAGGATGGGGCCTACGGGCGCAGAAGACCAGCGGCAAGGGGCCGGCCCGCCCCGACCGGGGCGCTCAGAAGGCCAGCCGGGGCTGTCCGGCGCCACGGAGCGCCCGCAGCAGCCCGTCGCGGTGGCCGGCGGCCCCGACGCCGAGGGCGATCCAGGGGCGCGGGGCGAGGCGGGCGACGGCCTCAACCAGCGCCCGGCCCTGGCGCGCGCGGTCGGCGCGCATGGCGAGCGTGGCGTCAAAGACGAGGATCGCGGCGTCGAGCGCACCCCGCAGCCCCAGCGCCAGGGCAAGGTCCCGCGGCTCGACGAGCTGCGCCGGCCTGACGAACAAGGCCCCCTCCAGGCCGAGGCGCGGCGCGTCGACGATCCCGTCGAGGTCGACGATGGCGAGCCGGCCGGGGTCGACATCCAGCCTCATCAGGACGATCGGGAGCGCGTCGCCGTGGCGGAGCGAGCCGTGGTGGACGAGCCCTGGCGCCAGCGGCGCGCCCCCCCAGCGCACGGGCCCGGCCGCGCGGCGGCCGATCCACGGGGCCAGCCCGAGGGCCAGCAGGCCCCCCTGGAGGTGGCGCAAGAGGTGGAGGCGCAGCGCCGGGCGAGGCCGACGGGCGAGCCGCGGGGGGGGATCGGGGCGATCTCCTGAGAGGCGCTGGAGCCAGAGTCGGGCCTGGAGGTCGGGCGCGAGGCGCTCTGGCGAGACAGGCGGCCCGCTGAGGGTCGGCGTCTGTCGCGCGGCGAGGTCGGGGTCGGTCGGGGGCTGGATCATGGCGCACCTCCAGAGGTTTTAGCGCGTCGAGGGGTTTTGCTCCTTGTCGGGCCGCAGCCCTCCAGGCCCTGCCGGCCAGCCCCTTATCGGTCGGCGGGGGGCGGATGTTTCGCGCCGAGGGCGGCGCTGCAGAGGAGGCCGGTTTGCGCCGTGGGGGTCGGCGTGCTATCACCTGAAACAGGCCAGTCAGCAGCCGCCCTGATTGGGGCGTCCACTCAAGACCCGTCAGGATGAAGGCCGCGACGCGATGGATCACCCTGAAGATCAACGCCGATTCGAGATCCTCCTGTTGACCGAGGACGACAAGGTGATCCAGCGCATCAAGCGCCTGCTTGAGCCGGGGGGCTACGGCGTGACGGCGCACCACCTGGGCCGTGTCGGGCTCGACGCGCTGCGCTCGGGCGCCTATCCGCTGTGCCTGGTCGATCAGGACCTGATGGACATCTCGGGCTTCGAGGTCGTGGGGCAGGGCAAGGAGCTCAGCGCGGGGACGGAGTTCGTGATGCTCTTCGAGTATCCGAACCTGTCCAAGGCGCTCCTGGCGCTGTCCTACGGCGCCTACGGCTACCTGACCAAGCCGTTGGATGACATGGGGGCGCTGCTGACCAAGGTCATCCTGGCGCGAGAGAAGATCAGCCTCAACCTCCAGCTTCGGACGTTGATGCAGGAGTTCGACACCCAGCAGCGCCAGGAGCTTCAGGTCGCCCAGGTCGACGAGCGCCAGCAGCCTGTCTGGAACACTCGCCTTGCCGATGATCTGGGATAGGCGAGGGCGCGGATGAGGATAAAGGGATGAGTCGAGCAAGTGCCTCCTTGACAAGGCGGCTGGTTCTGGTCGCCGCGCTCCTTTCGACGACGGCCTGCTTTACGGACTTTGAGCGATTCAAGGGCGTCGTGCCCGAGGAGCCGGAGCCCGAGCCCGAGCCCGATGTAGTCGATCCGGAGCCCGATCCGGAGCCGGAGCCGGAGCCTGACGTCGTCGAGCCTGAGCCGGAGCCTGAGCCCGAGCCTGACGTCGTCGAGCCTGAGCCCGAGCCGGAGCCCGATGTCGTCGAGCCCGAGCCTGACGTCCCCGACGAGCCGGTGATCGGGGCGGCCTGCGAGGCGGACGCGGACTGCCCCGAGGGGCTCCAGTGCGCGCTCGAGATCGACGGTGGCCTGTGCACGGTCGCCTGCGAGGTGGACGCCGACTGCCCGGATGGCGCGATCTGCGGGGCGGAGAACGGCTTCGGGCAGTGCCTTGAGGCCTGCGACGGGCTCAACCCCTGCGCCCGCGAGGGGATGGGGGAGCAGGCGCTGGCCTGCCGCGCGTGGTTCGACGACGGGCGTCAGGTCTGCGTCTCGGACGACGACGAGGATCGATTGCTCAACAGGGCCGACAACTGCGTCGGGCTGATCAACGCCGATCAGCGCGACGTCGATCAGGACGGGCAGGGCGACGTCTGCGACGAGGCGCCGCAATGCCCCGGCCCGCTGGTCCCCAACGCGCCCGTGGCGGCCGTCGACAGGCCCTCGCCGCCGCGCGCGCTGCGCGGCGGGGCCTTCGCCTTCGTGCCCCGGCTGCGCAAGGCGATCTACTTCGGCGGGCTCGATGAGGCCGGGGAGCCGGTCTCCCAGGTCGACGCCTACGACCTTGACACGCGCACCTGGGGCCAGGGCGGCTTGCCGCCGCTGCCCTACGCGGCCAGCGATCTCTCGGTGGCCTTTGACAGCTTCAGGCGCGAGATCGTGGCAACCCCAGGTGTCTCCTCGCCGGGGGTCCCCACCGATCGCCTCCTGATCCTTGATCTGGAGAGCGCAGACTGGCGGCTCGGGCCGGTGCTGCCGCGCCCGCTGGAGGGGGCGCAGATCACCTACGCATTCCCGCATCACATTGTAATTACTGGATATTCTCGGAACGATGGGGCGGCCCTGGAGGCCTACGTCCTCGATCGTCGATCGGGAGATCTTGAGTCTCTGGAGGAGCGCTTCTTCGTGCAGGAGGAGCAGATGGGGCGTTTGCACGCCCACAGCCAGATCGACGGGCGGACCTACGTGTTCAGCGAGGGGCAGCGGGATCAGGTCTACGTGGTGGATCCCCGGGAGAGGACCTTCGTGCGTCTGGATCTGGGCTTCAGCCTCTTCCTGGACGCGGAGCGGGAGCGCCTGTCGCTGGTGTCGTTCAACGGGGCCAGCGATCAGATCTACTTCGCGAGGACGGACGAGGGTCAGGTGGAGAAGCTCTTCGCGGTGGCGGGGCAGATCCAGGCGACGCCCTACACGCTGGAGCTGCCGGATCAGGGCGAGGGGGTCGGCGGGGCCTTGACCCAGAGCGTGTATGTGGCGGCGTCGGCGAGCCTCTTGAGCGTGGTGACGGCGCGGGGCCCGGAGTTGGACGCGCCCTTTGAGACGGTCCTCGTCGAGCACGCGCTGCAGTGCTTTACGACGGCGGAGTTGACGGTCTTCGACAGCGATCGGGACGGGGCTCCGGATCTGGTCGACAACTGCGCCAGGGTGCGCAACGACGATCAGGCGGACCTGGACGGCGAAGCGATCGGCGACGCGTGCGACGGGGACATCGACGGCGACGAGGTGCCCAACGCGCAGGACGCGCGGGTTGAGGGCGGCCAGTCGGTGGACTTGAGCCTGGACACGGACAACGACGGGCTGCCCAACGCGCAGGATCTGGACGACGACGGGGACAGGATCGCGGACATCGACGATCGCTACCCGCTCGACAGCGACGACGACAGGCTTCCGAACGCCTTTGACGAGGACGACGACGGGGATCTGTTCCGCGACGCGCAGGAGAGGGATCGGGGCAGCGATCCGACGGACGTGCTCAGCGTGCCGGGCGGCGACAGGATTACGTTCGTGGCGCGGCAGGGCGAGCAGTCCTCTCTGGTGGTGACGCGGCCGGGGGTGCTGGCCAACGGCGGGCCGCTGGAGCGGGTGGACATCGGGGCTCGCGCGCCCTCGTGGCCGAGGCTCGTGCCGGAGAGCACGATGGTGATCTTCGCCGACGTCTCGGGTCTGGAGCCTTCGGCGGTGGTCTTTGATCTGGAGGGGGTGCGCGAGGTGATCGAGGGGCCGGTGCCGGGCTTGTCGCCGAGCGGCCTGGACTTCAGGCCGGCCATCGGGCTGGATCAGCTCGTGGTGATCCGGTCCGGGTTGGACGAGATCGATGGGCCGGATCAGACCATCGAGCTGCTGGAGGTGGGCTCGCTCGGCGGCGAGGCGCTCTTGACCGAGGTGATCTTCTCGGGCTTCGGGGTGGCGCTGACGGGGCTGGACGTGGCCGACGACGCCGACGCGCTGATCTTCAGCGCTGGGCCGGAGGGGTGTCGGGTCTGCGCCGATCTGTCGCGGATGGCGCTGCCGCTGGGGGAGGCGCTGGTGCAAGAGGACAGCGATCTGGGCTTCGGCGAGATCCACCCGAGGTTGAGCGACGAGGGATTCGACGCGCTCTTCGTGGCGGGGCCGGCCGGCGCGGCGCGGGCGTGGGTGCTGGCGTCGAGGCAGGAGGAGCCTGTGGCGGTCTCCCCGGAGGGCCTGGAGGTGCAGTCGGCGGACTTCGCGCCGGACGCGCGGCGGATCGTGATCTCGGCGCGGCCGGTGGGTGCGCCTGGGGCTCCCTTCCGCCTCTACCTGGTGGATCGGGCGCTGGATCGGGTGTGGGCTCTGACGCAGGGGCCTGTCAGCGCGGTCGACGTCAGCTTTGCGCGCTGACAGGGGTCGGCTATCGCTTGCGCGCGCCGCCTTCACTTGCTAGACTCCGATCGTCCTAGCCTCAGGCCAACGTTGGAGTGGTCTTCCAGACGCGCAACCCGGCCATCGAGAAGTTCGTGGGGTCACGCCGGGGTCAACGCGAGGAGACACCGCGAGGTTCAGAGTCGGAAGTCGCCGACAGAAGGCTGAGGAGGACCCTCGAGGGTTGGGAATGGCCAATAACCTGCCGATGGACTTTGGGAACTACATCCTGCTCGACCTAGTCGCGCGGGGCGGGATGGCCGAGGTCTATAGAGCGAAGATGCGGACCGGGATCGACGGCTTCGAGAAGCTGGTCGCGATCAAGAAGATACTCCCGCATCTGGCCGAGAACGACGAGTTCATTACGATGTTGATCGACGAGGCGCGCATCAGCGTCTCGCTCAACCACGCCAACATCGCCCAGGTCTACGATCTGGGTCGCGTGGACGACTCCTACTACATCGCGATGGAGTACGTGTCGGGCGTGGACCTGGCGCACATCATCAAGAAGCTGGGCAAGGACGGGTACTTGCTGCCGCTCGATCACGCGATCTTCGCGACGAAGGAGCTGTGCGCGGGCTTGTACTTCGCCCACCGCAAGACGGACGACAACGGCGCGCTGCTTGGGATCGTGCACCGGGACATCTCGCCGCACAACCTGCTGGTGAGCTTCTCCGGGGACGTCAAGATCATCGACTTTGGCGTGGCCAAGGCCTCGGTCAAGCTGGGCCAGACGCGCATGGGGGTGATCAAGGGCAAGCTGCTCTACATGGCGCCGGAGCAGGCGATGGCGCGGCCCATCGACGCGCGGGCGGACATCTTCAGCGCGGGGCTGTGTCTGTACCGGATGTTGACCGGACACCTGCCCTTCGAGGCCGACAACGAGTTCCAGATCTACAACAACGTCCTGACGGCGCCGATCAAGCCGCCCAAGGAGCTCAACCCCGAGATCCCCGACGACCTCAACAACGTGGTGATGAAGTCGCTGGCCCGGGATCTGAACGAGCGCTACGCCGACGGCTGGTTGATGCACCAGGATCTGGAGCGGGTGCTCCAGCGGGTCTCTCCGGGCTACACCTCCCAGCGCCTGGCGCGCTTCATGGACGAGTACTTCGCCGACGAGCGCCCCAAGGCGATCACGTCGAGCGAGATCTCCGCCCCAAGCAATGCGCAGGCGCGCTCGACCTCCTACCCTTCGACGCCCTCGGCGCCCTCGACCAGCTCCAGCCCCTCGGGCCTGAACGTCTCGGCGCCGGACACCCCGTCGAACTGGAAGCAGCCGGTGAGCGTCTCGGTGGGCGCGGCCTCCGCCGGCGATGCGATGCAGGGGGACACGGGCGGCTTCATCACCTCAGGGCCCACGGTGCCGATCTCCAGCGCCGAGATCGCCTACATGCTGGCCCACGATCCCTCCCCGAGCATGCCCCCGCTGCCGAGCCCGGAGGAGCTGGGCTACCGGCCCTCGTCGGCGCCGGTCATCGGCGAGGAGTACGACGGGGATCCGACGATCGACATGAAGCTCGATCCGGACGTGCTCCAGAAGATGAGCAACATGGTGCGCAGCCAGGAGACGGGCCCCGTCCGGCCCCCGCTGCCGGTCAAGGCCGCCACCAGGCCCAAGGCCAGGGAGGCCGAGGCCCGCAAGGCCGAGGCCAGGAGCAACAGCGTCAAGGTCTCGATCCTCCTCCTGGTGCTGGCCGTCGTGTTGATCATCGGCGCGCTGATCGTGGGCTTCTTCCTCTTCGGCGGCATGGACCTGCTCGGCCTGGACGACCAGGCCGCGTCCGCTCCCGAAGCCGCCGACCAGCCCGGAGACCAGCCCGCCGCGGCGGACAAGCCGCCCAAGGCGGCGGTCGAGGCCGACGGGCCACCCGAGGCCGTCGTCGATCCCAGGCCTGCCTTCGAGGCCGCCGAGGCAGGCATCAAGGCCGGCTTCCTGGCCGCGCGCAAGGAGAACCCGCTGGTCGCGGTGCGGATCGTCACGCGCCCCGAGGGCGCCGAGGTCTCGCAGGGCCGCACCGTGCTTGGCGCCTCCCCCTACACCCTCTACCTGCCCCGCAGCGACCGGCCCATCAAGCTGTCCTTCAAGATGGAAGGCTACAAGCGCGAGAGCGTCGAGTTCATCCCCAAGGATGACGGCAAGATGGTCGTCGTGCTGGAGACCAGAGTCGGGTCCGAGGGCGCCAAGGACAACGCCGGCGACAGCGCCGGCGACGAGAAGAAGAAGAACGAAGACGGCCTGCTCGATCCCTGGTGAGCCGACACTCGCCCGCAGGATTGGCAAAGGCCCAGCAGTCGGACAGCCATGGGCAACCCCGCCGGTCCTCAACCCCTTCTTGCGATCCAGACCCCGCCGAAGAGGCGCTCTCGGCTCCTTGGCGCCTGGCTGCCCCTCGTCGCCGCGCTGGGGCTCTCGGCGCCGCTGAGCCTCGGCCTCGCGGCGCAGGGCGCGCAGGAAGCCCAGGCGCAGGCCAACCCGCGCGAGGCGCGCAAGGCCTACCAGGACGCCAAGAAAGCCTATCAAAACAATGAGTTTGACAAGGCCGCCGAGCTCTTCAAGGAGGCCTACGACTACGACCCCAAGCCCGAGCTGCTCTTCAACATCGGGCAGGCCCTCAAGGAAGCCGGCCAGCTGGCCGAGGCCGAGAGCTACTACAAGCGCTACCTCGACGAGCTGCCCCAGGCGCCCAACCGCGAGGACGTCCTCGAGACGCTCTTCGAACTCCAGCAGCTCGTCGCGGCGCAGATGGCGGTCATCGCGGTGGAGGCGAACCGCGAGGGGCTCAACGTCTTCGTGGACAACGAGGAGGAGCCGCGCTGCCAGACGCCCTGCATCGTCAACGTCAACCCCGGGCCGCACACGATCGCCGTCGAGGGCCCGAACATCCTGCGGACGGTCGAGGCCATCGAGCCGGCCATCCAGCAGGAGATCAAGCTGCGCTTCGAACCCCAGGCCGCCCCGGACAGCCCCGGCACGCTCCGGGTCAGCACCGACGTCACAGGGGCCCAGCTGCTGGTCGACGGCAAGCCCGCCGGGGCGCTGCCGACGCTCCGGCCCCTTGAGCTGGCCCCCGGCGCCTACCCGCTGGCCGTCTCGGTCAAGGGCGTGGTGCAGTGGAGCGGATCGGTGCAGATCGAGCCTGGGGAGCTGTCGGAGGTCGCCGTGCCGCTCAAGGCGAAGCTCGCCGCCGAGCAGAGCGAGTCGAGCGGCGGAGATTTGATGGGCATGGCGGCCTTCTCGCTCTGGGGCGTCGGCGCGGGGTCGCTGGTGGCGGGGGCCTTCTTCGGCCTGTCGGCCGGCGAGATCGAGGGCGACCTCGACGCGCAGCTGACGCGCGGGGAGGTCCCCAACGAGGCTTTGATCGCTCAGGGCGAGAGCCAGGCGCTCTTCGCCAACCTCTTCTTCGGGGTCGGCGTGGCGGCCATCGGCGCCGGTGTCGTGCTCTTGCTGCTCGACGAGGGCGGCGGCCAGGAGGCGCAGGACGAGGGCGCGGCGGCCGGCGTGCTCTTGCTGGAGGGAGGCGCCTTGCTCAGGATTCAAAGCCCATTCTGAGGTGTTGCGCCTCAAGGCCTGGGTCGAGCGAGGGAGCGCAGCGTGGGTGAGCCTCTGATCAAGCGGTGGTGGCTGTGGGCGGGGGGCGTGGCGCTGCTTCAGGCCGCGCTGGTGGCCGGCGTGGCGCTCAGCGACCCGATCCTGCATGAGTTCTTCATCCTGCCGCCGGAGGAGCGCGGCGGCAGCGCCCTCGGCGGCAGCGGCGAGGGTGGCGCGGCGGCCGAGGGCGGCCCAGAGCAGGCGCCGCCGCCCGAGGCGCTGGCCGAGGCGCTGCGCGAGGGCGCGATGCCGCCGCCGCTGACGATCGAGAACCGCGGCGACGAGATGGAGGTCAACGCCCAGGGCGCCCCCCAGACCCCGGACGGTCGACAGCCCCCCGAGCACAACGGCCCCTTCAACACCGAGGAGCTGGCCCGGCCCGATCGCCAGACCACGCTGGACTCGGAGCTGGCCTACTTCACCGTCTTCAACCCCTCCGTGGTGCCCTGGAAGCGAGGCGCCTCGCGCGACGAGGTCCACGACGACTACTCGCTCGGGATCCGCGACCCGCGCGCCTTCCGGATCGAGATCAAGGACGGCCCCGTGCGCGCGGACCACGAGCGCTTCTGGGGATCGCTGCTCATCCACATGCGCCCTGGCGTGCGGATCGCGCTGCCGAGCGTGGCGCCCCAGGCGACGATCCTGCGCTACCAGACCGAGCCGCCGACCTTCCTGGAGTTCAGCAAGGACACGGCGGACAACTTCTTCGTCCAGGGCGAGCGCGAGGGCACCGTGCGGCTCAACTACCTCATGGAGGCCCACACCAGCTACTTCGGCGGCGATCTGGATCCGAAGCTCAAGGTGCGCGACCTTCCCTCCCGCAACCGCCCTCGCCTGCCCCCTGCGGTGCAGAAGTCGGCCGATGCGGCCATCGAGGTCATCGGCGTCGATCGGTCGGCCTCGCTGCCGGTGCAGCTCGACGCCCTGGTGGCCTACTTCCGGAGCTTCGAGGCGCGCGACTTCCCCGCCGACGCCTTGAGCCAGGACATCTACCTGGATCTGACGCTCAACAAGGTCGGCGTCTGCCGCCACAGGGCCTTCGCCTTCGTCGTGACGGCCCAGGCGCTGGGGATCATGGCGCGCTACGTCCACAACGAGGCCCACGCCTTCGTCGAGGTGCTGATCCCCCGGCGCGGGTGGCTGCGCATCGATCTGGGCGGCGCCGCGGTGGACTTCAACGTCCACAACGCCTCGGACAAGCTCTTGCACTCGCCCCCGGACGTCGACCCCTTCACCCAGCCGGAGAGCTTCGCGCGCAGCTACAGCCGCCAGCTCGGCCAGGGCGAGACGGAGGCCGACATCGACGACGACGGCGCGCTGGACACGATCACGGGGGTGCCCGATCTGGCCCAGCCCAAGCTGGGCCCTGGCGACACGCCCCAGGCCAACCCCGAGCCCGGCGCCGACGAGCAGGTCGACTCCGAGGTGGAGGACGAGGCGCTCAGCTTCCCGACGCCAGAGGGCCTGCCGGACGAGCCAGCGCCCGCCAGCCCGACGCAGATGCCCTCGACGCTGGTGATCGACACCGACAGCGCCCTCTCGAACATCTATCGAGGTGACATCTTCAAGATCTCCGGGGTATTGACCGACGCCCAGGGCCCGCCGCTGGCCCGAGAGCGCGTGGAGGCCTACCTCGTGCCCAAGGGGCGCAACAGCCCCGAGGACTTCATCCCCGTGGGCAGCGGCGTGACGGACGCGTCGGGCAAGGTCCAGATCGAGGCCACCGTGCCCGACACCCTTGCGTTGGGACGCTGGGCGCTCTATCTCTACTATCGCGGCTCAGAGAACTACCTCAATAGCCACAGCCAGTAGCGCGAGATGGACACCCCGCATCACCTCAGATCGGGCACCCTCGTCGATCGCCGCTTTGAGATCGAGCGCATGCTCGGCTCGGGGGGCTATGGCGAGATCTACGAAGCGACCCAGATCACCATGCGCCGCAAGGTGGCCCTCAAGGTCCTGCGGCCCCACCTCGCCCGCCAGCAGAAGATCGTCGACAGGTTCCAGAACGAGGCCCGCTACGCCTGCAACCTGACCCACCCGAACACCGTCATCTACTTCGACTTCGGCTACGACGACAGCCACCAGTTGCTCTACCTCGCCATGGAGTTCCTCAACGGCCAGTCGCTCTCCCAGCGGCTCAAGTCCAGCGGGGTGCTGAGCCTGAGCGAGACGACCGAGATCCTGGAGCAGATCTGCGGCTCGCTTCAGGAGGCCCACGCCTTCGGGCTGGTGCACCGGGACATCAAGCCGGCCAACATCATGCTCATCCGCAGGGCAGGCCGGGACAACTTCGCCAAGGTGATCGACTTTGGCATCGCCAAGGCCCTGGACTCCTTCGAGGGGGAGGCCCGGTCGCTGACGGGGACGGGGGCGATCCTGGGGACGCCGAGCTACATGGCCCCCGAGCAGATCCGCGGCACCGGCGATCTGGACGCGCGCACCGACGTCTACGCGCTCGGCTGCATGGTCTACAAGATGCTCACGGGGGTGGAGCCCTTCCGCGGGCAGTCCGCCATCGAGGTGGCCACCCAGCACATCACCTCCCCGCCGCCGATGATCCAGTCGCTGACCCAGCGGCCGCTGCCCAGGCGGCTCCAGCCGCTCCTGGAGCGCACGCTGTCCAAGAACCGCGACGCGCGCCCAAGCTCGATGATGGAGTTCTACGAGGCCTGGCTCGAAGCCCTCGGCGAGGAGCCCGACACGCTGCCTGACCCCAGACCTGCGGGCGACCTCGGCCAACGCGGCGCCGCAGACGAGGCACTCGCCACCCTGAGCGCGCCCGTCCCCATGCCCTCTCCCACGGGCGAGAGGGCTCGCCGCGCCGGCTGGTCCAGCCAGCAGCGGCGGACCCTCGCGCTGTGGTCGCTGGTCTGCCTGGGCGCCTTCGTCTTCTTCATCGGGGCCGGCGCGCTGGCCCTCAAGAGTCACCTGGATGAGCGCGCTGCAGGCGAGGCGTCGCTGGCCCTGGCCGAAGACGCCGGAACCCCGCAGGCCGAGGGGGCGCTCGACGCCGAGGGCGCCTCGGCCCTGGTCACGGCCGAGGCCGACGCCTCGACGGGCTCGCGCGTCGAGCGCGACGACGGCGGCGGCGTCCTCGGCGAGGCGCCGCAGGACAGCCCCGCGGCCCCTGATCGCATCGACCCCGAGCCCGACAGGCGCAAGGAGGACGCGCGGGCGGCGCGCGCCGAGCTGGCCTCGCGCGGAGCGGACAGAGCGGCGAAGGCGAACAAGGCGGCGCCCGAAGCGCCGGCCCGCGAGGAGGCGAGAGGGCCTGCGGGAGGCGGCGAGGTCGATCCTGTCGCGACGAAGGAGCCCGTCGAGGTCTACTCGGTGACGCTCTCCGTGTCCCCCTGGGGCGTGGTGCAGGTCGGCGGCCGGACGCTCAAGAGCCCCGCGCAGGTCACCCTCAAGCCCGGCTCCCACACCATCCACTTCGGGCAGCGCACCACGCCCCACAGCCAGAACATCCATGTCTCGGAGCAGCGTCGCTTCTTCCAGTTCAAGATCCCTGAGCCCTGAAGCGAGAGAGGCGCCCGAGCCCTTTGAGGACGTGTTGACAGCACCGCATGCCCGGTTATATTCGAAGGTGAGCCTCGGCGCTCATCCACCAGCCAGGATCCCATGAGAAGGCAACGCGCAACACACCTCCTGCTGACCGCCTTGCTCGCCGCAGTCGCGATCATGTCGGGGTGTGTCGCCGAGAGCGAGGACGCCTTCGGGCTCTCCTCAAGCCGCACCTTTGAAGAAGAGCTGCTGGCCGAGGACATCGCGGCGCTGCTCCCCGGCAGCTGGTCTTATGACGCGGCCGCCTCGACCCACGCGCTTCCCGGCTCAAGCGGCGTCATGTCCATCGTCTTCCTCGGCCACGACGCGGTCAGCGGCGACATCGCCCTGCTGGCCGAGGTCAACCAGGGCGACCGTCTCGAACCCGCCCGCGTCGGGCTCGATGAGAGCGACGCGACGCTGATGATGCCCGAGCGCGACTTCAGCCTGCGCATCGAGCGCATCGAGGATGACCTGCTCGTCCTTCAGGGCGACGCCCCCTCCGTGCGCCTCGTCTACCACCGCCATCGTTGATCGCCGGCACCCCTGGCCCCATCCCCTCAGGAAGTGTTTGACGAACACATCGGCGTGTGTTTGCTTGTAGATGCACACCACCGAAGAGGGAGGAGGCGGTCCGTGAAGATCTGTACGACGTGCGGTGCCGACAACGCGGCTGAGCTTGACATGTGCGAACAATGCGGCACGCCGCTCTTCGCTTCAGCGGTAGTGGTCGAAGATCCTGAGCCCCTGGATGACGGCCAGGGCGGGTTCGGCCCGGAAGCCTCGGTCGACCTCTCCGAAGACGGGGCGCTCAGCTCTGGCGACGAGGCCAGCGATGACCCCTCGCCTGAGACGCACCACGCCCCGCTGGCAGATCCCCCGGTCTTCGCCGCGCGCCCCTATGACGAGGATCAGGGTGGCCTTGAGAGCCTGCGGCGCGCCCAGGCGCTCCTGCTCGGCGGCAGCCCGGAGCGGCGCAGCGCGCAAGACGAGGCCGAGGTCGACAGGACCGAGGCGGCCATCCTTGAGGACGAGGACTATGCCTCGCTCGACGCCGACGGCGACGAGCTTGAAGCCCCGCAGGCTGATCCTGACTTCGAGGAGGGGTACGACGAGGACGAAGAGGACGCGCTGCCCCTGGCGCCTTCGCGGCCGCCGATCAACGAAGAGGATCTGCCCTCGGTCGAGGTGGTCCCCATCCCCAAGCCCCAGTTCGAAGACCCGCTGGCCGACGCCGGGATGGAGTACCTGGAGGAAGCGGCGCCCTCGATGGATCCTGAGTCCGTCGTCGCCTCGCTCATCGACGAGACGATCGGCGAGGACTCCATCGTGAAGCGCCTGCCTGCCGCCGAGCCCGTCTCCATCGACGTCGAGAAGCCCGAAAAACCCAACATCGTCAAGCGCCCCGTCGAGAAGAAGGGGCCGCCGGTGGCCGCGATCGTCGCCGTGATCCTCATCGTGCTGGCCGCCGCAGGGGCAGGGATAGCCTTCTTCCTGACGCAATGATCCGACGCTTGAGTCTGCGCGACCTCTTCCCTTGCGCGCCGCCCTGGCTTCAGGCCACGATCGTCGCCGTCGACGCGGGGCTCGACCCGGCCGATGACCTCGACGCGCTGCGCGCGATCGTCCGGGAGCCCCGGAGGGTCGATGAGGTCCTCGGCTGGCGATCGCTCAGGCGCCGTCAGCACTGGTTCGCAGGCCGCCGCGCTGCCCAGGCGCTGGCCCCGAGCCTGAAGTGGCCCCCCACGGGCAGCTTCGTCGAGCAGCAACCCGGCGGCGCCCCCTTGCTCGTCTGGGCCGATCGCCGCCACCCCATCACCCTGACCCACTCGGGCACCTGGGCCCTGGCCGCGCTGAGCCCCCAGACCGGGATCTTCGCCGTCGACTTCGAGGTCGGCGTCCAGGACAAGCTCTACCTCAAGGATCGGGTCTGCTCTCGCGTCGAGATCGAGCGCCACCGCCTCGAAGACCCCGACTTGCCCTTTGAAGAGCGCGTCGACAGGCTCGCGCGCATCTGGGTTCTCAAGGAGGCGCTGCTCAAGGCCTACGGCGTCGGCCTCATCGCCGATCTCAAGGCCTTCATGGCCGTCGACCTGAGCTACGACGCCCCGCTCCGATTCGAGGCCCTCTCCCTGCTGCACGCCGACATCCCCTTTCCGCTGCCCGCTGGGCTCTGGGGGGCCGTCACGCGCTTTGAAGGTTTCCCGCTGGCCGTCGCCGCCGATCCTGGAGCTGCGCATGAGAGCGCTTGAACCTGCGCGCCGATGTCTGACCTTTCCAGAGGGGCCGCCTGATGTGGCCCTTCACAAGCCCACGGTCAACCCATGAACCGACACCTTTGGAGCGCGCTCATGGCGCTGCTCTTGATCTTCTCGTCGCTTGGGTGCGGCGAGGACGCCCCCGGCTCAGGCCCTCCTTCGGGTCAGGACAACAACCCCGCGCCCAACAACGACCCCTGCGCCCAGCCAGGCCCGGAGGTGTGCGACGGGGAGGACAACGACTGCGACGGGGTCGCCGATGAGGACTTCAACCTCGTCGGCGACGTCGAGCACTGCGGCGGCTGCGAGGTCGTCTGCGCCTTCGAGCGGGGCCGCGCCTCCTGCCTCGGCGGCCAGTGTGTCCTGGCCGGGTGCCTGCCCGGCTTCTTTGACGCCGACAACGACCCCCTCAACGGCTGCGAGTCCACCGAGTGCACCCCGCAAGGCGAAGAGGTCTGCAACAACGCCGACGACGACTGCGACGGCGACTTTGACGAGGGCTTCGGGGTCGGCGAGACCCCCGAGCGCTGCGGCGGCTGCGAGGTCGCCTGCGATCTGCCGCGCGCCGAGGCGAGCTGTCAGGACGGCGTCTGCGGCATTGCGGTCTGCCAGGAGGGCTTCGAAGACGAGGACGGAGAGGTCGCCAACGGCTGCGAGGCCGTGGTCTGCACCCCGGACCCTGGCGCCGAGGTGTGCGACGGGGAGGACAACGACTGCGACGGGCAGGTCGACGAGGGCTTCGATCTGCTCACGGACCTGCGCCATTGCGGCGGCTGCGACAGGGCTTGCGAGCTTGACGGCGCGACGCCCGCCTGCGAGGCGGGGCGGTGCCTCATCGAAGGCTGCCTGGGCGATCACCTGGATCTGGACGAGGCGCCCGAGAACGGCTGCGAGTACCTGTGCGAGGCCGCCGACCGCTCCGACCGGGAGATCCCCTGTGACGGCCAGGACAACGACTGCAACGGGGTCATCGACGACGACCCTCGCCTCGGGAGCGCGTGCGCCCTGGGCCCAGGCCTCGACGGCCTGCTCGTCTGCTTCGACGGCGGCTTGATCTGCGCCGCGCCGCCCGCGCCCTCGACCGAGATCTGCGGCGACCTCGACGGCCTGCTCCCTCTTGAGGGCAGCCCCTATGTGATCGTGTGCGACGAGGTCACCGTCCCGAGCGGCTCCCGGCTCGTCGTCGCCGAGGGGGTCGAGGTGCGCTCGGGGCTGCGCGGCGGGTTGACCCCGCGCGTGCGGGTCCAGGGCCGGATGCGATCGCTCGGGGCGAGGTGGTCTGGGATCTCCCTGATCGTCCAGGGCAATGTCGTGCTGGGGGATGATGTGCTCTCTGCGGCGGGCTCCTCGCTGGAGCCCTTGATCGCGGTCGCCGACGAGGGCGCTCGCCTTGACGCTCTGGGCGTGAGCCTTGTTGGCCAGGGGCAGGCCGGCGTCGGGCTCGTGCTGGGCGACGCGGCCGAGGCCGGGTTGACGTGGCGCGGCGGTCGGGTGGCCTCGCTCGGCGTGGGCGTCGCGGTGGAGATGGAGGGCGACGTTGTCCTCGAAGATGTTGAATTTGTTGACAATACTACAGCCATCTCGATCGACGAGGCCGCCGCCGTGGCGGTGGAGGGGGGCGCCTTGCGCAACACGGCGGGGATCCAGGCGCGGGGCATCGTGGTGGATGCTGCGCAGGTGAGGGCGAGGTTGACCCTGGGGGATCTGGCGCTGGAGCAGCGCGAGGGCGACGCGGCGATCACGCTCGATCCGGACAGCATCTCGCAGGTGGAGGGTACGGCGCGCCACGTCGGAGAGGGTCGCTCGACCGTCCACCTGAGCGGCGATCTGGAGTCCGCGGCGACCCTCGCCCCGCTCGGGGAGCTCGACGGGTTCTCGATCCTGGGCACGATGGTCGTCGGAGAGGGCGTTGAGCTTGGGGCGAGCTCGGAGGTGGCGCTGAGGGGGGGGAGGGACAGCCTCTTGAGGGTCGAGGGGCTGGTGTCGCTCAGGGAGATCGCCATCGACGATCTGGCGATCCGCGTCGAGCCGGGCGGCGCGCTGGACGTCGACGGCGCGAGGGTGTCGGCCGGCCCGCTGGCGCCGCCGCGGGGGTGCCTGATCGAGGTGGTCGGGGTCTTGAGCGCGCAGGGCGCGCGGATCGCGGCGACGGCGCCGCTGGCGCTCGACGGGATCTGCGCGCAGGGGGTCACGCCGTCGCTCGAAGGGGCTATCATCGCGGGGTTCGCGCGCGGCCTGGTGATCTCGTCGGGGTCTTCCGAGGTCATCGGGGGGGTGCGCTTCGAGGACAACGGGGTTGGGCTCTTCTTCGAAGGCGAGCGGGCCCCGGAGATCCGGGGCAACACCTTCGCGTCGTTGACGGATCGCCAGACGGTGGCGATCCAGATGCAGATCGGCGCCAACCCCGGCGGGGTGATCGCCGAGAACACCTTTGACATCGACCAGGGGGACTCGGCCTACCACCTGGACCCGGACAACCTTGCGAACACGGCCGGGACGATCTTCGGGCCGAACGTCTGGAGCCGACACCAGCCCGACGGCTACCTGCTCTCGGGCGATCTGGAGGGCGCGGCGTCGATCAAGGCCGTCACGGAGCGGCCGCCCGAGGACGACCTCTTCATCGCGGTGCAGGTGCTCGGGCCGCTGGCCGTGCGGGCTGGCGGGCGCCTCGACATCGCGCCGCGAGGGCAGATCGTGACGATGGACGGGATCGAGGTTGGCCTTGCGCCGACCTCCCTGGAGATCGAGGGGCACCTGAGGCTCGACGGGCCGGGGGTGCTGGTCAACAACCTGCCGATCTCCTTCCGCCCCGGCAGCACGGGCGTGGTGACCCGCGCGGATCTGTCGGGGGCCCGCCGGGATCTGCCGCTCGTGCTCATCGAGGACGCCGAGCCGACCATCGGCGGGGTGGGCAGCGCCAGCGCCGTCCGGCTGACGGGCTCCAACCAGCGGGACATGGTGGGGGTGGAGATCCGGTCCACCTCGGCGATGTGCCTGGGGCTGGAGTCGCTGTGCCCCTTCATCGCCAGCAACGACTTCAGGAACCTCGGGGTGGGGATCGCGCTGATCTCGCCGGCCTCCTTCTCGGGCGTCAACGACTTCGACGACGCCAACCCGAACGGGGACACCGTCCCGATCAACGTCGAGCGCCGCTAGCGCTGTTGCCCGGCCGAGCGCACCCGGCTATGTTCAAGGGAAGTCTGAGCGCCCCTGGTCCAACCCTCACCATCCTGTGCAGGTTCACCAGCCGGTGATCGGTCGATCCATCGACTTTGAGGATGATCATGCTCCCTTTCAGGCCCTTTACCGCGGCGGCGCTCGCCCTGATGTTCGTGCTCCTGGGCTTGAGCGCCCAGGCCAGCGCCCAAGTCCGCGTCCTGCTCCTGCCGCAGGACTCCGTGGACGCCTTCGCCGGCGTGGTCAACGCCCAGGATACCTTCGACTTCGAAGTCACCACGCGCGCCCAGGGCCTCGGCGTCGTGACGCTTCAGGAGCTCCTGGAGTTCGACGTGGTCGTGGTGTGGACGAACAACGGCCTCGACGACTCCCAGGCGGCCGTGGCCGGGAACGCGCTGGCGGACTTCGTCGACGCGGGCGGCGGCGTCGTGGAGATGGTCTTCTCGCAGTTCTCGACCAGCTTCGACATCGAGGGGCGCTGGAGGTCGCAAGGCTACTCGTGCGTGTCGGCCACGAGCGGGGAAATCTACACCAGCGGCACGCTGGGCACCGTGAATCAGCCAGGGCACCCGATCATGCAGGGCGTCCAGTCGGTCTCCACGAACAACTACCGCACCGGCGCGGCGAGCCTGCTGCCCGGCGCCCAGCTCATCGCCAGCTACAGCGACGGGCAGATCCTGGTCGCAGAGCGCGGCGACAAGGTCGGCCGCGTTGTCTGGCTCGGCTTCTACCCCACCGACATCGGCGGCCTCCAGGGCGACTGGCAGCAGATGACCTTTCAAGCCATCGATTACGCCGCCGTGCGCTTCCGCGCCTCGATCGCCGGCCCTGACGCCATCGACGAAGGTTCTGCGGAGATCGTGCTGGACGCCTCGGGCTCGCGCGGCGACATCGTCGCCTTCGCCTGGGATCTGGACGGCGACGGCCAGTTCGACGACGCCGACACCCCCCAGGTGACGCTGACCCGAGAGGCCCTCGACGGCCCCGATGAGATCAGCGTCTCGCTTCAAGTGACCGACGTCAACAACGAGTCGTCGATCCTCGTCAAGAGGATCGAGGTCCGCAATGTGCCGCCCGTGATCGCCTCCGAGCCGCCGGATCAGGCGTCAATAGGTCAACAATATCAATATACTATCGCGGTCGAGGACCCGGCCGGGCCGCTGGACCCGCTGGAGTTTGAGCTGCTCGAAGGCCCCGAGGGGGTCACCTTCGAGGGGCAGGTGATGCGCTGGACGCCGGGGCCGGAGCACTTCGAGCAGACGATCGACTTCGAGGTCCAGGTCGGCGACGGCGACGGCGGCTTTGATCAGCGGCGCTGGTCGATGTTCATCACCGCCCCCGATCAGGACCGCGACCGCATCCCCGACGAGGTCGACAACTGC
>SYOX01000133.1 GCA_005804885.1 Pseudomonadota bacterium
CGACAGGGTCGTCTGGCCCGTGCCCGAGAGGCCGTAGAAGATCGCCGTGTCGCCCTGGCTGCCCTCGTTGGCCGAGCAGTGCATGGACAGGACGCCCTGGGCCGGCATGAGGTAGTGCATGAGGGTGAAGACGCCCTTCTTCATCTCGCCGGCGTACTCGGTGCCGAGGATGACGATCTCCTTGCGCTCAAAGTTGAGCGCGACGCTGGCGTTGGAGGTCACCCCGACGGTGTGGGAGTTGGCGGGGAACTGCCCGGCGTTGAAGATGACGTAGTCGGGCTCGCCGAACTGGGCCAGCTCATCCTGGGTGGGCCGGATGAGCATGTTGTGCATGAAGAGGGCGTGGTAGGCCCGCGAGCAGATGACCCGGATCTTGATCTGGTGCTTCGGGTCCCAGCCGGCGAAGCCGTCCACGACGTAGAGCTGATCGCGGCTGTTGAGGTAGTCCAGGGCCCGCTGGCGGTTGATGAGGAAGGAGGTCTCGGGGAACTTGATGTTGACCTTGCCCCACCAGATGTCCTGGGTGCTGGCCGGGTTGTCGACGACCCGCTTGTCGTTGGGCACTCGCCCGGTCTTCTGGCCGGAGAGCGCCACGAGCGCCCCGGTCGAGGAGATCGCGGTGCCGCGCTCATTCTTGAGCCCGATCTCGTACAGGACCGGCGGAGAGACGTTCCGATGAATGTTCGTGACGAAGACGCCGTGGGACTTGAGATCGATGGTCATCGGGGGCCTCCTTGGGATATCGCGCTGAAGCGGGTGCTTGATCCTGTATCGCTGCACTGGCCGTGCGGCACTTCGGGCTCGATGGGTCCAGCGCTTCGCCGCCATCAATAGTCAGAATGCGCCAAGGAATCAAGGGCAACTCCCCCCCTCCATTGAAGCCCGATCCCGATGAAGACGAGCTTCCTCCTCGACGCTAAATTTTTTTCTTCGACCCGCGATCCGAGCGCCGCCCCTCGCCGTATCACCCCCAGCAAGGCAACTTTACCGCCGAGGGGAGAAGGGGCAAGGCAGGCTCGCGGGCAGTCCGCGAAGCGCCATGTCAACAAGATCCTGGATTCATTGTGGAATCCGTGGACACCTGCGGCTCCAATGGAGGCTCAACGAGATGCGCGCGATCGTGATTCTGGTCTTGTCGGCTCTGGTGTTGGCGGCGTGCGGCGAGGGCGGCGAGCCCGAGGCCGCCCAAGGGGATGAGATCGCGGTGGAGCTGGCGCTCGGCGGCCTCGACAACCCGCAGGACGTGACGCCCTCGCCCGACGGCTCCGAGATCTACTATGTGACCGCGGGCGAGTCGGGCTCGGGGCTCTTCAAGATCGAGGGGACGGACGGGGAGCTGCTGGCGAGCTTCGAGCAGGCCTCGTCGCTGGTGCTGTCGGCCGACGGCGCGACGATCTTCGTCGGGGACAGGGAGGGTGGGATTTTTGCGGTCCCGGCTGCGGGGGGCGCGCCGGCGGTCCTGGCCGGGACGGAGGGCTTCGAGGTCAGCCACCTGGATCGCGACGGGGCCCAGATCGTCTTCGTGGGCACCGACGCCGAGGGGGTCGCCGGGATCTGGTCGGCGCCGATCGGCGGCGGGGAGGTCGCCGAGATCGAGGTGGGCCTGGAGGCCGCCCCGACGGGGATCCTGGCGCTCGGCGGCGGGGAGCTGATCGTCGCCCACGCCTCGGGGCTGGTCGAGCGGATCGGCGGCGCGGCCGAGGGGGCGCTCGTTGAGGGCGAGCGGCTGGGGGCTCCGACGGGGATGGCGGTGTCGGCTGACGGCGTGACGCTGATGGTGTCGTCGCTGTCGGCCGCTGGCACCGCGCAGGTCTTGCTCGTTCCGCTCGATGGGGGCGAGCCGGGGGTCTTTGACGACGTGATCGGGGAGAATCGGAGCGCGGGCGGCCTGCGGTGCACGGCGGACGTGAGCGTGTGCGTCTGGATCGACAGCACGGGCGGTGGGGTCTACAAGATCCGGTTTCGGTGAGGGGCCTCGGCGCTTGAGCTCGGCCCTGTCGAGGGGTGGGCGTGTCGGAGGGTGACTGCGGCGCCGGTCAGGGGGTGTGGGGGCCCTGGTCGGCGCGCCGTCGTTTCTTGAGGTCGTTGATGGCGGCCAGGACGCGCGGCGGGTCGAAGGGGATGGCGCGAAGGCGGACGCCGACGGCGTCGTGGATGGCGTTGGCGATGGCGGGGATGGCAGGGTGCAAGGGGCCTTCGCCGGCCTCCTTGGCGCCGTAGGGGCCTTCGGGATCGTTGGACTCGACGATGAGGGAGGTCAGCTCGGGCGTGTCGAGGGAGGTCGGGATGCGGTAGTCGAGCAGGTTGGGGCCGCGGTGCAGGCCGCGCTCGTCGTAGGTCTGGGCCTCCATGATGGCCTCGGCGAAGCCCATGTAGGCGCTGCCCTCCATCTGGCCCTCGACGATGGTGGGGTTGAGGGCCTTGCCGCAGTCGTGGGCGACCCAGATGTCCTCGACGGTGACGACGCCGGTGTCGGGGTCGACGGCGACCTGGGCGACGTGGGCGGTGAAGGAGTAGGCCGGGGAGGCGCCGATGGTGCCGCCGCGGTAGTCGCCGCCGAGCTTGGGGGTGTTGTAGGAGCCCGTGGCGCCGAGGGTGTCGAAGCGGGCCTCGGCCAGCTGGAAGGCCTGGCGGGTGGGCATGGTCAGGCTGGTGTCGCGGGCGCAGCGGTAGGCGCCCGGCGCGGCCAGGACGTCCTGGGGGTCGCAGGCCCACCTCTCGGCGACGGCGGTGTTGATGAGCCGGCGCAGCTTTCGGCAGGCGTCCAGCGCGGCGTTGCCCATCATGAAGGTGACGCGGCTGGAGTACGCGCCCAGATCGATGGGGCACAGGTGGGTGTCGCTGGAGACGACGTGGACGTCGTCGACCTCGACGCCGAGCTCCTCGGAGGCGATGTAGGCCAGGACCGAGTCGGAGCCCTGGCCGATGTCGGAGGCGCCGCAGAAGACGGTCACGACGCCGGAGCGGTCGACTTTGATCTGGACGGCGGACTGGGGCATCTCGTTGGGGTAGATGGCGTAGTTCGTGCCCGAGATGTACATCGAGCCCGCGACCCCGATCCCGCTGCCGTAGGGCATCTTGCCCCACTTGCCCGCCCAGCCCGAGGCGCGCTCGACGGCGTCCAGGCACTGCAGGAAGCCGTTGGAGGTGATGCGCTGGCCGTTGACCGTGTGGGTGTTCGCGGCGATGGCATTGCGTCGGCGGATCTCGATGGGGTCGAGGCCGATCTTCTCGGCGATCTCGTCGAGCTGGACCTCGAAGGCGAAGCGCGGCTGGACCGAGCCGTGGCCGCGCTTGGGGCCGCAGGCAGGCTTGTTGGTGAAGGCGCGCCGCGCGTGGAAGGCGTAGGTGGGAAAGTCGTAAGGGGCCGTCAGGAGCTGCCCGGCGTAATAGGAGGTGACGAGGCCGAAGGAGAAGTAGGCGCCGCCGTCGATGTCGATCTTGCTGCGGACGCCCTTGATCATGCCGTCCTCGTCGACGCCGGTGCGGAAGCGCATCCGCATGGGGTGCCGGCCGCGGTGGCTGTAGAAGACCTCCTCGCGGGTGTAGAGGATCTTGACGGGTCGGCCGGTGATCATGGCCAGCTTCGAGACGCAGAACTCCAGATCGAAGGGCTCGCTCTTGCCGCCGAAGGCGCCGCCGACGGTGGGCTGGATGACGCGGATGCGGCGCTCAGGCAGGCCCAGGACCAGGGCGAGCTCCTTGTGGAGGTAGTGCGGGACCTGGGTGGCGCTCCAGAGGGTCAGGCGGCCTCTGGCGTCGACCTGGGCCACGGCGCAGTGGGGCTCGATGGGGGCGTGGGTGGTGTTCTCGAAGTAGTACTCGCCCTCGACCTGGAAAGGCGCCGCGTCGATGGCCGCGTCGACCTCGCCGAACTCCAGGATGACCTCCTTGCCGATATTTCCAACCTTTGCGCTATCATTAACAACATTGTCGGGGTTTGCGACGGCCTGATCGAAGGAGAGGACGGGCTCAAGAATCTCATAGAGGATGCGGACCTTGAAGGCGGCCTCCTCGGCGGTGCGCTCGTCGACGGCGGCGATGCAGGCGATGCCGTCGCCGACGTAGCGGGCCTTGTCCAGGGCCAGCGGGTATTCGTCGCGGGTCCAGGGGATGATGCCGTACTTGACCGGCATGTCCTTGCCGGTGATGCAGGCCACGACGCCGGGCATGGCCAGGGCCTCGGAGGCGTCGATGTCGAGGATGCGGGCGTGGGCGTGGGGCGAGCGGATGATCTTGGCGTGGAGCATCCTGGGCAGGGTCATGTCGTCGGCGTAGATGGCCTGCCCGGTGACCTTGCGGGCGCCGTCGACCTTGCGCTGCCGGGAGCCGATGCCGACGGGCTCGGGGGCGGAATCACGGTGATCGCTCACGCCTGCCTCCCTGCGGCCAGCCGGGGCTCGCCTTCCTTGTCGAGCCGCGCGCGCCGCCGTCGCGCGGCGTCCTCGACGGCGTCGAGGATCTTGGTGTAGCCGGTGCACCGGCACAGGTTGCCCGAGAGCGCGGCCTTGATCCGGTCGCGGGTGGGGGCGGGCTCGGCTACGAGCAGCGCCGCGGAGCTCATCAGGATGCCTGGCGTGCAGAAGCCGCACTGCGCGGCGCCGAAGCGGTCAAAGGCGTCCTGAAGCTCGTGGAGCCGCTCGGCGCGGAGGCCGCCCTCCGGGGCCGCGCCCATATCGGCGAGGCCCTCGATGGTGACGATGGGCAGATCCTGGCTCGAGAGCGCCAGCGTGATGCAGGACAGGCGCGGCTGGCCGTCGATGAGCCCGGTGCAGGCGCCGCAGTCGCCCTTGTCGCAGCCTTGCTTGGTGCCGGTCAGGCCCAGCTCGTAGCGCAGCGCCTCGCAGAGCGTCGTCATCGGGCTCACGAGGCACTGGAGCGCGTCGCCGTTGACGCTCAGGCGGCATGGGGTGCGATCGGAGACTCTCATGGCGGGCCTCAGGGTCAGCGGGCGTGCACGAGCGTGCGCGCGCCGTCCGCGAAGAGGACGTCGATTTTTCGATCGACGTGGACCTTGGTGACGACCCCCATGCCAAACTGGGGGTGGTTGACGAGGCCGCCCTGCTCGAAGACCACGCGCACGTTGAAGGGGATCGCCTCGGCAGGATCGCGCCCTTCGATCAGCGCCTCGTACTCCGCGCGCAGCGCTTCGACCTTGGCGGGCCTGGGGTTCGAGGTGGACGACGATGGGCTCATCGAGGAGGATCGTGGGCGTGGCTGGGCGCTCGGCGTGCGGCTCGGGGCCTTCTTCCTGGCCTCTGGATCGGGGCGGTACTTGTGGATGGCATGACAGGTCTTGCACTCTACGCGGACGGGCGTCTCTCCGACGACCGCGTGGATGACGTGGTTGAGGACCATCTTGCACTTGCCACAGATGGCGAGGATATCTTGTCCGGCAGCGATCTTCCTGGTCATGCATACCTCCTGCAGGATGGAGGTAGTGCATCCGGGGGGCAGGGGGCAAGTTTTGTTTTTGGGAGCCCCGTCGGGCTCGGGTGGCCAGCGGGTTGGTGAACGGGGCCAGGACAGGGAGAGGGCGTGGAGAAGTTCGCGGTGTTCGTGGTGGTGGCGTTGGCGTGGGGCGCGTCCGGGACGGCGCTCGCCCAGGAGGGTTCGGCCGACGGTGGCGGGCCGCGGGACCTTGTGATCGTCGCGGGGGGAGACGTGGCGTGGCCGCAGGGCTGGCTTGAGGCGACGGTGGTCGAGGCGAGGCCGCGGATCTTCGCGGCGCTGTCGCCCTTTCTGGGGCGCGCGGATCTGGCCTTCGCCAACATCGAGTCGCCCTTGAGCCTGTCGGAGCAAAGGGCGGTCAAGACCTACAGCCTGGTGATGCACCCGAAGCGGCTCCAGTGGATGATCGACGCGGGCTTCAACCTCTTCTCGCTGGCCAATAATCACACTAATGATGCTGGCGAGGGGGGTGTCTTCGACACGATCGCGGCCGTCGAGCGAGCGAGGGAGGCTGGCAGCGTGATCTGGTGGTCCGGGGCAGCGCGCAGGCCCGCGGAGGTGTGGGCGCCGACGATCTTCTCGCCCCCGGGCAAGTCGCTCAAGGTTGCCTTTCTGGCCTTCGGCGAGGCGCAGTCGGCCCTGGTGCCCTATCCGATGGCGGAGAAGGCCGTCGAGGCCGTCCGGGACGCCGCGCGCCGGGCCGATTTCGTGATCGTCTCGGTGCACAGCGGCCTGGAGTACGTCCATGTCCCTCGCAAGCGCGAGGCCAGCCGCCACCGTGACTTCATCGACGCTGGCGCCGACGTCGTCCTCGGCCACCACCCCCACGTCGTCCAGGGCGTCGAGGTCTACGGCGGCGGGGTGATCTTCCACAGCCTCGGCAACCTCTCGTTCGCCTCCAGGACCCGACGCCACCAGAAGACCGGGGCGCTGCTCTACGGGATGTTTCCGATCATCGAGATCAAGGACGGGCGCCTCGATCGGGTCGAGGTCGTGCCGCTCTACGTCAACAACGCCGAGCCGCTGCGGGTCGGTGGGGCTGTCCTCAAGGCCGACACTGTCGTCCCCCAGGTCCTCGACGGCGCCTTCGCCGAGCACGTCTCCGCCGCCATCGTCGACTGGACGGGCCAGGTGCCCGGCATCTCCCTGGCCTCGGTGGACGCGCTCAAGATCAGCGGCGGCCGGGTCGTGATCGACTGGGACGAGGCGCGCAGGTTCGACGCCGAGGCCCGCGCCTGGCGCGACAGGGGCCAGTGCCGCGATCTGCGCGGCTCCTCGCGCCGGGCGACCTCGCGCCGAGATCCCTGCGAGCTGCCCAGGAGGGCGCCGTGATCGAAGCCGAAGACCACATCCGCGCCGGGACCATCTTCCGGGGGCTCCTGATCCACAGCCTGCTGGGACAGGGCGAGATGGGGGCGGCCTACCTGGCCAGCCACCCCGTGCTGCGCACCCCGATGGTGATAAAAATCTTCAAGGGGATCAACAAGAAGCACGTCTTCAAGGAGGCCCACCTCGCCGCCCGCGTGCGCTCGCCCTTTGTCGTCGAGCCCGTCGACGCAGGGCTGGAGCAGGGCTTCGCCTTCGTCACCCAGCGCTACGTGGACGGCATCGATCTCGACGAGCTCGGCGAGTGCTGCCGTCACCTGGGCTGGAGCCTCCCGATCGGCCTGCTGGCCCGGATGATGGCCGAGGTCGCCCGCGGCCTGCACGCCGTTCATCAGGTTGGCGTCATCCACCGGGACGTCAAGCCCGCCAACCTCTTCCTGCGCGGCGACGGTCAATGCTGCGTTGGGGACTTCGGCGTGGCCGTCGACCCGGTGCGCGACGCGTCCTCGACGGCCGCGACGGGCACCCCCCTCTTCATGGCCCCGGAGCAATGGCGACAGGCCGCCGTGGGCCGCAGCACCGACCTCTACGCGCTCGGCGCCACGGCTCACCTGCTGGCGACCGGCGCGCCCCCCTTCATGGCGCGCGGGCCCCTCTCGCTCGCCTGCGCCCACACCGAGATCCCCTACGCTCGCCCGCCGGGAGGCTCGCCCGAGGCCGCCTACTTCTTCGCCGTCGTCGAGCGCGCCCTCCAGAAGGACCCCGCCGACCGCTACCCCTCGGCCGAGGCCATGGCCGCGGCCCTGGACACCGTCGCGGAGCGCCCGCTGGCCGTGCGCCCGACGCCCGAAGGCGCGCGCTTCGGCGACCTCGCCGTCGCGCTCGAAGCGGGGGATCTGGCCCAGGCCCGCTGCGACGTCATCGTCAACGCGGCCAACTGGGCCATGGTCATGCGCCAGGGCGTCTCGGCCTCCCTGCGCGAGGCCGCGGGCGCCTCGGTGGAGATCGAAGCCCTCAAGAGCGCCCCCGTGCCCATGGGCGGCGTGATCTGGACCTCCCCCGGCGCGCTGGAGGCCCGCTGGCTCGCCCACGCCGTCTCCGCGCTCGAAGGCGCCGTCTGCGCCCAGCGCTGCACCCTGCGCGCGCTGCTCGGCGCCGAGGCCCGCGAGGCCCGCTCCGTCGCCTTCCCGGCCCTCGGCACCGGCGTCGGTCAGGTGCCTATGAACCTCGCCGCACACCTGATGCTGGAGGCCGTGCGCACCTTCGCGGCGCTTCGGCCTCGCCACGTCCGCCAGATCCGCGTCGTCCTCTACGACGCGGCCGCGCTCGCGCTGTGGCGCGAGGTCCTCGAGGCGATGGCCTGAGGCCGCCTCAGCGGCGGTCGGTGGACTCGAAGATCTTGTCCGCGCTCTCGGTCACGAAGCCGTCAAAGAGCCCGCCGCCGGGCTCGGGGTGCCTGAGCGCGAACTCCACGTAGCAGCTGGGGATTTCGACGATCTGGCCGGAGGCGAAGGCCACCGGGGCGGCGTCGGCCAGCGTCGAGGACTGCTCAAGGAGGACCTGCGGGGAGCCCTTGATCTTGCCGCCGGCGGCGTTGAGCGGGTGCCCCAGGGACTCGATCCAGTCGTTGAGGTGGACAAGCGGGGGCGCCCCGAAGGTCGTCAGCGCGTTGACCGCGACGGTGAAGTGGTTGGCCCGCAGCCCGAAGGCGGCCACCCACGCGGCGTACTCCGAGACGGAGAGCAGCGCCGCGTAATCCTCCCACGACACGGGCGCCCAGGGGCAGCCGGCGCTCAGGTGCCGGGCCTGAAGTGGCTCGGCGAGCTGGTCGACGAGGCCGTCGATGATGGCGCGTTGCGCTGGCGGCAGGCTGCCCGTGCGCAGCTCGGAGATGAAGACGCGGGGCCACGGGTCGCCCTCAGGGTGGCTGTAGGCGCGGGCGTCGAGCTGCTTCTGGGCGAAGGCGTAGCGCCCGGCCTCGACGTAGCCGAGGTCGAGGAAGGGCGCCGCGATGACGCCGACCGCCATCGGCGCGCGATCGAAGGTCCGCAGCGCGACGTGATCGTTGACGACGACCTCGCCGCGCTCCTCCAGGTGAGCCTGGATCGCCAGGGCAGAGGGGGTGACGGCTGCGTAGCTCTCCCAGAGAGCCTCGAAGAGCGGGTGGACGGTGCGCAAGGTGGACCTCACGTTGATGAGAAATCTTGTGTCGTCGGGCCTGAGCCCTTAACTTTCCGAAGACCTCCGGTGCGGCAAAGGGCTGCGGCAGCGGGGGTGAGTCGCCTCCCCACGAGGCGCGTCCGAGAGGGAAGTTGATGCGCTCTCTTGTCAAGCCAGTCCACACCTTCCTCATCGCGATCTCCCTCGTCATGACCGCGCTGACCGCGTCGCTGGTCGGGTGCGACGACGAGGAGAAGGTCCACCTCCCTCCCTACGATCCCGATGGCAGCAAGTTCTCGGGCATCGGCGGGCTACCGCCCGGGGGGGGCGGGGAGATCGCGCCCGGCGGCGGCGGCGGCGGCCAGACGGAGGAGGAGGACGCTGGCACCGCGGACGTCGAGGTCCCGGACAGCGGCGAGATCGAGTTCTTCCCGGACGCCAACGGCGGCTAGAACGCTGATTGGTTTGAGGGACCGAGGCCGGCGAGGCCGACAGCGACGCCGTCGGCATGATCGAGGCCAAGGAGGAGCACCCAGCGGGTGACGCACAGACGGGCCCGTTGGCCCGCCGGCACAAGCTGTGCTCGCATCGACGACGCCGGCATCGATCTTGCCGACGGCGTCGATCTTGCCGACGGCGTCGTTGTCGGCCCGTTGGCCGACGGGAGTCAAACCGGTC
>SYOX01000020.1 GCA_005804885.1 Pseudomonadota bacterium
ATGATCACGTCGGGGTCCTGGCGCAGGACGGTCCGCAGGGCCGACGCGAAGGTCACCCCCACCTTGTCCTGCACGAGCACCTGGTTGAACTCCTCGACGACCAGCTCGATCGGATCCTCGATGGTCGTGATGTTGACCCGCGGCGTGGCGAGCTTGCGCAGCGTCGAGTAGAGCGTGGTCGTCTTGCCCGAGCCCGTCGGCCCCGTCACGAGGATGAGCCCGTGGCGCCGGGCGATGAACTCGCGCCAGAGGGCCAGCTCCGGGCCAGCGAAGCCGACCTCCTCCAACTCCTGGACGACGCGCTGGGGATCGAAGATGCGGAGCACCGCCTTCTCGCCGAAGGCGGTCGGCGCGGTCGAGACGCGCAGCTCGATCTCGCGGCTGTCGCGCTCGGTCTTGATCCGCCCGCCCTGGGGGCGGCGCTTCTCCGAGATGTCCATGCGGGCCAGCATCTTGATGCGGCTGGACACGGCCAGCTGGACGGCCTTGGGCAGCGCGTAGATGTCGTGCAGGACGCCGTCGATGCGCATCCGGATGAGGCTGTTGGCCCTCTTGGGCTCGATGTGGATGTCGCTGGCACGCTGATCGAAGGCGTAATGGAAGATGTACTCGACGGCCTTGATGACGTGGCGGTCCTCGGAGTCCAGCTCCTCGACATTGCTGAGCTTGACGAACTGCTCAAGGTTGCCGATGTCCGGCCCCGCCGTCAGCTCCGAGTCCGCCCGGCTGACCGCCCGCTTGAAGCCGTAGATCTCGCCGATGGACTTGAGGATGTCGCTCTTGGCCGACACCACGATCTCGATCTCGTGCTGCGTGATGTCCTTGAGGGTCTGGGGCAGCGCCAGGTCGTAGGGGTTGTCGACGGCCACCGTCAGCGTCATCCCCCGCCGCTCAAGCGGCAGGCAGACGTGGTGCTCCGAGAAGGGCCGCGTGATCGTCTCGGCGATCAGATCGGCGTCGAGCTTGAGCGGATCGATCTTCCTATAGGGCGTCCGCGCGTGCGCCGCGATCACCTCCATGATGCGATCCTCGTCGACGAGCGTCCCGTCGCTCGACGTCAGCTCCAGCCGCGCGATGAGCTCGGCCGGCGAGGCCTTGTAGCGGACGTTCTTGCGCGTCAGGTTGCGATCGCGGCGCTCCTTGTCGATGCGGACCCGCAGGGCCGCCTCGCTGTTCTGGCAGGCCCTGCTCTGATCGCGGGTCAGCAGCCCGCGCTGGTGGAGCAGCTCCGCCAGGAAGGCCACCGTGAAGTCCTCACTCCTCATGGGTTGTCCTCACCATCGACCTCTATCCTCGCGTTGTCGTTGCTCTTTTTCGCCGGCTTGTCCCCATCCTCGCTCAGGAGCCAGATCGCCGCCATGCCCAGACCGAGGATGGCCAGCGCCGCGACGATGGCCGCCGCCGCCACGCCGTAGAGGACCCAGGCGCTCTTCTCCGCCCCCTCGACGCTGGGCGAGCTGGCCGTGTGTCGGGTCGGCTCGCGGCTCGGGCCGGCGGCGGCCGCTGCCTCGACGGCCGCCGCCTCGGCGTCCATCGCCGCCGTGAAGCCGGGCAGGCTCGACTTGAGGTCCTGCGGGCTCGCCCCTGGCCCCGCCCCCCCCGAGCGCCCCGCCGCCTCCTTGGGGCGCTCCTTGACCTCCACCCCGGGCAGATCGGCCTCGACGTCGGCCTTCTTGCCGTGGAAGGTCCGGGTCCGCGCCATCTCGAGCGACCGGACCATGGCCTCGTAGCGGGACAGCGCCTCCGCCGTGGAGAACTGCACCGTCTCTTCGCCGCCCAGGCCCGCCGCGACGAGATCGCAGAGCGCCTCATCGGCGCTCGGGTAGCGCGCCTGGGGGTCCTTCTGGAGACAACGCCCCAGGAAGGGCCCGAAGGGCGAGCGCCTGACCTCCTCGCGCAGGTCCAGCGGCCCGCCGCTGATCAGCGCGCGGATGATCTCGGCGTCGCTCCGCTGGCTCAAGACAGGCGCGCCGCCGATCAGCTCGGCCATCGTCAACCCGAAGCTGAACAGATCCGTCGCCGGGCTCAAGGGCTCCTTCTTGAAGACCTCCGGGGCCATGTACCTCGGCGAACCGACCACGCCGCCCCCGAGGCGCTCCGTCGACAGGCCGGGGAGGCCCGCGGCCTCGTCCGGCTCGACGACCTTCGCGATCCCGAAGTCCAGCAGCTTGACCAGCTCCGAGACCCCGTCCACCTCGCACAGGAAGACGTTCGAGGGCTTGACGTCCCTGTGGACGATGCCCCGCTCATGCACCACCGACAGCCCCGTCAAGAGCTGCCTCGCCACCCGGCCGGCCCTGTCCACGTCCATCGGCCCGTGCGCGTCGATGAACTCGGCCAGCGTCTGACCCTGAAGCAGCTCCATGACAAAGAAGGGGAGCCCGCCTGCCGTCTTCCCGATGTCGTAGAGATCGACCAGGTTGGGGTGATTGAGGCGCACAAGTATCCGCGCTTCTTGATCAAAGCGCTTCGGCAGGACGCGGTCTATGGCCAGCACGGGCGAGAAGATCTTGACGGCCACCAGCCGCAAGACGGACTGCTGGACGGCGCTGTAGACGCGGCTTGAGCCGCCCTGCCCCACCAACGCCTCAAGCTTGTAGGTGCCCACGAGCACCTCTCCCAGCTCTGGATACCCCAAACCTTCTCCCTGAAGCCCTCGATGGGGCGCGCGCCCCGCGAGTCAGACGCCCGATGTCGACACTTCGCCTTGACGACATTCGGTCGATCAGGCTCCACTGTCAATAATGACCCCACCTCGGCGGACAGACGCAGCAGGGTCGCCCCGACGCCGCGCGCCATGACCATGAGGCACACCCCGATGAGACACGACGACCTCAACACCTTCTGGATGGGCCTCGGCGTCTACGCCGCCGCGCTGGCCCTCTGCGCCGCGATCCTCGCCGCTTCCCAGGGGCTCGCCCCAGGGCTCGCCGCCCTCTGCGCCGGCCTGAGCGCCTGCGGCCTCGTCGGCCTCTTCGCCCACCCCCTCCGGATGATCGCCGCGCTCCGGCTCCGCCTCGGGCGCATCTGCCGCGTCGACGACGACCTCAACGCCCACCTCCCCGCGAGCCACTTCCAGACCTTCGATCTCGGCCTCTGCGTCGACGCGCTCGGCGCAGAGGGCAGCGCCACCCTCTCGCCCGCCCAGGGCGTCCTCGATCACCTCGGGGCCACCTCGGCCCCCGAAGGATCGAGGCTCTCCCTGGCCGTCAACCAGCCCACGCCCGACAAGCGCGCCACCTTCACCCTCGCCCTCGAAGATCCCCAGGGCCGCCCCGTCAAGGCCATCACAGGCCGCTTCAATGCCGCGAAGCTCCCCAAGCTCACCTGGGCCTGCTGGCGCCTGTGCGATCACAAGGGCTGGCACCTGAGCACCCCCTTCGGCTCCCTTCGGCACGAGTCGCCCCCGCGCACGACCCTCGACCGCGTCCGCGCGGCCCTCCAATGGGCCAGAGGCGACAAGCTGACCCCCGACGACGACGAGCGCCGCGCGCCCGAGCGCCTCGCCGACGTCGCGCCGCTCTGCGACCGCGACACCCCCGACGAGGTCGCCTACGGCTTCCCCGACGGCGCCCCCAGTGAGGAGGCGGGACGGGCCGACGCCGATCTGCTCCTGAGGCGCCTCGCGCTGGCTTGCATCATGGGGATCGCCACGGCGCCGCTGGCGATCCTCGTCCACCACCTGCGGGTTCGCCCTGTGTCGCCGCCGCGACGCTCCCTGACCTTGTCGCGCAGCGCCATCACCCTCGACGGCCGCGCCGAGGCCCTGGGCGACCTCCTGCTCGTCACCGCCTTCCCCGTCCACGCCGGCCCGCCCCTGATCCTGACCCGCAGGGACGCCCTGCTCGTCGGCGGCCTCGACGACTACGACCGCCGCATCGCCTGGGGCAGGCACGTCCTGGAGCGCACCGCCGCGCTCCTCGGTGATGCGCGCTACGACGGCGTCGCCGACACGATCAAGCCCTTCGACCCCCTGCCCCACGACCACCTGCCCGACGCCCTCAAGTGGCGCAAATCCATCACCTTCATGCGCGTCGCCGTGGCATTGCTCGGCGCCCTCATCCTCAAGTCCGTCTTCGTCGACCTCATGGACTTCTGGTCCTATGTCTGGTTCTACCAGATCGCCAGCATCCGCTTCGCCCCCGTCGTCGCCGCCTTTCCCTGGAATCTTGTCCTCTTCGGCGCCTTCGGCCTCTTCCTCCTCCTGCCCTTGCTCGATGGCCTCGACTTCAAGAAGCGCCTCCCGCTCGTCATCATGGCGCTGGCGCTGCTGCCCTTGACCAGCATCGCCTCCTACCAGGCAAAGCTCATCTTCGTGCCCGGCGGCCAGCACATGCCCCTCTTCGAAGGCACCCACGAGCGACCCCCCATCCAGGCGTGGCTGGACTACGCCGAGGCCAACAAGCTCCTGCTCAGGCGCGATCTGACCCTCTTTGACATGAGCGGCGCAGACCTCAACAGCATGGAGATGTCCTGGTCCGACATGTCCGGAGTCAACGCCATCGGCGTCAACCTCCGGGGCGCACAGCTCTTCCACCTCCAGGCCACCGGCGCGCGCCTCGATCGCGCCGCGCTCGCCCGCGCCTCCATGACCGCCGCCACCTTCTCCAACGCCAACCTCACCGGAGCCGACCTCACCCACGCCTTCGGCGACCACGCCAACTTCGACGGCGCGCTGCTCAAGGACGCCAACCTCTCAAACGCCACCCTCAACGACGCCAGCTTCTCCCAAGCGGACCTCCAGAGCGCCGATCTTCGCGGCGCCGATCTCCGAAGCGCAAACCTCGCCGGAGCCGACCTCACCGCAGCCAACCTCGGCTCGGCGAACCTCGCCGGGGCCAACCTCGTCGGCGCTCGACTCGACGGCGCCGATCTCCAGGGCGCCATCCTGACCTTCGCGCGCTTCGACAAGGGGGCGCTGGACAAGGCCACCCTCTCCCCCTCCACGCTCTGCCTTGACGGCCAGCCCGCCGGCCCCTCCCGAGTCTGCGCCGATCCGCCCTCCCAGGACACTCCCCCAACACCCTGATCCGGATCGCCGCACCGAACAAGGCAAAACAATCAACAAATTCAGCAACTTAACATTCAAGACATGACAAGACGGGCCGCTCCCCCTTCGATGATCCCTCGCAGGTGGACCCGCTCCGCAGCGCCGGTCGCGGATCGAGGTCGGGTTGCTGGCCGGCGGACCTCAGCGGTGGTCTGAAAGACGCCAGAGCGCCCAAGGAGCGGCCTCAAGGGCGGCGACCTCAAGGCGGTCGTCGAGGCGATCCGAGGGGGTCAGGGCCCAGCTGGCGGCGGTGTGATCGCGCTCGTGGGTGTCGAGGTGCCCCAGGAAGCGGCCATCCCAACGCCGCAGGGTGTGGCGGCTGGCGAGTGTGGCGCCATCGAGAGTGGCCCAGAGATCGCCCTTGTGGTCGTCGATCAACAGGCGAGCGCCGTCGCCGTGAAAGAAGACGACGCGCGGGTCTGCCTCATCGGGCGCAGGGCGCGGGGTCGGGAGGTGTTCGCGGCCGAGGGTGCCGACCGTCCACAGCGGGTCGCCCTTGGCGCGCTCTGCGTCCTCGTCCGTTGCAGCCAGGGAGAGGGTCAGGCCGCTGGTGAAGCCGCGGCGCTCGCTGAAGAGGCGCCACTGGAAGCCGCCGAGGGCGTCGATCGCGCTGACTTCGAAGGGCTCGACCTGAAAGCCCGCCAGGAAGCCGCGCGCGTGGGTGGCAGAGGGGCCAACAGAGCCGATCTCGACGCCTTGCAAGTCGAGGAAGATCCCCGATGGACCCGGACGCCCCCCGCGGGACAAGGAGGGGCTCGACCGGGCGGGATCGACGGTGGAGAAGTTGGCTTCGAAGGTCGTCATGCCGTTGATCATGCTTCACCGTGGAGCGACCGACGGGTTTGCCGCTGTCGCGGCTGCACCCGCGGCTACTCTGTTTCGCCCCTCCGGGGCTCCCATTACCGAGCCGCCCTTTGGGCGGGAGGGGATGCGACAACGAACCGACAACCCGAATCGGTCGATTGTTGTCTGGCGCCTCGGAGCTGCAAGCCTCCTTGGCTTTGCGATTTCACCGAGACGGGACAGCATTTTAGAGCCCCGGTAGGGGCGAAACAGAGTAGCCGCGGGTGCAGCCGGACCCGATCAGGGTCCGGCAAACCCGTCGGCGGCGGGCGGTTCGGCAAACCCGTCGGCGGCGGGCGGGTCCGGCAAACCCGTCGGCGGCGGGCGGGTCCGGCAAACCCGTCGGTCCCCGGAAGGACCGCGTGTCCATCCATCGGAGCCAACTCACAGCCTTGGGAGGTCGGCGGTGAGGCGTTCGGCGTGGGCTTCGAAGAAGTCGGTGCGCTCGATCCAGGTCTGGCCGTGTGCCCTGCGGCCTTCGCTGGGGGCGAGCCTGAGGTAGTCCTTCCAGGCGGCGCGGGCGGCGGCCCAGTCGCGCCGCGCGAAGGCGGTGCGGCCTCGCATCTCGGCCTCATCGAGGAGGATCATGCCGCGCTCGTTGTCGGGGAAGGTCGTGTTGTTCCAGTAGATTTTGGAGAGGACGTCGGCGGCGCTGTCCCAGCGCTGGGCGCGCGTGAGGGTCTGGGCGAGCTTGTGGCCGAAGGCCGGGTGGCGCGTGCGGGCGAAGCTCCCGGCGAGCGCGAGGGTGGGATCGGTGGGAGCATCGGCGATGAACTCGTCGACGGGGAAGCCGTCGCGGAGCAGGATTCGGCCGAGGATGACGTTGTCGTTGCGCTTGTGGGAGGCCGGCAGGGCGTCGAAGATCTGCCTGGCCTGGGCGGTGTCGCCGCGTCCCCAGGCGGCCAGCGCGCGGAGGTGGTCGTAGCGGGGGGCGAATTTTTCGCCGAGATCGATCTCGGCGGTGTCGGGCAGGGGGCAGTTGAAGTTGGCGCGCTCGGCCTTGTAATGGGCGCGGGCGAACCAGACGGCGGCCTGCTCGCCGTCCTGGGCGGCGCGGGCGTCGAGGATGCGGTAGACCTCGTCGTCGGCCTCGGCGGCCAGGGCGGCGTTGAGGTCATCGTCGTCGTCGGGGCGGCCGCAGCTCTCCTGGCTGATGGAGGGGCGGCTCTGCATCTTGTCAATGAAGTCCTCGTCGCGGCTGAAGAGGGCGGCCTTGTCGTCGGCCATCAGGAAGTCGCGCCACTTCGCCTCGACGACGGCGAGCGGGGTGCCGAAGGCGCCCTGGAAGTCCTCGGTGGCGTACCACTTCATGACGGGCTCGGGGCCGTAGGTGTCGAGGCAGAAGCGCACGAAGGAGCCGGAGAGGCGGTAGGCGACGCTGAGGTTGGTGGTGGCGAAGCCCAGCGGGGAGAAGAGCTCTTCGAGCGCGGGGGCGCGGTTTTTCTCAATGGCGACGCGGGCTTGCTCGTGGGCGGAGAGGGGCAGATCGCTCCAGGCGACGGCGACCGCGAAGCCCTCGACGAGGGCGGGGTTGTACCAGAGGCCGCCGAGCCGACCGGGGACCTTGATGAGGTTGTCGGAGAGCGCGCCGGAGGTGACGTGGGAGAGCTCATGGGCGAGCGTGCGGGCGGGGAAGTCATCGGCGGAGAGGTAGAGCTGGCCGAGGTGGACCTTGGCGAACTTGGTCTGCTCGGCGCCGGTGAAGCGCTTCTTCTGCTTGCGATCGCGGTACCAGTAGATGGTGGTGTGGGGCATGCGCTCGTCGGGGAGCTTGAGGAGGGCTTGCTGGCGTGAGAGTTCGAACTCGGCGTCGACCATGAGCCAGGGGCGCGCGTCGGTGGGGATGGTCGGGGCCATGACGTGCTTGACGCCGTTGACCTCGCCGCCGGCGCGCAGCTCGCGGTCGAGGTACCTCGCGTCGATGCGGTAGCCGAGCTCGGCGTCCTGGACGACGAGGAGGCCGGCGAGGGTGGCGAAGGTGAGCAGGCCGACGACATGGAACCAGCGGGAGGCGGAGCGCAGCTCGCCGATCCGGGCCAGCGAGAGCATGGCGAGCGACCAGCAGGTGACCTCGGAGGCGAACCATGCGACGGGGGCGGTCAGGACATCGGGGTTCTCGTTGGGTGGGCCGAGCATCATCCCGATGAGGGGGTGTGCGACCTGATAGACGGGCTCGGTGGCGAACCAGAGGATGCCCTGGGCCAGAAGCAGGATCCAGAGGGAGACGTAGAGGGCGGAGCGGCCTCGGCCGGCCCAGGACTCGCAGACTTCGGTGAGGGAGAAGGCGAGGAAGGCGCCGGGGAGGAGGCCGAGGGCGAGCATGGCGAGTCCGTCGGGGATCTCGCAGCCCTTCGTGGTGAAGCGGGCGGCGGCGACGACGGCGACGGGCGGGAGGAGGGCCAGGGCGAAGTAGACGGCGGCGCGGTGCCACGTGTCGGGTCGGGGCGCGTCGCGGCCCCAGGAGCGGGACATCCAGGCCAGGGGCAGCAGGAGGCTCATGGCGAAGGCAAGGATGAACATGCCGCGGTAGCCGGCATTGCGGACGGCGGGGGTGAAGGCGGCGCCGATGGCCAGGGCGCTCTGAAAGAGGATGAGGCCGAGGGGCAGGCGCGAGAGGTGGTTCTTGAGGTGATCCTGGATCAAGGTGTCCCTCCAAGGGCCTGGGCGGACGGTGCCCGCCAAGGGATAGCACGTCGGCGGTCGACCCGATTAGTCTTTCAAGGAGGAGATGAGTCGATCTATTCTCAAGGGGCGGCGTGGGGTTGGCGTGGGGTGGCGACATGAGGCTTGGGTGCCACACCTGGGGCAGAACTGCCCCAGTTGTTGGATACGACGATGCTTGCTAAGATGATGACTGGTCTGGTGTTCTGGGGCTTCCTGAGAGGAGCGGGCGATGTGGCGCGATAAACTGGTTCAAGGGACACTCTTGGGGATCGGATCGGGCCAAATCGGTCGAAGGACACCGGTGATGGCCGCGCTCCTGATCGCTACTTTGGGGTTGTTGGCCCTTGGGGGCTGCGCCGACACGAAGGGGAGCAACCCTGGGGCGAACGACTCCGACTGCGTGGACGCGGACTCGGACGGCTTCGGGACGGGCTGCAACCGCGGGACGGACTGCAACGACTTCAACCCCCAGGTCATCACCTGCGACTGCACGGAGGGGAACTTCGCTGGGTGCCCATGCCAGGAGGGCACGACGGAGTCGTGCTTCGACGGCATGGCGGGCCAGGAGGGCGTGGGGCAATGCCGGGGCGGGATGAGGCGCTGCGAGGGCGGGCTGTGGTCGCCCTGCGGAGGGCAGACGCCGCCGGTGCAGGAGCTGTGCGACGGCAAGGACAACGACTGCGACGGGTCCACGGACGAGGAGCTGCCGGTGGGGCCTTGCGGCGACTGCAACATGCTGTGCGACCAGGACTCCATCGGCCGTGGCGGCTCGCGGGGCTGGGACGTGGATGAGGAGAACGACGGGCTGGTGGAGACGCCGCAGGGCGGCCTGGAGCTGCCCGACGGGAACCAGACGCAGGTGACCTACCTGTGGGCGGCCAACAGCGAGGAGGGGACGGTATCGAAGGTCGACTCGGAGACCGGGCGCGAGATCGCGCGCTACGTGTCTGCGCTGCGGCTGGACTTCACGATGCCCGATCCGCTGGAGCGCTGCCCGAACACCAACGACCCCCGAGGCAACTGCCCGAGCCGCACCGCGGTCGACCTGCGGGGCGACGTGTGGGTGGCCAACCGGAACTTCCTGGGCCAGGGCTCGGTGACCAAGATCGCCAACCGGGACTGCATTGATCGGAACGGCAACGGTCAGATCGAGACGTCGAGCGACGCCAACGGCAACGGGGAGATCAACATCGCCGATTCGGCGGAGTTCCTCGGTGAGCGCGACGAGTGCATCCTCTTCACGACCAAGATCGGCGGCTTCCAGGCCATCCCGAGGGCGCTGGCCATCGACCCCTTCGCCCCGGTGCGCGGTGTGGGCTCGGCCTGGGTCGGGGCCTACAGCGAGCAGCGCTACTACCAGGTGGCCGCGGACACCGGCGAGGTGCTCCGGTCGGTGAACGTGCCGCACCGGCCCTACGGGGCGGTGATGGATCGCTTCGGGGTGCTGTGGAGCACGGATCTGGGGGCGAGCAACGCGAACATCGGGACGCCGAGGGGTCTGGTGAGCATCGTGTCGCAGTCCGATCCGGCCGAGGTCAAGGGCCCCTTCGCGATCCGCTCGTCGGATCGGTGCGCGGGCAGCTACGGCATCACGCTCGATGGCGAGGACAACGTCTGGCTGGGGTCCTTCTCCTGCTCGAGCGCCTTCCGCTACACGCCCTCCCAGGACAGCTGGCTGACGGTGCCGCTGCCGCCGAACACGGGCTATGCCCGCGGGATTACAGCGGATCGCGATGGCTGGGTCTACGTCGGGGTGAGCAACCTGGTCAACAACGACGCCACCCCCGTGGGCAAGATCGTGCGCTTCCGCCACGAGGACGGCAGCCAGATGCAGACCTTCGACTTCACGCGCAACGCCCAGGGGACGATCGGCGTGGGCATGGACTTCCAGGGTCGGGTCTGGGGGATCAACCAGGACACCGGGACGGCCACGCGCCTGGACCCGAACTCGGGGGCGCTGAACCACTTCCCGATCGGAGATGGGCCCTACACCTACTCGGACTTCACCGGCTACACGCTGCAGAACTTCACCGCGCCGCAGGGCAACTACCGGCGGGTCTTCAACGGCTGCCCGACGAGCGAGAAGTCGATCTGGGAGCGCATCCAGTGGGAGGCCGACACGCCCGTTGGCACCACGGTCTCGGTGCGGGTCAAGGCGGCCAACACCCTCGACGAGCTGATCGTGGCGCCCTACATCGGGCCCTTCACGGAGTCGCCGGCCAACCTGCAGGCCTCGGATGTGCCGGACAGCAAGTTCCTGGAGGTCGAGGTCACCCTGACGACGGACACCGCGGGCGTGACGCCGACGCTGTGGAACCTGCAGGTGGTCTGGACATGTCCCCCCATCCAATGAATAATCTGGACCGGGGAGCCACCTCGGCCTGAGAAGCGCTCTGGTCGGCGCCCCGTCCCTGCGGCGTCTCTGTCGCGGTCGAACCACCACATCGGGCGACGAACACGGTCATGCACAACGCTCTTCGACTTTCATCCTTCGCGCTGCCTCTTTGCGCCGTGACGCTGATCTGCGCCGCGGCCTCGGCGCAGATCTCGCCGCGCGTCGTGGTGCTCTTTGACACCAGCGGGTCGATGCTCTGGGACAACAACGGCGTCGGGACGAGGGGCGACGGCTCGGTGGCCCAGCCCGGCAGCGACACGAACGGCGACGGGATCGCCAATGATTCCAAGATGTTCATCGCCAAGGAGGCCGTGCGCGACATCCTGATCGAGAGCGGCGCCGACATCGAGTTCGGGCTGATGCGCTTCCACCAGCGCGAGGGCGCCAACATCCTGCCCTCCGAGCCGACGCGCTACCGCTCGGCGATCAATTATACGGGCTGGTTCTCCTGCGACACCAACGAGGGCGGCGCCGACGTGCTGGTCAACGTCGGCCCGAACAGCAGGAGCGCGATCCTGTCGTGGATGGACGGCGTCGAGAGCTTCCCGAACCAGAAGGAGTTGCGCGGCACGGGCTGGACGCCGCTGGCGCTCTCGCTCCAGGACGCCCGGGAGCACTTCAGCGCCGAGGTGATCCGCAATGACCCCCAGAGCGCCTGCCGCAGCTACGTGGTGATCATGATCACCGACGGCGTGCAGGAGTGCCCCGAAGGCACGCCGGAGCGCGATCCGGTCGCGGCCACGGCGGCGCTGCGGGCCCTGGGTGTCCAGGGGCGCAACTTCGACGTCAAGACCTACGTCGTGGGCTTCGGCCCCAACGTCAACGGCGCAGCCCAGCTCAACTTGATGGCCAGGGCCGGCGGGACGGCCATCAACAGCCAGGGCGCCATTGATCTGGTGGCCGGCAACGCGCTCTTCGCCACCAACCGCCAGCGCCTGCGCGAGGTGCTGGCCGACGTCCTGGTGGCCATCGAGCCCGTGGAGCTGTGCGACGGCCGGGACAACGACTGCGACGGCGCCACCGACGAGGACTTCTCGACCCTGGGCGGCTCCTGCTCGGCGGGCGTGGGCACCTGCCGCCGTCAGGGCCAGCTGGTCTGCTCCGACTCCGGCACCAGCGTCCAGTGCAACGCCCAGCCCGGCCAGCGCGGCGCGGAGATCTGCGATGGCGACGACGACGACTGCGACGGCGAGATCGACGAGGGGACCTTCAACGCCTGCGGGGCCTGCGGCGCGATCCCCACCGAGGTCTGCAACGGGCGAGACGACAACTGCAATGGCCAGACCGACGAGGGCGTCCTGAACGCCTGCGGGGCCTGCGGCGCCGCGCCCCGCGAGCTGTGCAACGGCCTGGACGACGACTGCGACGACCGCTTCGACGAGGGGCTGCTCAACGACTGCGGCGAGTGCGGCCCGACCCCGCGCGAGGTGTGCGACGGGCTGGACAACGACTGCGACGATCTCATCGACGAGGGCTTCGACGCCCAGTGCGGCGACTGCACCCCGACCGGCGCCGAGCTGTGCGATGGGCGCGACAACGACTGCGACGCCATCGTCGACGAGGGCGTCCGCAACGACTGCAACGCCTGCGGCGCGCTGCCCGCCGAGCTGTGCAACGACCTGGACGACGACTGCGACGGCCAGCTCGACGAGGGCGTCCGCAACCGCTGCGGGCAATGCGGCCCTGAGCCCGCGGAGCTGTGCAACTTCGCCGACGACAACTGCGACGGCCAGATCGACGAGGGCGCCGAGAACGCCTGCCGCTACTGCGGCCCGCTGCGGCGCGAGGCCTGCGACAACGTCGACAACGACTGCAACGGCGCGGTCGACGACGACGTGGTGTGCCCCATCGAGGGCGAGGTCTGCGTCAACGGCGAGTGCGCCGAGCGATGCCAGGCCGGCGAGTGCTTCCTGGGCCGGGTGTGCCGCGAGGGCGTCTGCGTGCTGCCCTGCAACAACGCCGAGTGCCCGAGCGGCTTCGTCTGCCACGACGGCTTCTGCGACGACCCCTGCGTCGGGATCGAGTGCAGGCCTGGGCTGATCTGCTCGCTGGGGCGCTGCATCGAGGAGGACTGCTACGTGGCCGGCTGCCCCGGCGGCCAGGTCTGCGTCGGCGGCGCCTGCCTCGACGACCCCTGCGCGGAGGTCGACTGCGGCCCCACCCAGGGTTGCCGCGACGGCGGCTGCTTTGACACCTGCCTGGGGGTCACCTGCCCCGACGGCCAGCGCTGCGAGCGCGGGGTCTGCTTCTCGGACAACTGCGCCGGGCGCGACTGCCCCGCCGATCGGATCTGCGAGGACGGCCGTTGCGTCAGCGACCCCTGCGCCGAGGTGATCTGCGAGCCGGGGCTGGCCTGCTTCGACGGCGACTGCGCCGACGACCCCTGCCTCAGGACCACCTGCCCCGACGGGACAACCTGCCGGCTCGGCGACTGCATCCCCGACGACGACGACGGCGGGCAGGTCGACGCCGGCGAGGGTGAGGACGGGCCGGGCGACCTCGACCCCGGGGAGCCTGACGGGCTCTTCGGCACCGTCCCCACGGGCCCCGAGGCCTGCTCCTGCGCCACCCCGGCGCGCCCCGCCCCGCGCTCCAGGGGGCTCCTGGCGCTGGCCGCGCTGGCGATGCTCGCGGGCCTTGTCCGCGCAAGGCGGCGCCGCTAGAACGTTGATGGGTTTGAGGGACCGAGGTCGTCGAGGCCGACATCGTCGAGGCCTAGGAGGAGAGCGCAGGCGGGCCATAGGCCCGTCGAGCATCGACGACAACGGCGTCGGCGTTGTCGGACCGACGAACGACGGGAGTCAAACCCGTCAACGTTCAAGACATCACGGTCTGGTGCCGCGCGACGCCCTCCGAGCCCTCGCCAGCCCCCACCCAGACCCCACCACCGAATCATGCCTCTCGCTCGGGCAGTGCACCACCCAGGAGAAGACCCTACCATGAGCTCAACCCCCCCCAGGCGAGCCAAGATCGTCGCAACCCTCGGCCCGTCCTCCAGCTCGCCACAAGTCCTGCGAGACCTGATCATCAGCGGCATGAACGTCGCCCGGCTGAACTTCTCCCACGGCTCCCACGACGACCACCAGCGCATGTACGAGCTGATCCGGGCCACCAGCCGCGAGGTCGGCATCCCCGTGGCCATCCTCCAGGACCTCCAGGGCCCCAAGATCCGGGTGGGCAAGTTCGCCAAGGGCGGCACGGAGCTGACCGTCGGCCAGCGCTTCTGCATCACCGCCGAGGACATCGAGGGCAACGACAAGCGCGTCTCGACCACCTACGAGCAGCTCCCCGAGGACGTCAAGCCCGGCGACGTCCTGCTCATCGACGACGGCCTGCTCACGCTCAGAGTCGTCAAGGTCGACGGCCTCGACGTCCACACCGAAGTCGAGGTCGGCGGCACCCTCAAGAACAACAAGGGCATCAACCTGCCCGGCGCCGCCGTCACGGCCCCCAGCATGACCGTCAAGGACAAGGAGGATCTGGCCTTTGGCCTCAACCTCGGCGTCGATTACGTCGCCCTCTCCTTCGTCCGCTCCGCGCTCGACGTCCACATGCTCCGTGCCCTGATGGCGGGCCGCGAGCGCATGCCCCTCATCATCTCCAAGATCGAGAAGCCCCAGGCCGTCGAGAGCCTCGACGACATCATCGCCCTCGCCGACGGGATCATGATCGCCCGCGGCGACCTCGGCGTCGAGAGGCCCCCCGAGCAGGTCCCGCTGATCCAGAAGACCGCCATCCGCAAGGCCATCTCCAGGCGGCGACTGACGATCACCGCGACCCAGATGCTCGACTCGATGACCTACAACCCGAGGCCGACCCGCGCCGAGGCCTCCGACGTC
>SYOX01000134.1 GCA_005804885.1 Pseudomonadota bacterium
ACCAGATGGCACTGGCCGTGACACAGAACAATCATCCTCCCAACAACCTCTCAACAACAACAACCCCCACCACGACGGGCTCCGATGAGATGTGACCAAGAGACAGCCTTGCGCAGCGAGGAGGGGGACAGGGGGTGGAGTACCGATCCACCCGTGTCCGTAATTCAAGCGTCCCCCCTCCTTGCGCAGCGAGGAGGGGGACAGGGGGTGGAGTTCGGGGACAGGGGCTGGAGTGTGGGGCTGGAGTGCTGGCCATCTGCCTCCAATTACACCACATTGCCGCACAGCATCGCGCCGCGACCGCGCGAGCCGACCCAAGCCCCGAGCCTCGTGATCATGATCAAGAGCCCCCCTCGCCCCTCCCGCCACGCCCCGCTCTGCCAGGCCCGCCACCCGCTCGCGGCCATCGCCCCCGTGATCGCCGCGCTGATCCTGACCGCCTGCCCCGACGAAGGCCCTCGGCCTCCCGCCGCCGATGACCTCTGGGCGGGCATCGCCCCCCCCTCACCCGCCGACAACGACGCAACCTACGCCCTTCGCCGCAGCGCCGCCCCGCGCCCGATCCCCGATCGTCGCTGCGACCGCCCCCTCCAGATCCCCCAGGACGCCGATCCGCGCCTCACGCCCCAGCTCACGACGCCCGACAACCACACACCGCCGACCCTTGCCCCCCCCGATCCTACGACGCCGCATCAGGCCTCGGCCCCCCCCCACCCCGCCCTGACCTTCGAAGCCGCCTCCTGCGGCCCAAGTCGTGGCCTGACCCTCCGCTGCCCCGCTCGCCTTATCCCCACGCTGCACTTCTCCAACCCGCTCGCCGCCCAGGATCTCTCCCCCCTCATCACCATCAGCCCCGCCCCGCCCGAGGGCTTCTCCCCCCAGATCCGCGGCAACCAGCTCGCGCTCGTAGGCCGCTGGCCCCCCGGACAGCGCCTCACCCTCGAAATCGCCCCCGGCCTCCTCGACATCCACGGCCAGAAGCTCGCCCGGCCCGTGCGGCTGAACATCGCCTTCGACGATCTCCCCCCCGCGCTGGACCTCTCCCTCGGCAGACGCACCCTGGGCGTCGCCCCCTCCCTCGGCCCGCGCACCCTGACGATCACCACCCTGAACACCCCCCGCGCGACCCTCCGCGCCGCGACCATCCAACCCGAAGATCTGCTCGCCGCCCTCGACCACCTCAAGAACAACCACCTGCCCGGCTGGACCCCCTTCCCCTCCAACACCGCGCCCACCCTCGTCCGCGCCCTCGACGAGCCCACCCAATCCACGCGCAACATCCTGATATCACACACGATCCCCTTCGACGCGCTCACCCGCGGCGCCCAGACCGGCACGCTCATCCTCGCCGTCGAGGCCCCCCCAACCCGCAGACAAACCAGCGCCACCGCCAACCGCCCAGCCCAGAACCCCGCCCAGAACCCAGGCCACGACACAACCCAGAATCCAGGTCGAAACCCAAGCCACGCTCCAGGCCACGACCAGCACGGCGACCCGAACCATGACCCGAACCATGACCCGAACAAGGTCCTGGGTAACAGCCCGAACAGCGGCCCGAACCATGACCCTGCCCTCGCCTCGATGCGACCCACGGCTCCTGGCGCGACCTCGCCCTTCGCCGCCGCCGTCATCCAGATCACCGACATCGACCTGATGGTCCGCTACGACGCCGAAGAGGTCTTCATCCTCGCCACGCGCCTGTCGACCGGGGCTCCCATCGAGGGCGCGCGGCTGACCCTCCTCGACCGCCAGCGCCGCCCCCTGTGGCGCGCCGTCACCGACGCCCAGGGCTTCGCCCGCCAGCCCGGCGCCCGAGCCCTCGATCTCCCCGGCCCCTACCTGCTCACAGCGACCGTCGACGGCGATCAAGCCGCCCTCCTGCTCGACGGGCACGGCGCGCGCGGCTTCTCCCACGCCTACACCGGCGGCCCCATCGCCCCCCCACGCGCCACCGCCGTCAGCGTCTTCACGGACCGCCCGAGCTACCGACCCGGCGAACAGGTCCACCTCAAGGGGATCGCGCGCCTGGAGTCCCCGCGCGCCGGCATCGACCCCCTTCCCTCCGCCATCAAGACGCTGACCGTCTCCATCGCGGACGCCCACGGACAGCCGCTCATCGAAGGCAGGCCCCTCCAACTCTCCCCCTTCGGCACCTTCTCCCTCTCCTTCACCATCCCCCCGACCGTCGCGCCCGGCCAGATCCGCCTCCACGGCATCATCGACGCCGCAGACGCCGACATCGAGGTCCGAAGCTTCGGCCACGCGATCACCGTCGATGAGGCCGCCGCCCCAGGGTTCGAGGTCGAGGCCGACCTCACCCAGATCCTCCACCCGCTGGCCGACACCCTCAAGGCAGAGATCCGCGCCCGCTACGCCTCAGGTCCGCCCATGCAGGGCGCCGAGGTGCGCTGGCAAGTCCGCAGGACCCCGATCCGGTGGGCGCCGCCTGGGTTTGAGGGCTTCACCTTCGCCCCCGCGAGCCTTGGGCGCCACTTCGACTGGCGCGCCTTCGACGGCCCCCTCCCCCACGATCTCCCGGAGGTTGTCCTTGAGGGCCAGGCGCGGCTGGACGCGCGCGGCAAGTTCGAACTGGCTGAACCCCTGCCCTCGACCTGGAGCGACCCGAACACCGGCCGGGTGAGCCCGCTGGAGGGCATCTGGACGCTGACCCTGGAGGCCGTGGTGACGAAAGGTCAAGGAGTACATGCCTTTACGAGCGCGACCTCGACGCTGCACCCGGCCTCCTTCGCCCTCGGCTTGAAGATCGACGATCCCATCCCAGACGCGGGCACCCGCCTTGAGGTCAGCGCGGTCGCCTTGACCCACGAGGGCGTCGGCCTCCCCGCTCAGGCCCTGGAGGTCGAGTTGATCGAGCGCGAGCCATCGGGCGGCGAAGGGGTTGTCTCGCGCTGCGCGCTGACGAGCGGGGCCGAGCCTGTCTCATGCGGGCTGGATTTGCCCCGACCCGGCTACTTCGAGGTTCGACTCAGGGGCCAGGACGACCAGGGGCGACGCGTTCGGGCGGGGCAGGCGGTCTACGTCGCGGGCAGAGGCCCGGTGGCGTGGCGGCAAGCGGTGGGGGAGGTCGGGCTGGTGTCCGACAAGGCGATGTTTCAGCCAGGGGAGAAGGCGAGGCTGCTGGTCAAGTCGCCCTTTGAGCGAGCTATGGGGCTGCTGACCTTGGAGCGCGGGGGCATCTTGAGCCACCGGGTGGTCGAGATCGTCGGCGGGGCCTCTGTCCTGGAGATCGACATCGAGGCGCGCCACGCGCCGAACGTGCACGCCGCGCTGGCTCTGGTCGAGCGCCGAGGATCGGGGGTGGAGGGCGAGGATGGGGGCGAGGGGCGGGCGCGCTTCGCCGAGGGGAGCCTGGAGTTGCCGGTGGATCTGGCATCGAGGCGGCTGCGGGTGGAGGTGGAGGCTGGAGCGGTCGCGCCGGGCCAGGAGGCCACGATCAAGGTCCGGGTGACCGACGCGCAGGGGCGCCCCGCGGCCTCGGAGCTTGCGATCTTCGTGGTGGAGGGCGTGGAGCTGGGGGCGGGCGGTGAACCTGAGGGTGTGTCGACGCCGGAGCCGCTGGAGGCGCTCTTTCACACCTGGGATCTGGGCTCGGTGCTTGAGGATCTGCGCGCCTCGACCATCGAGGGGAGCGCGGGGCCACCGCAAGGCGTCGTGGGCGAAGACGCGGGGCCTGTGTCGCCGGTCGATGGTCGCACCTCGACGCCAGACGCGCCGTCGCTTGAGCCATTGCTTGAGCCATCGCTTGATGGTGCGAAGGTCGAGGCGGGTGGGGGAGGCGCGGCGGATCGCCTGCTTCGTCAAGCAAGCATGGATGATCACAAGACTTTTTCGGGGTCGATGGCGGCGCGGGCTGGCGGAGGGGGCGAGGAGGGGGGGCCACCGACGGCCTTGGCGGCGCTGTCGGTGGAGGCTGATTCGGGGGGGCGCGCGGAGGTGCGCTTTCGGGCGCCGCTGAGGTCGACGACGTGGCGTGTGGTGGCCGTGGCGATCGACGAGGGTGATCGGGCGGGTGTGGGTGTGGGGGAGCTGGTGGCGCGCAGGCCGGTGGAGATCCGCGCGGTGTTGCCGCGCTTTGCGGCGCTTGGGGATCGCCTGGAGGTTGTGGCGACCGTGACGAACAACAGCGGCGAGGCTGCGCGCGTCGGGGTGGGCTTGAGGGGGGTTCGATTCGAACATGAGGGCGCGGATCGGCGGCAGATCGACCTGGGCGCGGGCCAGAGCGCGGAGGCGCGCTTTCAGATCCGCTTCACGTCTGCGGGCGAGTCGACCGTTCAGCTCGTGGCTCGGGCGAGCGCGGGGGTTGATTGGGTGGAGGTCGGGCTGCGCGTGCGGGCGGGGGAGGAGGAGGAGGCGGTGGTTGTCAACGGCGAGGCTGAGGGGGCCGCCGCCTGCGGGGTGGTCGCGCCCGGGGACGTGCGGCCGGATTACGGTGGCGTGGAGATCGACCTCGCCGCCACCGCGCTGCTTGGGCTGCGCGACGCGGCCCTTCGCCTTGACGGGGGTGAAGCCGGCGAGGTGGAGCTGGCCGCTGGCCGCTTGCTTGTGAGGGCGCTGCAAAGCGAGCTGATTGATGGGCGCGGCGGCGTGGATCAGGGCGCGGCGCTGGCCGCCCTCAAGCGGTTGCTCTCGATGCAGCGCCCTGACGGCGGCTTCCAGGATGGGGAACCCGATCTCTACGCCTCGGCCTTTGCGCTGTGGTCCCTGCATATCGCGCGCGGCGCGGGCCTCCCCGTCCCCCGCGACGCTCTGGGGCGTTGCGCCGACGCCGTGGAACGCGACTTCGACCGCACACTCGCTCACGACCACACCCTCGACCGCGACCTCGACCCCAACCTCGCTCACGACCGCGCTCTCGATCTCGGCCGCGCCCTCGCTCACGACCGCGCCCTCAGCCGCGAACTCGACCGCGACCCCGACCGCAACCTCGACCGCAGCCTCGACCTCAGCCTCGATCTCGACCGCGATCTCAAGCACGGCCGCGACCTCGATCGCGAGCTTGATGGCCGACGCGCAGACGGCGAACGCGCCCGTGCCATGGCAGCCCTGGCGTTGGTCATGGCGCAGCGGGGCGACCTTGAAGACAGGCTGCGGGGGCTCTACGCGCGCCGCGACGCGCTGCCCATCGACGCGCGGCTCTTGCTGCTCGGCGCGATGGGGGTCTCGAACAAGGATCTTTACGCCAATGAGATCAATGAGTTGCAACTCAACATCCGGAGGTTGATGCGAGAAGAGGGCGACGCGATGCGCTTCGACGGGGGGTCGTTGGAGGTGGGCGGCGATCAGGCCTCGGGCTTGTCTGGCGCGACGGGCGCGATCGGGCTGTGGGTGTGGATGCAGGTCGATCCTGGCGCGGCGATCGTCTCTGGGTTGATGCGTGGGCTGATGGCGTCCAGAGGGGAGGGGGGGAGTTGGGGAGGCACGGCGGAGGACGCGTGGGCGATCGCGGCCATGACGGCCTGGAGCGATCATTACGAGAGAGAGGCGCCCGACCTCATGGCGCGGGTGTGGTATGGGGAGGGGCTCGTAGGGCAGGTGCGCTTGAGGGGGAGGGGCGTGGTCGGGGCGCGGGTGCCGATGGCCTTCTTGCAGCAGGTCGGCGACGGGGATCTCCTGATCGCGGGAGAGGGGCGAGGCCGCCTCTATTACCGGGTGAGCCTGGTGCATGCGCCTGAGGGGGCGCGCCCGGCCCTTGCGCGGGGCGTCGGCCTGGAGCGCTCTCTGGCGCCTGCTGCGGGCCAGCCTCTCGACGCCGTCGTCGAGACGCGAGAGGGTTGGCGCGTCAAGCAAGGCGCCCTCGTCGAGATTACGCTGAGGGCCACGCTGACCGCGCAAGACGCGGCGATTCGTGGGGGCGCCGCTCTTGGGGGGCGGGTCGCTTTCTTGATCGACGATCCGCTGTCGGCGGGCCTGGAGATCCTCGACACGCGGGCGAGCGCTGTCGCCCAGGGCTTTGATCGGGCTGAACCATCGGGCGGCTCGCCGGGCGAGGATGGGGGGCGCTCGTGGCTCCGGCGGCTGGAGCGACGCGACGATCGCCTCTTGCTCTTTGGCGACGCCCCTGCGTCGGGGATCGTCGCGCACACGATCCTCGCCGTGGCCGCGAGGCGCGGCACCTTCGCGCTGCCGCCGGCCCGCGTCGAGGGGGCGGGGGGCGCTGCGATCCTGGGTCGAACGGCTTCGCGCAAGCTCGTGATCGAGTAGAGCGCCGCCGAAGGCGTGGCGCGCCGACAATGTGGGCGAGCCGACGACGACGCGGGCGCGCCCGCATTGGCGCGGACGCACCGACGACGTGGACGCGCCGACGTGGGCGCGCCGACGACGCGGGCGCCGACGCGGACTCGCCGACGACGCGGACTCGCCGACGACGCGGGCGCGTTCACCGAAGAGGTCGCCGATCGCCGATCGCCAATCGCAGAAGCCAACGCCGTGGATGCCGCTCGCCGCTGCCGACACCGCGTTGAACGCGTTCGCGTTCGCCGGGCGCGCTCAACGCGCCCCCTCGTGATATCAGCGCACCCATGTCGGAGGGGCACAGGCGGCGCGCATCCCCGCGCGCCCTCGTGATAGAGTGGCTTGGAGACTTGAGCGCGGGAGGACCCATGAGCGACGAGCGGGAGACAATCCGCGCCGCCTACGACCAGTGGGCGGCGACCTACGACACGAACGAGAACGCCACGCGGGATCTGGACGCGATCGCGCTGCGCGCCCAGGGCTTTGACCTGGCTGGCCTGGACGTGATCGAGTTCGGCTGCGGGACGGGCAAGAACACCGCGACGCTGCTCGAAGGCGCCCCGCGCTCGATCCTGGCTCTGGATCTGTCCGAGGGCATGCTCAGCGCGGCGCGAGCGCGCCTGCCGGATCCGCGCGTCCGCTTCGTCCAGCACGACATCACGGCGCCCTGGCCTGTCGCGGCGGCCTGCGCCGATCTGATCGTCGGCGATCTGGTCCTTGAGCACGTCGAGTCGCTGTCGGTCGTCTTCGCCCAGGCTGGCCGCGCGCTCCGCTCGGGAGGCCAGCTCTTTGTCTGCGAGTTTCACCCCTACCGCCAGCTCAGGGGCGCCCAGGCTCGCTTCGAATCGGCGGGCGAGGAGGTCAAGGTGCCCGCGTTTGTTCATGATTTTTCAGATTACGTCAACGCGGGGATCGGCCAGGGGCTCTCGGTGGTGCGGGTGCAGGAGTGGCGCGACGAGGGGGCGCTGGGGCCCCGGCTGCTGTCGATGGTGTTCGCGCAGCCTTGAGTCGCTCGCCTGCGGCGGCGACCTCTTGTTTGATGTCACAAGGACCCTCGCGAGGTCCGCGGCCGGGCTCAAGATCAGGAAGACGGGGCGGACAGTCGATCGATGAGCGCCACCTTGAGGGCATCAAAGCCCTCGATCTGGGCCAGCTCGTCTCTGGCGCGCTCGCCGAGGATTCTGCGCGCGATCTCCAGGAGCGCCTCTGGCCCTTCGGCCCGAAGGCTCTCGCGGATGGCCTCGAACTTGAGTCGCTCTTCGGCGAGGATGCTCTCGCGGATGGCTTCGATCTTGAGTCGCTCTTCGGCCCGTCCGCTCTCGCGGATGGCCTCAAACTTGAGGCGCTCCTCGGCCCGTCCGCTCTCGCGGACGCTCTCGACGGTGAGCTTCTGTTCGGTGGGGGTGAAAGGCGATTGGGTCATGATGGCCTCCAGAAGCTGGCCTCGGGCGCCCCTCGAAAACAGGGGGGATAGGGACAAGAACGGAGTTCTCGGTCGTCAGCTCGATGAGGTCGGCAGTCGCTCGATGAGCGCCGCCTTGAGGGCCTCAAATCCCTCAATCTTGGACAACTCGACTCCGACTGGCTCACCGAGAAGCCGACGCGCGATCTCCAGGAGCGCCTCTCGCCCTTCGGAGTCGAGTCCTTCGGCGCGCACACGCTCCAGGTTGAGCTTCTCTTGAGCGCGGATGGCCTCGAACTTGAGGCGCTCTTCGGCCCGTCCGCTCTCGCGGACACTCTCGACGGTGAGCTTCTGTTCGGTGGGGGTGAAAGGGGACTGGGTCATGATGGCCTCCAGCAGTTCTTCTCGATCGTCCTTCGAAAGCATGGGGTCGCCGATGAGATGGTCAATGTTGCTCTTGATCTCCTGATCCGAGTCCGGTGTCCGCAACAACTTCAGCACCGAGGTCCCCTGCATCCTCTCCAGGCCCTTGACGTCCACCAGCACCGTCTGACCCAGTCGGCAGTCCCCGCTTGCCCAGATCCCCCTCGTGCTCGACGCCACGAGGTGATTGACACCCTTGAGCGCCTTGCGCGGACGACCATTCGAGATGATCAGCAGCAAGGGCGCGCGCGACGGCTTCGCACCGCCTGCCCACTCCGCCGCCCCCTCCCTTCCCGACCCATCCGGCGCCTGCTCGACCGCCCACCCCTCCACCACCGCCCCCCGCTTGAAGTGCGCCGTGGCCAGCTCCACAAACGAAGGCGGGCTCGACCAGTGCTCCACCAGCACCGTCCGCTCCCTGACCGTCGAGCGCAGCACACCCCACCGCTCCGAGCCCTCGCCCACCTCCATCACACCGTCTATCGAGCGGCTCGCCTGCGGGATCCCAACCTCGGGTTTGACCTCCGCACCCGGCTCGATGAGCTGCAGACAGGCCAGCACCCGCTCCTGATGCGGACGACTTCTGCGCGCCATTTTACCTCCCTTTCTCCTCTTCACCGCGCCCTCCCGGCCTCCCCAACTCCTCGCCAGACTGCTGGCATCGACCCACGGACACCTGAACACACGCACAGATGCTCCCTCGCCTCGCCAGGGCGAGTCAAGAAGAAAACGACATACCCTCGACGGCCTCGTTGGTGAGCCAACCTGCGCCTCAACCAGCGGCGCGCACCTGGTCCTTGCCCCGGACAAGTCGGGCGTGCGATCCTCGACGCCCAGACTGACCCGAGGATCCGCCATGAAGTACGCCTGTCCGCTCCTGCTCCTGCTTGCCCTGGCCGCGTGCGACGATCCGGCATCTGATCGGCCCGAGGCGCCCCCGGAGGACGACCTCGACGCCGGGCAGGACGCCGCAGATCCCGACGAGGACACGCTCCCCGACGCCCAGGCCCAGGACACCACGCCGTCAGACGCCGAGCCCGAGCCGACACCCGACGCCGACCCCTCGATCCAGACCGTCGAGGCCTGGACCGAGCCCTGCCCCCTCGACGCGCCCGAGTTTCGCCTCGTGGCGCTGCCCGACGTGACCCTCCACGTGGCCTGCCAAGGCAGCGGACCCACGATCGTCCTGCTGCACGGCTTCCCCGAGTTCTGGTTCGGCTGGTCCAAGCTCGCCGACGTGCTCGCCGCGCGCTTCCGGGTCATCATGCCCGACCAGCGCGGCTACAACCTCTCCGACAAGCCCGAGGGCCTCGAGAACTACACCGTCGGCCCCCTGACAGACGACATCAGCGCGCTCATCGACGCCGTTGGCGGCGGCCAGCGCGTCCTCCTCGTCGGCCACGACTGGGGCGGCCCTGTCGCCTGGATCACGGCCCACCGCTTCGCCGACAAGCTCACCGCCCTGGTCATCCTCAACGGGCCTCACCCCGACATCTTCGCCCGCGAGTACGCCGAGAACGACGCCCAGCGCGCCGCCAGCTCCTACGTCCGCCTCATCCTCAACGAGGGCATCGAGGCCAGCCTCGCCGCCAACAATTACGGCTTCCTGGCCGGCGCCATGGGCGACGTCCTGTCCGAAGAGGAGCTTGCGCTCTACATCGAGGCCTGGTCGCAGCCCGGCGCGCTGACCGCGATGCTGGCCTGGTATAGAGCCAACTTCAACGAAGACGGCCCCGCCTTCTCCGGCGACCCCGTCACCGTCGATCTCCCCACCCTCGTCCTCTGGGGCCTGGGCGACACCGCCCTGCTGCCCGGCAACCTCGACGGCCTCGACGCCTACGTCCCCGACCTCACCCTCCGCACCTACGAAGGCGTCGGCCACTTCCTCGCCCACGAGATCCCCGACGACCTCGCCGCCGAGATCAACGCCTTCCACGACGCCCTCTGAGCCCACGCCCCCGCGCAGGACAAGGCGGCCGTCGCGCCCCCCGGCATGCCCGGCGTCGTGGAGCCCACGCCCGCGCAAGGCAAGTCCTGCCCGCGCCTGGGGATTCTGGCGGGGTGAGGGAGCCGGACGGGCGCCTGGCGTGCAAGCCCTTCCAGACCCTGGGGAATCTGGATGTACTTGGCGTGCAAGCCCTGACAACGCCTGGGGAATCTGGATGTGGTGCCCTGGAGGGAGGGCGAGGTCAGCCGCCGTGCTGAAGGGGGGCGACGGCGTCCAGGCGAGGGTGGCTGTTGCGGAAGTACTCGGCGGTGACGCCCTTGCCGCCGTTCATGGCGTCCATGTGAGAGAGCGCCTCGGCCAGGACGTGGACCGCGGCCAGGACATCGCCGGTGTGGCCGCTCTCGGAGATGGTGTGCATGTTGCGGATCGGGAAGCCGATGGAGGTGGCCGCCGAGTCGACGCTGGCCAGCACCGCCGCCATCGCGTCCGTGCCGGTGTCGCGCCCGCAGACCTTGTGCCGCATCGGGATGCCCTGGGCCTGGGCCACCTCGGTGATCATGGAGTTGAGCGTCGCGCTCGTGATCGAGCCCGAGGCCAGCACGAAGCCGTCGCCCATGCCCACCGAGGGCATGCGCTTGTCCTTGATCCCTGGCGCTGAGCGGAAGTCGTGCGCCACGTCCACCGCCAGCACCACGTCGGGCTCGAACTCCCCGGCCAGCACCCGGCTGCCGAAGCGCCCGATCTCCTCGTAGGCCGCCATCGCCCCGAGCAGGCGCACGTTCTTGAGCCCGCCGCGCTCGGCCACCAGCCGACACACCTCCGCCGTCACGAAGCACCCCAGCCCGTTGTCCAGGTAGGCCCCGTAGAAGGTGTCCGGCGCAAAGCCCCGCTTGATCGGGCGGTTGAGGATGATCGGGTCGCCCGAGCGGATCCCCAGCGCGTCGACCTGCCCCTTGCGATCCTCGCCGTGGAGCTGCAGCTCCAGGTAGAGCATCTCGGCGCGGATCCCCGAGGCGCCGCTGCGCAAGGACGCGTCGGCGAAGTGGATCGCGCCGAGCGCCTCGACCGTCCCCCCCTCCAGGCGCCGATAGCGCCCCGGCTGCTTCGGGTCCTCGCTGAAGAGGATCACCTCGTGGCCGATCAAGGTCGCGGGCAGGAAGGAGTCGCTGTCGATCCAGATCTTGCCGTCCTCGCCGATGCTGCGCACCTGCATCCGGATCTTGTCCGCGTGGCCGATGATCATCACCGAGAACATGTCGTCCCGACCCGGGTGCGTGTCCAGCACGATCCCCGCATTGCCTCGGAACTGGTGGACCTTCCAGCCCTCCAGCATGAAGCGCTCGGCGTAGGGCTTGAGCACCCCGTAGGTCATCGCCCCCTCATAGCCCACCGGGCTCGGAGCGGCCAGGATCTCTCGCATGATCTCGAACTGCGCGTCCGGCATCGGCCGGCTCCAAGGTTGATCGCTCACGGTCCTCGCTCTCTCTTCTGGTCGATGATCCCCGCGACCCCACTCGCGCACCCCGCCGAGGCCGATCGCGCGCCGCTCGACCCCTCGCAGCGCACCCCAGAAAGAAAGCACATCCGCGCCCCAAAGGGAACCTCCAACTTCCGCCGACACGCACACGCACACGCTACGGCGCCCGACGAGCGCCCTACGCTCCACGATCACCCCACGCCCGACGAGCGCCCCACGCTCGACGAGCACCCCACGGTCCACGATCACCCCACGCTCAACGAGCGCCCCACGCCCGACGAGCGCCCACGCACGACGAGCACCCCACGACCCACGATCACCCCGCGACCCACGAGCGCCCCACGCTCCTCGCACCGCCCCCGTTGGGGACGGGCTCGTCGGGTGGGGCTAGAATTTCAGGGTGGGCTGCGCCCTGTCGGTCGCAGGCCCCCGCACGGCCCAGGTCGACACCAGGGGGCGAAAAACACCAGCCCATATAACTACTTAGACGCGGCAACCCGGCCCTTCAATTCGCGCTCAACCGCCCGCCGGTCTGCGCCCACCGGGCGCAGCCCACCCCGAGTTTCTAGCCCCACCCGACGAGCCCGTCCCCAACGGGGGCGGTGCGAGGAGCGTGGGGCGCTCGTCGAGCGTGGAGCGGGCGGCGACGGGATCACCCCAGGCGCACCCAGAGGGTCTGGGCGAAGTCCGGATCGCCGGCAAAGTCGGGCGGCAGCCTCGGCTCCAGCTCCACCTCGAAGGATCGAGGCCCCAGCGCGTCGGCCACGGCCTCGCGCAGCTGCTTCGCGCGCGTGCCGCGGTGGTTGGTCGACAGCAGCCAGCGGCCGCCGGGCGAGGTGACGGCGGCCGTGGCCTCCAGGAGCTTCTTGAGGTCGCGCTCGAAGACGAAGGTGCGCCCCGTCTTCTTGTCCCGGCCGAAGGTCGGCGGATCGAGCACGACGAGATCAAAAAGCCGCCCCTGCCGCGCCGATCGACCCAGGTAGTCCATGACGTCGCTGGCGATGAAGACGTGGTTGTCCTCGGGCAGCCCGTTGAGCGCCAGGTTCTCGCGCCCCCAGCTCAAATAGGGGCGCAGCGCGTCGACGCTGACGACCTCCGCGGCGCCGCCCGCCGCCGCCGCCACCGAGAACCCGCAGGTGTGCGCGAAGGTGTTGAGCACCCGCGCGCCCTCGGCGAATTGACGCACCCGGACACGGTTGTGGCGCTGATCCAGGAAGAGGCCAGGCGACAGCCCGTGGTGCGGGCGGATCAGGTACTTGAGGCCCCGCTCCCGGATGACCACGGCCTCGGCGCAGGGCGCCCCGACCAGCGGCACCTCGTCCACCTCCCCCGCCCCCCCCTGCCTGGACACCTGCCGCCAGAAGACCCCCTCGGCCCCGGTGCCGTCGAGCAGCGCGCGCCCGATGGACGCCACCGCCTCACGATCCCCCTCGAACTCCCCCTCGCGCGTGTGCAGCAGGATCGCCGGCCCGAAGCGCGCCGCCGTCACCCCCGCCAGCCCGTCCCCCGCCCCCCCCAGCAGGCGCCACGCGTCCGTCTCCAGATCCAGCGCGCACGACGCCCGCGCCCGCAGCGCGGCGCCCACCAGCGCCTCCACATCCAGCTCGCCCGCGAGCGCCGCCGACGCGCCGCCGTCCCCCTCGCACCGGATCTCCAGCGGCTCGCCCGTGATCGGGTGCGGCCCCTCGATCGCCATCAGGCGCAGCCCCAGCGGCCCCTCGTCGACGGACACCCCGAGGGCGTGCAGCGCCGCCCTGGCCTCCTTGACCCCGCCGCCCGTGATCGCGCACCGCAGGAGCGCGCCCTTCCCCTGCCGCCGCACCACCTCCACCCGCGCACCGCCCTTCGACGACACCTCGCGCGGCTTGCCCCGCGCCAGCGCCAGGAAGGTCAACGACAGCGATCCCGCCGCGTTCTTGAGCGCCACCGCCGCCTCCCGGCTCCGACCCAGCAGCACCACGCCCGAGCACCCCCGGCCAAAGCGCGCCCCCTCAAAGACCGGCCCAAGCCCCGAGGCCTCCAGGATCTCCAGCACCCCCGCGCCCTCCTCCGCATAGGGCGAGCGCACCGGGAGCGCCGCGGGCCTGTCGATCGCGATCAGGTGTTCATCTCTGTAGAGCGCTGGCAGCACTTGAGCCCCTCCGTTGCCTCCGACCCGCCCCATGAATACTCTGGGGCCGTATCCGATCGACCCCGGAGTTTGTCAACATGCCACGATACTTGATGCTCGCCGCCCTGGCGCTCTTCTGCCTCTACGCGCCCCGCGCCGAGGCCCAGGCCGCCCAGAAATCCGCCCCCCCCACCGTCGCCGTCCTCTACTTCGACTACGAAGGGACCACCCCCGGCATGGAGGTGCTGCGCAAGGGGCTCGCCCAGATGCTCATCACCGACCTCAAGCCCACCGAGGGCGTCACCTTCGTCGAGCGCGGACGCCTCGAAGACGTCCTCAAGGAGCTTGACCTCGCCAGCTCCTCCCGCGTCGACAAGGCCACCGCCGCCCGCCTCGGCAAGCTCCTCGGCGCGCGCTACCTCATCGTCGGCGGCTACTTCGACCTCGGCACGACGCTCCGCATCGACGCCCGCGTCGTCGAGGTCGAGACCGGCCGAATCCTCGACGCCCACGGCGCCAACAGCGCCGCCGATGACCTCATGGGCGCCGAACGCCAGCTCGTCGAGGCCCTCTCCCGCACCCTCACCACCGCCCTGCCCCCCATCAAGACCCAGCGCGACGACCCACCCCGCAAGCCCCCCACCCGAAAAACCCCCGCCAGGCTCGACAAGGCCACCGCCCTCCAGTACTCCAAGGCCCTCGACGCCGGCGACAAAGGCCAGATCGAGATCGCCACCCGCGAACTCCAGGCCGTCATCAAGGCCCGCCCCGACTTCGAACTCGCCGTCGATGACCTCGCCGCCATGATGCAGTGATCCCCCCCTCCACCCCGCACCCGACACTACAGCCACAAAAACACAATAATTACGAACACTTGGTGTCCGACCCCTGAAGACCTGACACGATCAGGGATCGGGGCACATCGCCGCCGCCCGCGCCACCCCGCGCGCCCTGGCCTCGCAGTACGACGCCCGCGCCGCCTCGACCTCCCCGCGGCGATCCAGCGCCTCCCCCAGGACAAAGCGCGCCTCCCCGTCCTCTGCGTCGCGACGAACGGCCTCCTGCGCGTCCTTGAGCGCCGCCTCGTCCTCACCCAGCGCCAGCCACGCCCGCGCTCTGGCCCTGTGGACCCCCTCGTAGCCGGCGTCGTGCGCCAGCAGATCGCCAAAAACCTGCGCCGCCCCCCGGTAATCCCCCTCCAACGACCGCGCCAGCCCCAGGTTGTAGAGCGCCGGCCCGTACACCACGCCCTCAACCGAGGCCTGCGCCGCCTCGTAGGCCGCGATCGCCTCCGCCCTCCGACCCTTGAGCAACATCCCGTCACCCTTGATCTTTTGCGCCAGGGCCATCCCTGGACAGGCCGCCAGCGCCGCCTCGGCCTCGGCCACGACCTCGTCCATCTCCCCTCCGGTGAAGAGCCGCGCCCGCGCCCTCCAGGCGATCACCTCGGGCAAGCTCGCGACCTCCGGCGGCGCCGCCAGCGCCGACGTCAGCGCCGCCAGATCGCTGGGCCGATCCGCCAGCGGCCGGCCGCGCTCCAGCTCCCGCGCCATCCCGACCAGCAATGCGACCGCCCCCGCCGACGTGGCCCGGCACGCCAGCGGAGGCAAGGGGTCCCTGTGCGCTGCGTAGAGGGCGTCGAGCGCGGCGCGGTCGGCCTGCGCGCCGCCCTCTGCGCCGACGCCAACGCGCCCCCGGCCAGCCTCATCCTCGCCCCCGCCTGCCTCGACGCCCTCCCCCTCTCCACTCCGAGCCGCACCCCCTCGGCCCTCATCGGGCGAGCCTCCCTCGTCGCCCACGCCCTCGCCGGAGGCGACCCAGATGAGGCCGAGCGCCAGCGCCGCCGCGATCACGACGCCGACCCCGATCACCGCGCCAAGGCCTCCCGACGGGGGTTGAGGCGCAGCCGGGGGAAACTGAGGGAGGGTCTGCGGCCTGGAGGTCGAGTCGAGGGGCTCGGGGCGAACCTCGCGCCTCGTGTCGCGCGCGGCCCGCTCGGAGCCGCGATCCGCCACGCCACCCGGAGAATCGACGGCGGGCTCGACGGCTACGGGCTCGACGGGCATGAAGGCGAGCGGGATCGTCGCGGCCTCGCCCTCCACCTGGGGCGGCGTGAGGGGGCCGGCGACCTCGGCGGCGGGCCGGTGCGCCGCAGAAGGGGTGTCGGCGCCCGTCGGCCCGAGGGTGTTGGCGCCCGTCGGACCGAAGGTGCCGGTGCCCACCGGGCCGAGGGTGTCGACGCCCGTCGTGCTGAGGGTGTCGACGCCCATCGGGCCGAGGGCGTCAGCGCCCTGGGGTCCAAGGGCAACGGAACCCCGGGGTCCAAGGGCGTCGGCATCCTGGGGGCCGAAGGCGGCGGGCTTGAGAGGCTCGGCGGGCTGGTCGGCGGCGGCGATCAGGGCCGCGTCGACCTCCTCGGTCGGGGCCGCGCCGCGCTCGACGCTGGCGGCCGAGCGCGGCGCGGCGTCGGCGCCCTCCAGCGCGTCGAGGAAGGCGCGGGCGTCGGGCAGGCGGACGTCGAGGTCCTTGCGGAGCGCGCCGTCGACGGCGGCGCGCAGCACGTCGGAGATGTCCAGATCGGCGGGGAGCCGGATGTCGGGGCCGTAAGCCTGGTTCGAGAGCGAGGGCGCGGTCACCTCGCTGGTGAAGGCCGGGTCGCCGACGAGCAATTCGAAGGCCACCAGCCCCAGGCAGTAGATGTCCGAGGCGGCCGTGACGGGCTGACCGCAGAGCTGCTCCGGGGACATGTGGCCGGGCGTCCCGATGATCGAGCCGGTCAGCGTCAGCCCCTGGGCCGTGGGGGCGTCGGGGGTCGACATGGGCGCCGCGATGCCGAAGTCCAGCACCTTGACGAACCAGGGGTCCCCGAGCCGCTCCGTGATCATGATGTTGGCCGGCTTGACGTCGCGGTGCACCACCCCGAGCCCGTGCGCCTCGTCGAGGCTGCCCAGCGCCTGACGCAGGACGTGGATCACGGCCTGCACCGGCAACCTCCCGCTGACCCCCAGGAGCTCGTCGAGCGCCCGCCCCTCGATGTACTCCACCACCATGAACATCGACGACTCGCCGCCACCATCGCCCTCGTCGATCCCGAAGTCGTGGACCTGGACGGTGTTGGGGTGGTGCAGGCGGCTGATGATCTGCGCCTCCTGCAAGAATCGGCGGCGCATCGTCTCCTGCAAGCGCGCGTCGCCGACCGAGGCCAGCCGCAGCAGCTTGATCGCGACGATCCTGTCCATGGCAATGTGCCGCGCCTTGACCACGCGCCCGAAGCCGCCGACGCCGAGCGTCTCCATGATCTCATAGCGCCCCTGGAGGGTGTCGCCCGGTTGCAGCTCTCTCTGATTCGCCATCGCCCGCCCCTCCCTGCCCTGGCCTCCCCAGGCAGACCATCGCCCTCCACACCTACACGACACCGCCCCGGAGATCACCCTCCCGGCCTCCCTTTGATGACAACTCCCGCCCGACGCCTGCCAGGCCCCCGCGCAAGCGCCCGGAGATCACCCTCCTGGCCCCCCTTCAGTGGTAAAGTGGCGCCGACACGACGGATCAACGCGCGAGGAGCCTGACGCGCTCAGGTTCGCCGCGATCAGGGGAGGGTGAGGATCGCCATGAACGACACGACGCTCGAAGGCAAGCTCGCCGGGATCGTGGCGGCGACGCCGTGGCTCATGCGGGCGCTCGTCGCGGCGCGCGCGCTTGGGCTGCCGCAGTGGTGTGTCGGCGCCGGCGCCGTCCGCAATGCCGCCTGGGACGCGCTCTACGGCCTCGGCAGGCCCTCGGCGCTCTCCGACGTCGACGTGGCCTTCTTTGATCCCTCCGATCTGTCGACGGCCCGCGACCGCGCGCTCGAAGAGCGGCTCCAGCGCGACGCGCCCGAGTTCTCGTGGGACGTCAACAACCAGGCCGGGGTCCACCTTTGGACCAAGGACGCCTTCGGCCACCCTGTCGAGCCGCTGGTAAGCGTCGAGGACGCCATCGCCTCGTGGCCGGAGACAGCCACCGCCGTCGCCGCCCGCTTGAGGGATGACGACACGATCCAGATCATCGCGCCGCTCGGCCTCATCGATCTCTTCGACGGGGTGATCCGGCGCAACGCGCCTCGTGTCGGCGTGGAGACCTACCGCCGCCGCGTCGCCCAGAAGCGCTACGCGGAGCGCTGGCCGAAGATCCGCATCATCGCCGAGTAGCCGGCGCGGGGCAGTCGGGCGCCGCGCTTCCCTTCGCGCGGGATCGCGGCCGCGAAGCGTGGAACGCAGAACAGCTCGACACGCGCCTCCCCTCGCGCGGGATCGCGTCATTTTCCGGAGAGGGATTGCTGGGGCTTCACGCGCCTCCCCTCGCGGCGGATCGCGGAGGGCCACGATAGATCAAGCCAACCCATTGTAATCACTGTCTTTTATTTGTCCGAATGTCAGGGCGGGGAGAGGTCGGCGAGCGCCTTGGCGATGGCGGCCTGGAGGGGGGCGAGCTCCAGCGGGGACTGGGCCTGTGCGGCCTTGAGGATCTGCCCGGTCTGGGCGTCGACGAGGCGGAGGTCGAGTCGGAGGGCGCCGTCGAACTCGGCGACATTGCCGAGGATGAGGCGCCTGGCGCCGGCGAGCTTGCCGATCTTGACGGCGGTGGCGCGGTCGACGTGGCCGCCGCGCTGGAGTTTTTGTTCGGCCAGGAGGTCATCGAGGCGGTCGCGCTCGACGACGGCGAGGCCGCGGTTGACGGCGGCGGTGGTGAGCATGGCGGCGATCATCTCGCCGAGGCCGACGCGCTGGACGGCGCCGCCGCCGGTGGTCAGCGTCATGATCGCGACGGTGTCGCCGCTGGGTGGGGCCTGGGCGGCTCTGGCGCCGCCGAGGTCGTCGAGCTGGAAGCGCAGCAGCGGGTCATCGGGGGCCTTGGAGAGGGCTGTGAAGACCTGCTTGAGCGCGTCCTCGCGGCGGTCGAGCTGGGCGTAGGCCAGGGCGAGGTTGGAGAGGTGGGCGGTGTCGGCGGGCTGGGCGCTGTGGGCCTTGACGAGGGCCTCGATGGCGAGCTGCGCCAGCCCGCGGCGCAGGTAGGCGACGCCGAGCCCGGCCTGGATCTGGGGGTCATCGGGGGGGCCCATCGAGGCGGCCTGTGTCCAGGTGATGATGCCCTCGTTGAGCGCGCCGGTTTCGACCTGGAGGCGGGCCTTGAGGATCAGGGCGGGTCGGGTGGGCTCGGCCTTGGAGAGGGCGGCGAGGGCCTCCTCGGGGCGGCCGGAGACTCTGAGGAGCTCGGCTTGCCAGAGGGCGGCGCGCTGAGGTGAGAGTCGAGGGCGAGCGCTGGACAGCAGCGCCTTCATGGCCTCGGCGTCGCCGCGGGCTGCGTGGAGGTCGAAGAGCTCGGGGTAGTCGGCGGCGTCGGCCGAGCCCGCCTCGACGATCTTCTGGAGCGCCTCGAGCTGGTCAAGGAAGGTGGCCTTGTCGTCTGCGCGCAGGGCGACGAGGGCGGCGGCGTGGCGGATCAGGCCCGAGGCGGGGTGGGCCTGGGTCAGCGCCAGGGCCTCCTTGAGGGCGCCGAGGGCGACGGGCGTGTCGGGGCGCATGACGTTGACGATGGCGCCCTTGACCTCGCGGCTGGCCCATCGGCGCAAGATGCGGGCGCGGGCCTCGGCCCCGAGGCGGGCGATCGTCACCTGCTCGGCCTTGGGGGCGCCTTGGGCGTCGGCGCGCTCGTCGGCGAGCTTGATGGCGGCCTCCCACCAGCCGGCGGCGATCATGTTTTCAAGCTGGGCGACCATGGCGGCGCCGTCCTTCGGGTGGCTCTGGAGCCAGAGATCCCAGGCGCGGTGGGCCTGGAGGGGAGACTTCGACCGCATCGCGGCCTCGGCGGCCGCGCGGGCCTTGTCGGGGGCGAGGTCGCGGCGACGGGCGAAGAGCTTGACCTCGCCGTTGAGGCGCTCGACCGTCACCAGGGCCTCGCCGCCGCCGAGCACCCGCGCGGTCAGCAGGACCTGGAAGGCGTAGGGGCCGACGCCGGGCTCGACGAGGCTTGAGCGAGGGTTCAGGGGCGTGCCATTGCGCAGCGCCGAGGCGATCCGGTCGCCCTCGAAGATCAGGACGTGGTTGTTGAAGGTGAACCAGGTCAACTTGCCGCGCTGGGCGCATTGCTGGACCGTGACGAGGCCCAGCGCCTTGACGAACTCGCCGTCCTTGATCGCGTCGTACTTGAGGCCCCATAAGGCCTTGATCGGCAACAGGTCCTTGTCCAGCAGCGCGAGGGCCACGTCAAAGCCGCCGTAGTTGTTGAGCACGGCCAGGGGGCGCTGGAGATCGTCGGCGCCGCATATCTTCGCCGGCTCGTCGGGCTTGCGGTCGACGGCGATCTTCATCATCCCCTGACGCTGGGCCTTGAAGGTCGGGTCCAGGCGCCAGAAGATCATGGGCCACGTCTGGGCGACGATCACGCCGCCTGCGCCGTCGCTGTAAGTCTGACAGACCTGCTCCAGCTCCAGGCCGCGCGTGGGGATCGGCTCCATCTGGCCTGCGGCGGTCAGGCGCTTGAGGGACTTGCTCTGGAAGTCGCAGTAGATCAGCCCGTCGCTGGCGTCGCGCGCGGCCTCTCCGAAGGCCCAGACGGGGGACTCGATGGGGTCGTAGCGGGAGCGATCCAGGCGGCCCTGGGCGTCAAAGGCGAGCCCCTCGGCGTCGGAGGTGATCAGCGTGCCGCCCTTGGCGTCGTCGCTCCAGCCCATCGGGTTCAGGGGGCCAGCGATGGACAGCGGCGAGGTCATCTTGAGGGGCTTGAAGGTCAGGACGTGGACGAAGTCGCCGTCGGCGTCGATGGGCGGCGGATCGGCGGCCTGCGCCGGGGCGCCCCACGCGACGATCAGGGTCAGCGCGGCCGACAGCGACGCCGCGATCTTGATCGCCGCGATGATCGCGGCCGAAGGCGACAGGGAAAGCGGGGCCAGGCTCGACGACAACAAGATCCGCAGCGATGACGGGGCTGGAGACGAGATCCGCGGCGGCGACGGGGATGGAGGCGAGATCGAAGGGGGGCTGGTCATGAGGGGACCGGGGCGAGGGTGAGGGGAGGTCAGAAGCGGCCGAGGTTGTGGATCAGGCGTTTTGCGATGACGATACGCTGGATCTGGCCGGTGCCTTCGAAGATGTCGTAGACCTTGACGTCGCGGAAGAGTTTTTCGACGAGGAGGTCGCCGGTGACCCCGGAGGCGGCCATGAGCTGAAGGGCGCGGCGGCAGGCGCGCTGGGCCACCGGCGGGGCGTAGGCCTTGGACATGGCCGCCTCGCGGGCGTTGGGCATCTGGTGATCGGCCATCCAGGCCGCCCGCCAGCACAGCAGCCGGGCGGCGTCCAGCTCCCGCTGGCTCTGGGCCAGCGCCGAGGCGATCCGCCTGTAGCGGGCAATGGGGCGGCCCGTCATGTAGTGGGCCTTGAAGAAGTCCTGGCCGATCTCCAGCGCCGCGCGCCCGATCCCGACGGCCATCGAGGCGACCATGGGCCGGGTCGAGTCAAAGGTCTTCATCGCCCCGACGAAGCCCTCCTTGCGCGTGTAATAGTCCTCGCCGCCGAGCAGGTTCTCCTCGGGCACGCGGCAGTTCTCGAAGATCAGCTCGGCCGTCTCAGAGGCCCGCAGGCCCATCTTCTCCTCGATGCGGCCGACCCGGAAGCCCGGCGTCCCGCGCTCGACCACGAAGGCCCGGTGGCCGGCCCGGCCCAGGGAGGGGTCGACGGTCGCGAAGCACACCACCCAGGCGGCCCTTGCGCCGTTGGTGATGAAGCACTTGGTGCCGTTGATCACCCACTGGTCGCCCTCCTTGCGGCAGGAGGCCCTGATCCCGGACACGTCCGAGCCGGCCCCAGGCTCGGTGAGCGCGTAGGCGCCCCAGCTCATCTCCTCCTCTTCGAAGATCGCGAAGAAGCGCGCCTTCTGCGCCTCGGTGCCCATGAAGCGCACCGGCGGGCCGCCGAGCCCTGGCCCCGGCACCGACAGGATCGCGGCCGGATCGCCCCAGGCCAGCTCCTCGACGGCCAGCACCGCCATCCGGTTCGTCTCGCCGACCTTCTGGCCGCCCTCCTCGCGCTCGCGCTTGGAGAGGGCGCCGCCGGAGATCCCCGAGCGCTTCATCTTCAAGAGCAGATCGTCGGGGATCGCGTGGTCCCGGTCGGCCTGGAGGGAGATCGGCCGCATCTCGTGGCGCGCAAACCACCGTATCATCTCGCGAATTTGGGACTGCGCCTGCGTCAACTCGAACTCGATGGCCATCGCCCTGCCCCCCCGCTTCTCTTGAACTGGCCCCGACGCGCTCTACAGCAGCGGCGCCTGCGCGCCGTCTGCCTGCCCGAAGTCTCCCGCGTCGACGGGCTCTCCCAGCGCGACGCGGGTCAGGATCTCCTCGGCGGCCTCGGGCGTGACGCCGCACAGGCTCAAGGTCTGCTGATCGCGCATCCACTTCTCGACCGGGTGATCCTGGATGTAGCCGGCGCCGCCGAGGAGCTGGACGCCCTCGTCGCACACGCGCACGGCGGCCTCGTGGCACTGGAGCAGCGCGCCGACGACCTCCGAGATGGCCAGCTTGCCGCTGTCGCGGGCGGCGGCGGCCCGCCAGAGCATCCATCGGCCGGCGTCGATGGCCATCGCCGCGTCGGCCAGCGCGAAGGCGACGGCCTGGAAGTGCGCCACGGGCTTGCCGAAGGCCTCGCGCTCCTGGGTGTAGGTCAGCGCCACCTCGTGCGCGGCGCGCGCGGCGCCCAGATGCAGCGCCGCCGCGTGGATCGCCACGTCCAGCCAGGCGCCGAGCAGCGCGTCGGGCTGCCCGGCCACCGCCGCCGCGTCGATCTGGACCCCTTCGAAGCGCACCGCCGCCGTCGGCGTGGCCGCCAGCCCCAGCTTCCAGGCGCGCGCCTCGATCACGACCCCCGGCGCGTCCGCCGCCACGATCACCCAGGACGGCCCCCTGCCCTCCAGCGCCGCGGCGACCACCAGGTAGCCCGCCAGCGGCGCGCGCTCGACGGCGATCTTGCGCCCCTCAAGGCGCCAGCCGCCCTCGACGGCCCGACCTGTGAGCGGCGCGGCGGGATCGTCGGCCAGGGCCGTCGCCCCGCACCAGCCGGCGCGCTCGGCGTAGGGGGCGAGCCACCGATCCTGCTGCGCCGCGTCGCCGAGCCGCCCGACGAAGATCGCCGCCGGCTCCAGCCCCGGCAGCGCCCAGGCGGCGGCCACGTCCCCGACGGCCAGCTCCTCGACGGCCAGCGCCGTCGTCAACAGCCCGAGCGCCGCCCCGCCGACGCGCTCGGGCAGGTTCAGCCCCGAGAGCCCCACGGCGGCCCAGGACGACAGCGCCGCCTCCGGCAGCCGCCCGGCCGCCTCGACGGCCCGAAGCTGCGGGCGCAACACCTCGCGCGCAAACTGCCGCGCCGTCTGCTGAATCAGCGTCTGATCCTCGCTCAAGCCGAAGTCGATCATGGCCTCGCGTCCCTAGCTCGTGACGTTCCGCCCGATTATGCCCCCGCGACCCCCCCTCGGCAACACCCCAGGCGAGGCGACTTCGTTGACGGTCACGTCGAGATCGGCGAATCGACTTCGTTGACGGGCACGTCGAGATCGGGGAGTCGACTTCGTTGATGGACAAGGGAAGATCGGCGAGTCGACTTCGTTGGCGGTCACGTCGAGATCAACGGGTCGGCTTCGTTGGGTGAGATCCGCACGTTGACGGTCCACCCGGGCTTGCGCCCGGGCCTACAATTTGTCCCGGGACGCCCCTGCGGGGCTGGCGACGGGGCGTCAACCTTCAAGCGACAGACCCTCTCAAGATCGTGTGATGTTTGCCTCCGAACCCCTGAACATCTCATCTGAGCTCAACAAGGGTGACACGCCCCACACACGCTGACACTCCGTCGCCAGCCCCGCCGGATGGCGGGGCGACCCGGGACAAAACCCAAGGCCCGGGCGCAAGCCCGGGTGGACCGTCAACGTGCGGATCTCATCATCGAAGTCGACTCGTTGATCTCGACGTGCCCGTCAACGAAGTCGACTCGCCGATCTCGACGTGCCCGTCAACGAAGTCGACTCGCCGATCCCTCCTTGCCCGTCAACGAAGTCGATTCGCCGATCTCCCCTTGTCCATCAACGAAGTCGACCCGTTGATCTCCCCTTGTCCATCAACGAAGTCGACTCGCCGATCTCGGCGTGTGCGTCATCGAAGTCGACTCGTCGATCTCAACGTGCGCGTCATCGAAGCCGACTTTGCGATCGCCCTGTGATCCTGAGCCTGTTGGCTTGATGCGCCCGGGCGATTCGGCGATCCTGCGTCGAGCGCGTGAACCGACAGGATGGCCCCATGGATCTGAGCCCTGACGCCCCCTTGAGCCCGCTGGACGTGTCGCCCTATACGGCCTACGTCTACTCCTACCCCCACAAGACCGCCTACCGCGTCTTTGATCCCATCCCGATGCGGCAGGTCTGGAAAGACGAGCGCAAAGAGGCCCTCTTCCTCTACATCCATGTGCCTTTTTGCGAGATGCGCTGCGGCTTCTGCAACCTCTTCACCACCGTCCGGCCCGACGGCGACTTGATGGACGCCACCATCGACGCCGTCCGGAGGCAGGCGGCCCAGGCCAGAGAGGCCATCCCTGGGGCCACCTTCGCGCGCATGGCCATCGGCGGGGGCACGCCCACCTTCTTGAGCTGCGCCCAGCTTGAGGCCCTCTTCGAGATCGCCGAGGGCGTCATGGGCGCCAACCCGGCGGGAGTCCCCACCTCGGTCGAGGTGTCGCCGGAGACCGCGACGCCGGATAAACTCGAGATATTGCGGGCACATGGCGTGGATCGGGTCAGCATGGGGGTGCAGAGCTTCGAGCCGGACGAGGTCGACGCCATCAGCAGGCTCCAGCGCAATGAGCAGGTCCACCGCTCCCTTGAGGCGATGCGGCGGGCGGGCTTCGAGACCCTCAACGTCGATCTGATGTACGGGCTGCCGCACCAGACCCCGGCGAGCTGGCGTCGCTCGATCGAGGAGGCGCTGCGCTACTCTCCGGAGGAGATCTACCTCTACCCGCTCTATGTCCGGCCGCTGACGAGGATGGGGGCCTCGAAGCAGGACTGGGACGACGAGCGGTTGAACTTCTATCGCCAGGGCCGCGATCTGTTGCTGGAGCGGGGGTATCGTCAGGTGTCGATGCGGATGTTCCGGGCCGCGCACGCGCCGAACGCGCAGGGGCCGGTCTATCGCTGTCAGGAGGACGGGATGGTGGGGCTGGGCTGCGGCGCGCGCTCGTACACCGACGGGCTGCACTACTCCAGCGAGTACGCGGTGGGGCCTTCGGGCGTCAAGGCGATCCTGCGGGACTTCGTCGCCCGGACCGACGCCGAGTTCGCCGAGGTGCGCTACGGCTTCGCGCTGGACGAGGTGGAGCGTCGGCGGCGGCACGCGATCCTGTCTCTGCTCTCGGAGGAGGGGCTGTCGAGGGCCGACTGGCGCCGCCGCTTCGGGGGCGACCCGGTGGAGGCGCTGCCGCAGCTCGCGGCGCTGGCGCCGCTGGGGCTGGCCGAGGACGACGGGGCGGCGCTGAGGCTGACGGATGAGGGGATGGAGCGCTCGGACGCGATCGGGCCGTGGCTCTTCTCCGAGCGCGTCGAGCGCCTGATGACCGACTACGAGGCCCGTTGATGCGGATCTTGTACCGAGGCCCGTTGAGCAGCTGCAATTACGGCTGCGTCTATTGCCCCTTCGCCAAGCGCAAGGAGAGCCGGGCCGAGCTGGCCCACGACCGCGCCTGCCTGGAGCGCTTCGTCGGCTGGGTCGGGGCGCGCGATCACGCGCCGATCGGGGTGCTGGTGACGCCCTGGGGCGAGGCGCTGGTCAGGCGGCATTACCAGGAGGCGCTGGTGCGGCTGACGGGGATGGCGCATGTGGAGCGGGCCGCGATCCAGACGAACCTGTCGGGGTCGCTGGGCTTCGTGGACAGGTGCGATCTGGACAAGCTGGCGCTGTGGTGCACGTGGCACCCGGAGTGGTCCTCGATGGCGGCCTTCGTGGCCTCGGCGATGAGGCTCCACCGGCGGGGGGTGCGCTTGAGCGTGGGGGTGGTGGGCTTTGCGCGATTCGCGGGGGAGATCAAGCACTTGCGGGAGGTCCTGCCGCCGGAGATCTACGTGTGGATCAACGCGGTCAAGGACGAGCTGGGGTCGCAGCCGGAGGAGATCGCGGGGATCTTCGAGGCGATCGACCCGCTCTACAGGATCAACACGCGGCGGTGGCCGTCCGAAGGGAGGTCGTGTCGGGCGGGCGCGACGGTGATCTCGGTCGACGGGAATGGGGACGCGAGGCGGTGTCACTTCATCCCGACGAAGATCGGCAACATCTATGAGGAGGGCTTCGAGGCGGCCTTGAGGGAGCGCCCTTGCTCCAACGCCACCTGCCATTGCCACATCGGGTACGCGCACCTGGACTATCTGGAGTTGGACAAGGTCTTCGGCGCGGGGATCCTGGAGCGCGTCCCGCAGGGCGACTGGCGAGAGGCGATCATCCCCGAGGGGGCGCGCCCATGAAGGGCCATCGACGGGGGGCGGGGCTTGCGCGGGCGGGCCGCGGAGCCCTCAACCCTCCCATACCCCTCCAAGTCTCGGCGGGGCGTGCGCGGGCGGGCTGCGAGGTCCATTGGGCGAGGTGTGTCCGACAGGGGCGGGCGGCGAGGGCGTGATGGGGGCAAGGGCGTCCTTGGGGAGCGTGGGGGGATCGTTGCCGACGCGCCCTGCGCCTGGGGGGGGCTGGGCGAGGCGGCTGGGGCGAGCGGCGTCCGCGTGTGCGGGCGCGCTCGGGGTGGCCTACTTCGTGTTGTGGGCGTGCGCGCCAACGACGGCCTTTGCGCCCGCGACGGCGCCGGGGGGCAGCGAGATCGGCGTGGGGTTGTCGGCCACGACGAACCGGCTTGACGACGGGGAGGATCTCAGCGCCTTGAGCGCCGCGCTGCCCTCGGCCTTGGACGGTCAGGTGTGGTTCAACCGGCGCTTCGACACGGTCAGCGTCGGGTTGACCTTCTTCGCGGGGGAGACCAGCGTCGTGGGGGTCGGCTTTCATCTGCGCGCGCACGCCTTCGAAGTGGACGATCTGGCGCTGGCCGTCGAGCTGCAGGGCGGCGCGGGGTGGCTGGCGCTGGCCTTCCCGACGCATTTGCGGTTGAGTGATGCGACGCTCTTGTACGCGAACCCGTCGATCGGGATGCGGATCGTCGGGGTCCAGCTCCCGGTGGGGGTGCTGGTCGAGCGCGGCGGGGCCTCGTTCAGCGGCGCCGCGTCGCTGGAGAGCGGGGCTCCTCCCGGGGAACTTGGGGGGCGGTGGCTGGGTCTGCCGAGGCACCTGAGGCTCGGGCTGGGGGTCGGCGGCCAGCTCCCGAGGTCGAAGTGAGCGGGGCCTCCTGGCCGTCGTGGCCCGTCCAGACCTGGGGTGACAGGTCGCGCCCCGCGCTGGTGCTGCTGCACGGCTTCATGGGGACGGCGCGGGACTGGGATGCGGCGCTCCCGGCGCTGTCGCCGCGCTTCTGGTGTGTGGCGCCGGAGCTGCCGGGGCACGGCAGGCGGCGGCTGGGTGGCCCGCTGGAGATGGGCGCGTGGGCAGGCGCGCTGGCGGCGACGATCCGGGCGCAGGGGCTGTCCAGGGCGCACTTGATGGGCTACTCGATGGGGGGGCGGCTGGCGTTGAGGGCGGCCATCGAGGCGCCGGAGGTCGTCGACCGGCTGGTGCTGGAGGGGACCAGCGCGGGGATCGAGGGGTCGGCGGAGCGGCTGGCGCGGGCGGCGCAGGACGACGCGCTGGCGGCGTTGATCCGGGTTGAGGGCCTGGAGGTCTTCTTGCGTCGGTGGTACGGCGCGCCGCTCTTTGAGAGCCTGGGTCGGGAGCCGGGGAGGCTGGAGGCGGTGATCGCGGCGCGGGCGGATCAAGATCCCGAGTCGATGGCGCGGATCATCGCCGGGATGAGCCCAGGGCGCCAGCGGTCGGAGTGGGACCGGCTCGGGGGGGTGCGCTGCCCGACGCTGATCGTGGCGGGGGAGCTGGACGAGAAGTACAGGGGGCTGGGGGCCAGGATGGTCGGGTTGATGGGGTCGGCGCGTCAGGCGATCGTCGAGGGCGCAGGGCACAACGCGCACCTGGAGAGGCCGGGGGCCTTCGTGGACCGGGTCGTCGAGTTTCTTGAGTCGTGACGGGGGGTTGGGTCAGAGAGCCAGGAGGAGCCAGGTGATGAGGGTGACGCCGCAGCCGACGGCCATGGGGATGGAGAAGTTGTCGTCGATGCGCTCGCTGTAGACCTCGACGATGGCGCCGGGGATGGAGGCGCCGAGGGCGTAGAGGATCATGGCGCCGGGGCTGAGGTTGTCGAAGTAGAGGGTCATGACGGCGAGGCTGGCCAGGGTGCCGGTGGCGACGAAGGCCAGGGAGCCCTCCAGGGTGCGGCCGGAGGTCAGGCGGCGTCGGCCCCAGCGGCGGCCGATGACGGCGGCGGCGGGATCGGAGGTGGCCAGGACGACGACGGCCAGCGAGCAGGCCAGGGGCTCCATGAAGAGGGCCAGGGCCAGCAGGGCCATGCTGTACCAGGTGGAGGAGTTGACGCGGTATCGCTCGTGGGGGTGGGCGACGGCGCTGAAGATGCGCATCAGGACGCCGTTGATCCCGCCGCTGAAGCGGCGCGTGATCTCCATGGTCCAGGCGGCGGCGACGAGGACGCCGGCGGTCAGGGCGATCTTGTCGGGCGGCAGGATGTGGTGGATGAGGACGAGGACGGTGATGCCGCCCAGGACGTGGAAGAAGTTCCGGGTGTAGTTGGTGGGGCGCAGGCTCGGGACGTGGATGGACTGGACCTTGAGGCTCGCGGCGACGGCCTCGTAGGCTGGCAGCAGCTTGATGCGCAGTTCGTTCCACTGAGCGGCGACGTGGGCGGCGTCCGCCCCCGGAGAGAAGCCGTCGAGGACCTCGCGCACGGCCACGAGGCGCTCGCGCAAGGTGGCCAGCGCCTCGTCGCGGTCGGGCAGGTAGGTGCGGTCGAGGAAATCTCTGAGCCTGGCGCGCAGCGACTCGAGGTGCTCCCGCATGACCGGCTCAAGCTCTCGGCGCCACCGGGCCGGCTCAAGGGCCTTGAGGAAGGCGTGGAGGTCCTCCGCGAGCTGCTTGAGCTCGATCGGCTTCAGTTCAATGGCCTGGACGTTGGTCATGGAGCCTCACGCGTCACCCTCCAGCGAGGATATCGGAGTTTTCTAACCGCGGCGGAAAGCCCAAGTCAACCGTCGAGCCGGCCGCGCGCGTTTTTCAAGAACCCTGTCTCAACACGCTGAAGGGGGGGGCGCGCGGCGAGGGTGGCGGGCGAAGGGGCGCCGGGGGGAGATGGTGTTGACTTGGGGGTGGATAACCACTAGCAAGGGGGCGCTCGCCCGGGCTGTAAATTCAGGGCGGGACACGGTTTATTGGAAGGTTTCGGGGCGGCCTGTTGCGGTCGGCGTCGATGTTGAGGAAGAGATTGAGATGTTGAAGAATCAAAGAGCAGGGTTGGGCGCGGTGATCATCGCGTCGGTGTTGTGCGCGGCGTCCGTGTCGCAGGCGCAGGTGCTGCGCTTCAGCCGCACGGTCGAGGGCGGCCTGGCGGTGACGGGCAACACGCTGGGCTTGAGCAAGCAGGCCGACACGAACAACCCGGGGACGCGGGATTCGATCGGGTGCTTCATCGCCGCTGGGGGCAACCAGCAGGACGGCGGCTTCCCGGTGGGGACGACGGCGGACTGGCGCCTGAACGCGTCGCAGGGGGTTCTTGAGCTGCCCACCGGCAGCCAGGTGCTCTACGCCGAGCTGCTCTGGGGCGGGAGCTTCAATTACGGCGCCGAGAACGTCTTCAGCGACCTGGGCGCCGCGGTGACGCTGCGCTTCCAGAACGGCGATGAGCGGCAGGTGGCGCCGGACGGCGCCACGTCGCTGACGGTGGATGAGTTTGCCGCGGTGGGCGGCTTCCCGGTCAAGTACTACCTGCGCTCGGCCGACGTGACGAGCTTCGTGCGCCAGCGAGGCGCCGGCGGCTACACGACCCTCGGGGTGCCCGGCACTCAGGACGCGTCGGTCAACAGCCTCAACGCGGCCGGCTGGACGCTGGTGGTGGCCTACCAGAACGCCAACTCGCCGGCGCGCAACCTGTCGATCTTCGTCGGCGGCGAGTTCGTCGACGAGCAGTCGGTGGTCGACTATCAGGTCAACGGCTTCTGCACCCCGCCGACCGGGCCGGTCGGCGGCCGCGTGCTCGTCAGCGCCATCGAGGGCGACGCGAACCTCGACGGCGACCAGCTCCAGATGGCCGACCCCGGCGACCAGCGCTTCGTGCGCCTGTCGGGGCCGAACAACCCGGAGAACAACTTCTTCGCCTCCCAGATCAACGGCGACAACGGCCAGCAGAACACGCGGGGCACCTTCGGGGACAGGAACCACAACGCGGCGACGGCGACCAACACCAGCGGAGGGCGCCAGGGCTGGGACATCACGAGCGTGCCGGTGGGCGCCGGCGGCGAGATCGGCAATGCGCAGACCGCCGCGACGATCCGGGCCACGAGCACCGGGGACAGCTACCTGCCGACGATGGCCTCCTTCCAGATCGACGTCAACGCCCCGGACTTCGTCGTCGAGAACACCAGCTCGGTGGCGCCGGCCGTGGCCTACCAGGGCGCCGAGCTGACCTACCAGATCCGGCTGGACAACCGCGGCCGCGCTGACGCCAGCAACGTCGTCTTCCGCCAGCCGCTGCCCGAGGGCCTGGCGCTGGTCGAGATGCGGGCCGGCGGCAGGGTGATCGGCGGCGCGCGCACCGAGCAGCTCACCTCCGGGGTGAACATCGGCGCGGTGCCCTTCGGCCAGAGCGTCCTGGTGGAGCTGCTTGTCCGGGTCGAGGCGCTGCCGACCGAGCCGACCCCCGCGATCTTCACCACGCAGGCCTCCTGGTCCTACGACTTCATCTCCTGCCAGGGGACCGCGCCGATCGCCGGCCAGATCGCCAGCCAGCGCCTGACCGTCAACGCGCTGCGCATGTCCATCCGGCTGAGCGCCGAGGCGCTCGGCGGCGGCGTCGTCCGCTACACGATCGTGGCCACCAACACCGGCTCGGCCCCGACGGCGCGGGCCACCGTGCGCGGCCAGATCCCCAACGGCGCCACCTACCGCGCCGGCACGACCACCCTCAACGGGTCTGCGACGCCGGACAGCGGCGGCCGGATGCCCTTCGAGGGCGGCGGCCTCGTCAACGCCGCGGGCGAGCGGGCCGGGGTCATCCCGCCTGCGGGAGCCGCCACGATCACCTACGAGGTCCAGGTCGTCGCCGTCAACGCGCTGACCAACACCTCCAGCGCCGACCCTGACAGCGACGAGCCGGCCCCGCGCGTCGAGGCCACGCTGGTGACCGACATCGGCGACTGCGGCGACGGCCAGATCTCGGATCTGGAGGGCTGCGACGACAACAACCTGCGCGCCGGGGACGGCTGCAGCGCCATCTGCGAGGTGGAGGACGGCTTCGCCTGCCACGGCGAGCCGAGCAACTGCGACGTGGACACCGACGGCGACGACCTGAGCGACGAGTTCGAGCGCGACGTCACCGGCACCGACCCGAACAACCCCGACACCGACGGCGACGGCCTGCGCGACGGCACCGAGGTGCTCGGCGAGAACCCCACCGACCCGCTGGACCCCGACACCGACGGCGACCGCCTCTGCGACGGCCCCAACCGCATCGACGACGTCTGCCGCGCCGGCGAGGATCGCGACGCCAACGGCCGCGTCGACACCGGCGAGACGGACCCGAACAACACCGACACCGACGGCGGCACCGTCCCTGACGGCGTCGAGGACGGCCGCGGCACCGACCCCCTCGACCCCTCCGACGACATCGACGTGGAGAACGACGCCGACGGCGACGGCCTCATCGACGACCTTGAGGACGACCTCGGCACCGACCCGAACAACCCCGACACCGACGGCGACGGCCTGTGCGACGGCCCCGCCGACGTCCAGGGCGTCTGCCAGGCCGGCGAGGACCTCAACGCCAACGGCCGCGTCGACACCGACGAGACCGATCCCCTCGACGACGACAGCGACGACGACAGCCTGATCGACGGCCTGGAGGTGCTCGGCTCGAACCCCACCAACCCCCTGAGCCCCGACACCGACGGCGACGACCTGTGCGACGGCCCCGCCGACGTCCAGGGCGTCTGCGTCGACGGCGAGGACCGCAACCGCAACGGCCGCGTCGACGAGGGCGAGACGGACCCGAACAACCCCGACACCGACGGCGGCACCGTCCCTGACGGCGTCGAGGACGGCCGCGGCACCGATCCCCTCGACCCCGCCGACGACCTCGGCGGCGGCTCGGCCCCCGGCGTCATCCAGGGCAGCGCCCTGTGCGCCGCCGCCCCCGGCCAGGGCCAGCGCCCCGGCGCCCCGGCCCTGTTGCTCGTGCTGGCCCTGATCGTCGTCGGCCGGCTGCGCCGCCGCTGAGGCGGGCCAGGGCGATGCTCACCGGGTCTGTGACCCCGCCTGCGCTCGCCCTGACCCACCTCGGCCCCTCGACCTCGCCGAAGCTCGGTCCAAAGGGTCAGACACAGCCTGAAGTGCTGTCATCCTTGATGATCTTGAAGGGCCAAGGCGGTTTGCAGGCGCGGGGGCGCCCGGACAACACCCGACCCTCCGGCCCTGTCGGTGCGTTGTCGCATCCCGCTCCAAAGGGGGATGAAAACAGACGCCCGCGCCGCGGTTCATGTTAAGCTCACCGGGCGATCTGCGCGCCTCTCTTGACCGGATCAGGCCCAGCCGCGCTGACCAGAACCCTCCATCCCGACGAGCGACATGACGAGGCTGGCGATCCTGGCCGACATCCACGGCAACCCCCACGCCTTCGAGGCCGTCATCGACGACATCGGCCGCCAGGGCGTCGACGAGGCGATCATCGCCGGGGATCTGGTCGGGCGCGGCCCTTGCGGGGCGGCGGTCGTCGACCGCGCCCTGGCGCTGGGCTGGCCCTGCCTGCGGGGCAACCACGAGGATTACGCCCTGGGCTTCATCCGGCGCGAGGTCCCCGAGCCCTGGTGGACGATGGACATCTGGTCGGCCTCGCGCTGGATCGCCGCCGAGGTCGCCCGCCACCGCGCCTTCATCGAGGCCCTGCCCTTCAGCCTGGAGCGCGGCGGCCCCGACGGACTCTTGATCGTCCACGGCAGCCCGCGCTCCAACAGCGAGGGGATCGGGGCCTGGACCTCGGACGAGGACCGCGCCGCGCTGCTCGACGGCATCGCGCAGCGCGTCCTGGTCTGCGCCCACACCCACCGACCCTTCCACGACGACTCGCCGCGCGGGCAGATCGTCAACATCGGCTCGGTCGGCCTGCCCTTCAACGGAGACTGGCGGGCGCAGTACGCCATCTTCGACGACGCCCAGGGCGACTGGGCCGTCGAGTTCCGCCAGATCAGCTACGACCGGGAGGCCTTCCTGAACCTCTACGCCGAGTCGGGCTTCCTCGAACAGGGGGGCTTGACGGCGGCGCTGCTCAAGATCGAGGTCGAGCAGGCCCGCCCCTTCCTGATGCCCTTCCTCAAGTGGGCCAGCCAACGCGGGTTCGACGACCCGGCCCCTGCGATGATGGCGCGTTTTCTGGAGATCTTCGACCCCACGCTGCCGACGGCGGCGCAGATCGAGCGGCTTGAGCGCGGCTGAGCGCGCCGCCCGATCTGCGGCGGGGATCAGGTCAGGATCAGGTCAGGGCGAGGTTGCGGACGACGGTCTGGAGGATGCCGCCGTTGCGGTAGTAGTCGACCTCGACGGGGGTGTCGAGGCGGACGGTGACCTCGAAGGTCACCGCGGCGCCGTCGGCGCGGCGAGCGACGACCTCAAGGGTCTGCAGGGGCTTGACCGCGTCGGTGAGGCCAGGAAAGTCGAAGACCTCCGAGCCGTCCAGCCCCAGCGTCGCGGCGCTCTGGCCGTCGAGGAAGCACAGGGGCAGCACGCC
>SYOX01000021.1 GCA_005804885.1 Pseudomonadota bacterium
GTGCCTGTGGGTCGGTGGGTGCCAATCGTTTCTCACGGCCACGGCGGGGCGCTGGCAGCAGCAGGTTGAGGTGGATGAGGCGCCAACCCCAGGCAGGCCAGGAAGGGCTCCACCACATCCACGTCCGTCAGCACGGACACGATGGTCATACAGTGGCCACGCTGGCCACAACACAGGACATCGATCATCAACACCCGCCGCATCAGCTCGGCCCACGGCACCCTTCGAACCTCGGCATCGAGTCTGAACCTGGGCCCCTGGACAGGTTTGCTCAGTGAAGCCTGAAGTCCTGCCGCGCTCGCCGATCGCCCCACGCTCCTCGCACCGCCCCCCACACGGGGGACGGGCTCGTCGGGTGGGGCTTGGATGCGCGGGGGGGCTGCGCCCGTTGGGTGCAGGCCGGCGGGCGGGCGACAGCGGAGCGCAGGGGCGGATCAGCGCGTCGAAGTGGGCCTATGGATTGGGGTTTTCACGCCCTCTGGTGTCGACCTGGGTCGTGCGCGGGCCTGCGACCGACAGGGCGCAGCCCACCCTGAGACTCTAGCCCCACCCGACGAGCCCGTCCCCAACGGGGGCGGTGCGAGGAGCGTGGGGCGCTCGGCGGGCGTGGGATGCCGTGGCGTCGCGGGCCTTGGAGCCTTCACTGAGCAAACCTGGCCCCTGGACTCTGCGGAGGTTTTCCGTGGCGCAGGCCGACGTTTCCCGCTAGCATTCGTGGGAGTGACACATTGTTGCTATGTGCCTGGGGGGCGGGATGAAGGCGTCTTGGTGTCCTGCTCTCACGGCGGCGATCGCGGGCGCATTCGTGTTGCTGGGCGCAGTGGCCGCCTGCGACAACGACTACTCCCCCAACAACTCCCCCCACAGCGACCTGGATGCTGACATGGACGGCGGCGGTGGCGACACGGCATCCGATCCACAGACGCCGGACACCGGGCGGGACGTGGGTGGTGACGACGGCCCGCCGTCGGACCCCTGGCGCAGCGGCGCCCGCCTGCGCGCGATGGTCGTGGACGGTGGCGACGGGGCGCAGCTCTTTGCCGGCTGGTGGGATTCCGAGCTCGGCGTGGCCTGCCAGTTCCGGCTGGTGGACCGCGCGACCGCTCGCTGTTTTCCCGTGGTGGGGGGGATCGAAGGGGCTGGCCCGTTCTTTTCGGACGCTGACTGCACGGAGCCGGGAGTGCTCTGGTTTCCGCCGGGAGAGGTCCCGGCCCTCGTCGTCCGCGGGGTCGAGAGCGTGGTGGCGCCGCGTTGCGAGCCGAACGTGCCCAACCCCAATGGAGACTACTTCCACCTCGTTCCCGGGCCGCGCCCGGAGACATTGTACAACGGAGGCAACGGCGCCTCCTGCGGCGAGATCGATACAAACTTCCCGGACCGGTTTCGGTGGTTCGGGCTCGAACCGGTGCCCCACGAGCGCTTCGTGGGGGCTCGCGTGACCGTGGAGGGCGGGCCCATCGGAGTGCGGTGGTATGCCGGCGAGGACGGCAGCGTCGAGGTCGCCAGCCTGCGCGACGGGGAGGGCCGCGACTGCGACCTCGTGCGTCCTTCGGAGGGTGTCGATGTGTGCCTGCCGGTCGACTATCGCCCGGCGACTACCCTGGACGTGTACAGCGACGCCCTGTGCAGCGCCGGGCTGCTCGGATTCGAATCGGGGCTCTACTGCGGCAGTGGGACGCTGGCCGTCTTCCCGCTGACCGCCTGCCCGAACGCCAGGGCAGGTCCGGGCCACGCGCTCAGCGCGGCCCGCGTGGGCCCGACCTCGCGAACCTTCCGCCGCGAACTTGGGATGGAGCCCGAGTGTGCCGGCGTGAACCTTGGCAACCTCGACGGGTTCCACCAGGTCGTGGAGACCGTCCCATGGGACACGTTCCCGAGCGCGGGGTATGTCGAGCGTGGCGGCGGGCGGCTCCGGGTCCGGTTCGGCCTGTCGTCCTCCGGAGTTCCGGCTCGCAATCCGGACACCCTGGACCAGGGCGCTCGCCAGCCATACTGGTTCGAGGACACGACCCACGGAGAAGTCTGCCGGCCGGAGCTCACGTCTCCCGGAGTCACCCGCTGCATCCCCGAGGGGCCGGCGGAGGCCGAGTTCGGCTACCTCGACCCCGATTGTACTCAGCCTGGCCTGCTCGTGCTGCGCAATGGCTGCGGGACAACGGGGCCTCCCATCGCCCGGGAGTATCGGTCCCTCGACGACCAGAACTTGGAGATCGGGTGGATTCTGCGCGCCATCCCTGGCGCCGACCCGAGCCCATCCTGGTTCTACCGCCGGGACACCGGGCGTGGATTCATCTGCGAGCCCGTCGTGGACGAGTCCGGTTCCGTTCTCATCGCCCCCACGGACCGAATCCCCATCGAGGAGTTCGCGATCGTCTCCGAGCGCCGCGAGTAACCCGACCAAACCTGGCAGAGTCGGCCACTTTCACGACCCGGTCCGCGCCGCAAAGAGCCGGGCGCGCGCCCTTCGTGCGCCCAGCCAGGTGCGGTCTTCTGGTGGATGCCCTGCTGGACGGCCCATGTGGAGAGGCGGATGTGATAGGTGCTTGCCATCGCCACCCTGAGAAACCAATATCTCTGCTGATATCAACCCCACCCTGTCCTCCTGAGCACCGCGCCGACAAGGCGCCCTTCACCCCGACGACAGCACCCCATGGACCCACTGCCGCTGCCCTGGTTCATCTTCGGCTCGACCGACTCCCTCGACACCGACGTGCTCGTCCAGGTCGAGGAGGTCGGCGCCCGCGTCGAGGCCGAGGCCCTGATCAAGACCCTGGAGGCCATGACCGAGGGCTGGAGCATCAACCTCATCTCCGTCCAGGACGGCCACGTCACCGCCACGCTGCCCCCCAAGGGCACCGCCGACGGCCTCAACAACAGCCTCTTTTTGACCTACGACAACCACCTCGACCGCCAGCAACACCCCAACCCCATCCGAAGCCTCGTCCCCAGACACCGCGCGCTGACCTTCTACCGAGCCCTCAGGGCCCTGCTCAACTTCTGCACCCGCACCCAGCACCGCGCCCTGATCCGACCCCACCTGCGCGGCATCCACCCCTTCGCCCTCAAGCTCGACATGCTCGCCGCGGTGGACTTTCGACAGATCGAGGGCTTCGGCAACAAGTACACCTCCGACGTCGCCATCTGGAAGTCCATGGCCTTCTCCCTCGGCCAGGCCCTCTCGCTGGAGGAAGGCGTGGAGATCTACACCAAGGCCGCCCTCATCGAGCACCACCCGACGCTGGCCCCCTTCATCCGGCGACAAGCCCTGAGCGCCGCAGACAAGGCCGCCTTTCAAGAAAGCGCCCAGCGCTTCCTCGATCTCCTGCGGCGGATGCCCTTCGAAAATCCCGAGTCCGGCCTCCTGATCCTCGGCGCCGAGCGCGTCGACATGGTCATGGAGGTCGCCATGCCTCTCTCCCCCAGCCAGGGCCAAAGATCGGAGTTGTAACCCGCCGCCTGCTGCACTACGTTGCCCCCCGAGGCTCGCCCCTCGATGTTCATGGTCAAGATCATGAGGAGGATCGGACGTGCACAAAGCAGGACTCTGGATCGGCCTCCTGGGACTGATGGGCTTTGGCGGGTGCACGACGGCCGAGACCGGTGTGCCGGAGCCGGCGCCCGTCCCCTGCTTCGGAGAGACGGACTGCGCCGTCGGCGAGTCCTGCGTCGCCGGCTTCTGCGGCCCGCGACAGAGCGGGTGCACCTCCGACGGCGACTGCAGCATCGGCGAGATCTGCGAGGCCGAGGCCTGCCGCGTCGGCTGCCGCCTCGACGATCAGTGCCTCCGGGAGCAGAGCTGCGATCAGGGCCTGCTGCGCTGCGTCGATCTCCCCCCCTGCGGCGGCCCCTGCCCCGACGATAACTTCTGCGACCCCGCCACCGACACCTGCCAGCCCCGCGATGTTGGCTGCGCCAACGACGACGCTTGCCCCGACGGCCAGATCTGCCAGGGCGAGGACTGCGTCGCCGGCTGCCGCCAGGACGGCGACTGCGGCGGCGATCAGATCTGCCGCGACGACCTCTGCGTCCCCGACATGACGGGCTGCCAGGGCGACGGCGACTGCGACCCCGGCCAGATCTGCCAGGCCCAGGCCTGCGTCCCCGGCTGCCGCGGCGACGCCGACTGCCCCCAGGATCAGGTCTGCGAGCAGTCCGCCTGCGTCCTCGACGGCGAGTGCGACGAGGACCTCGAGTGCGGCCTCGGGCAGATCTGCGAGGCCGAAGTCTGCCTCGAAGGGTGCCGCGACGACGCGGGCTGCGCCTCCAGCCAGCGCTGCCTCAATCAGTCCTGCGTCTGTCGCAATGACACCTTCGAACCCAACGACGACCGCAATACCGCCTCGCGCCTCTCCCCCGGCACCACCGTCGGGGCCACGATCTGCCCCGACGACCTCGATCACTTCGCGATCCAGATCGCCGCCAGCTGCGACCTCGAGGTCACCCTGTCCTTCACCCGCGGCCTCGGCGACCTCGACCTTCAGCTCCGCGACGACATGGGCGGCCTGCTCGTCGACGCCACCGAGGAGGCCAACGCCGAGCGCGCCTCCTTCCGCACCGAAGGCCCCCAGACCATCATCGCCCTGGTCTTCGGCACCACGCCCGCGGCCAGCCTCCCCTACACGCTGACCGTCGAGGTCAACAACTGCCAGGGCGACGTCGGCGCCGAAGATCTCATCATCACTGAAGTATTCTACGACGCCGAGGGCGGCGACGACGGCCTGGAGTGGATCGAGCTCAAGAACACCTCCGACCAGACCATCAACCTCGCCGGCTTCTCCATCGGCTCGGGCGGCACCACCTACACCACCACCAAAGTCCAGCTCGCCGGCTCCATCCCCCCCGGCGGCTGCTTCGTGGTCGGCGGCTCCACCTCCACCCCCGACAACGCCAACCCCACCTTCGACCAGCTCTTCAACTTCGACCCCGACCTCCAGAACTCTGGCGACACCGCCGACGGCGTCGCCCTCTTCGACGTGCTGGCCAGCGCCCTGAACGCCTCAAGTGTCCCCATCGACGCGGTCCTGTACGGCAGCGCCAACATCAGCGACCTCCCAGGGCCCGACGGCCAGCCCAGCCCCGTCCACGTCAGCGACGTCCCCTCCGGCTCCTCCATCGAGCGCACCGCCACCGGCTGGCGCGGCCAGAGCGCCCCCTCCCCCAATGACTGCGCCCACGCCTCCCTGCCCTGACCTGAAGCGGAAAGCCCGCGCATCCCAGCCCTGAAAACCTGATAGATTACAACATCTTGACAGCCATGAAGAGGGCCGCCTCGTGGCACAGCGAGAGCCCGCCGGAGGCGTTGTGCTGGACGTCGAGGTAGCGGCGGGTGCGCTCGGGGAGCTGGAGGATGTGGGCCTGGAGGGCGTCGATCTGGTCGTCGGGGAGCTGCGCCATGGCGGCCCAGGCGCGCAAGTCCTTGGATCGGCGCCATCGGGCGAGGTGGTGGGGATCGAGTCGGGCGTGGGAGAGCCATTGGATCCAGCGGTGGACGGTGTAGGCCTCGACGTGGCTGGGGTCGCGCGCCTTCTCGATGTGGTTCATGGCCTGGGCGAGCTCGGGGTCTTCGGGGGCGACGTTGTCGATGAGGAGGAAGCGGCCGCCGGGCTTGAGGACGCGGGCGGCCTCGCGGACGAAGGCGGCGGGGTCCTGGAAGTGGTGGGGGGCGATCCGGCAGGTGACGATGTCGAAGCGGTCGTCCTCGAAGGGCAGGGATTCGGCGGCGGCGAGCTGGAAGGCGGCGTGGGCGTCGGGGAGCTGTGAGCGGATGAAGCGCTCGGCGGCCTGGAGCATCTCGGGGGTGAGATCGGAGGCGACGACGCGAGCGCCAGCGCGGGCGAAGGCCAGGGCCGTGTGGCCGCCGCCGGTGGCGACATCGAGGAGGTCGAGTTCGCGGACATCGCCGGCCAGCGCGAGCATCAGGTCGAGGTCTTCGCCCTTGGCGTGGCCGAGGCTGTTGACGTAGGCGTCGGCGGTCTTGCCGAACTGGGCTCTGGCCTGATCGTGGACGGAGGGTCGATCGCTCATGGGCTCCTCGGGCGGCTGTGGGCGACGTGTCGTCGGTGCGTCAAGGAGAGCAGATCGCGTCGGTGGGGGCAAGGGCCGGCGAGGAACACGCCGAGGTGGGCAGGTTTGGCTCAGGGAAGGCTCCAGGCCCCTACGACGCACGCCGCCCCCCAACACCCCACGCTCGACGATCGCCCCACGACCCACGAGCGCCCCACGCACGAGGATCACCCCAGGCTCGCCGATCGCCCCACGCTCCTCGCACCGCCCCTGTCGGGGACGGGCTCGTCGGGTGGGGCTGGAAGCGCGGGTGGGCTGCGCCCGTTGGGCGCAGGCCGGCGGGCGGGCGACAGCGGAGCGCAGGGGCGGATCAGCGCGTCGAAGTGGGCCTATGGATTGGGGTTTTCACGCCCTCTGGTGTCGACTTGGGTCGTGCGCTGGCCTGCGACCGACAGGGCGCAGCCCACCCTGAGACTCTAGTGCCCCATCAACAAAGTTCTAACTGGTGTGGTATGCTCCATCATCGAAGCACCGCTCAAGGAGGCTCAAGATGGGCAAGCCACGACCGACTCACACTCTGACCCTGCTCGACAGCCAACGCAACGATCTCAGTGA
>SYOX01000135.1 GCA_005804885.1 Pseudomonadota bacterium
ATCACGTCGACCATCGGGGTCACGTTGATCTCGGACAACATCGCCCCGCCGCCCTTCTGGGAGCCCATCATGGCCATGCTCGACCCTCCACGCCCGACGCGGTGCCCTACTTGAGGAAGTGCCGCTTGACGATGTTGAGGAAGTCGGCCGAGAAGTTGTCCATGTCGGCCGACAAGATCTTGATTCTATTGACAAAATAGTTGTAGGCGATGACGGCCGGGATGGCCGCGAAGAGCCCGATGGCCGTGGCGATGAGCGCCTCGGCGATGGGCCCGGCCACGACCGCCAGCGACACCTCGCCGCCCTCGGTGAGCTGGTTGATGTTCACGAAGGCGTTCATGATGCCCCCGCCCGGGCCGAAGAGGCCCACGAAGGGCGCCGTCGAGCCGACCGTGGCCAGAAAGGGCACCAGCGACTCCAGGTGGGTCACCTCCGCCGAGGCGGCCCGCCGCAGCGCCCGCTCGACGTTCTCCAGGCCGCCCAGCGCCGCGCTCATCGTCTTGTTCGAGTCCTCCTGCCCCTTGAGCTTGGTCAGCTCGATGTAGCCGGCCTTGAAGACCTGGCTGACGGGGCTGCGCTTGAAGGCCTGGGCCGACTGGTAGATCGCGTCGAGCCGCTTGGACTGCCAGAAGGTCTCCAGGAAGTCCGAGGACTCGCTCTGCGCCCGCCTCAGGTAGAAGAACTTGTAGCCGATGATGTACCAGCTGATCACCGAGAAGAGCAGCAAGAGCACCATGGTGCCCATGACCACGCCGCTGGCGTCCGCCAGCAGATCGAGGATGCCCTTCTTCTCGGCCTCCCCGGCCGCCGTGACCAGATGAACGAAGACTGTCTCCTGCATCGCCCTTCCTTGTGCCCTCAAAGGCGCGCGCCCATCTGCGATCAGGCCGCGCGCTCGTCACCTCGACACCGTCTCCCATAACACAAGCCCGCGGCCCTGACCATCCAGAGGCCCACGATTAACGCGCTCGAAACAAGCCCGCGGCCCTGACCGCCCAGGATCAACGCTCCCGGAGCTTGTCCAGCTCATAGCGCTCGACCTTGCGGATGAGGTTGCGGCGGCTGATCCCAAGCTCCCTGGCCGTCCGGGTCTTGTTCCACCCCGTGCGCCGAAGCCCCTCCAGCAGCATCCGCTGCTCCAGGCCCTCCAGCGCGCCGGGCAGATCCGACTCCGGCACCTCGGCCAGCGACGCAGGCTCCGGCGTCGCGCCGAGGATCCGGGGCGAGAGCAGCCCCTCGCGGATCACCGTGTCCCCGCCCGACAGGACCACGAGGCGCTCGACCTCGTTCTCAAGCTCGCGGATGTTCCCCGGCCAGGCGTAGCCCATCAGGCGCGCCATCGCCGCCTCGTCGATCTCCTTGGCGCCGCTCTGGAGCTGCCGTCGGGCGCGGCTCATGAAGTGGTCCAGCAGCAGCGGGATGTCGGCGCGCCTGTCGCGCAGCGAGGGCACGACGAGGTTGATCACGTTGATCCGGTAGTAGAGATCCTCCCTGAAGGTCCCCTCGCGCACCATCGTCTTGAGGTCCCGGTTCGTCGCCGCGATGATCCGCACGTCCACCTTGCGCACGACCGTGTCGCCCACCGGCAGGAAGGTCCCCTCCTGCAGCACCCGCAACATCTTGACCTGGAGCGTCGGGGACATGTCCCCGACCTCGTCCAGGAAGAAGGTCCCCCCGTTGGCGATGTCGAAGAGCCCCTGCTTGTCCGTCACCGCCCCCGTGAAGGCCCCCTTCTTGTGCCCGAAGAGCTCGCTGTCGAGCAGGTTGTCGTTGAGCGCCGAGCAGTTCTGCACCACGAAGGCCTGCTCTCGCCGCCGCGAGTTGAAGTGGATCGCCCGCGCGATCAGCTCCTTGCCCGTGCCGTTCTCCCCCTGGATCAAGACCGTCGACTCGGAGGTGGCCACCTTGTCCAGCACCTTGAACAGGCTCAAGATCGGCTGCGCCTGCCCGATGATGTCGCTGTAGCGCGCCGGCGCCGCCGACACCTGCTGGCCCTGGGCCGCCTCGGCAAAACGCTCGGCCTCCCGGCAGGCCGCCTCGATCAGCTCCCCGAGCAGGCGCCGATCCTCGGCGCCGATCCTCGGCACCCGGCCCAGGTCCCCCCCCTTGATCTGAAGCTCGCGCAGGCGGCGGCTGACCCAGCGCTCGTCCTCCTCGGCCTCGCCCTGGCGCCAGAAGCCCGAGGCGTAGAAGGTCACGCGCGGCTCCCCGGCCACCATCACCGGCCTCAGAAAGGCCATCAGCCCCGCGTGGCAGCGCAGCTCCGTGACCGAGCCCGCCGGGATGTCCCCCTCGCAGGCCGCGTCAGACCACCGACGCACCGAGCTGGCGCACGAGCCGCTCTGATCCCCCCGACCCTTGAGCAGCCCGCACAAGGGCAGCCGCGCCGCCTCGTGCTCGACGCCGACCGGCACGACCGCGCCACCCCGCAGCAGGAAGCCACACCACAGACCCCACCGCCGCCGGATCAGCTCTCCGATCATCCGAACCGCGTGCAGTTGCGCCAGCTTGTAGCCGTCGATCACGGATCCCCCGAAGGCAAGATGCCAATAGTTTCGCGACGTTATCAGAACCCGCCCAGGGACAGGCTGTAGCTCACCGCGTTCCTGGTCCTGGGCTGGGTCACCAGGAGGGTGAAGCTCTCGGAGCGGTTCGACTCGTTGGTGAAGCGCAAGAACTCGTCGTTGGTCGAGGTGTCCGACCGCGCGACCTCGTCGCCGTTCTCGTCAAAGAGCACGAGCGCCAGATCGCCCTGCGCGTGGCTGAACTGCAGGAACATCGTCTGGCCGCGGCCTGCCGGCACGCTGAAGGAGTACCAGTCGTCGTCGCCGGGGCAGCTGCGCAGCTCCCCGTTGAAGGAGAAGCGGTTGAGCGCCCGCGCCGTGTCCTGGGTGTTGTTGGGCTCGAAGCGATCGGCCGTGCAGGCCGGGTCCGCGAACGTGAGGGTGAAGTTGGCCCGCGCGACGTTGTTGGCGCGGTTCGTGTCCCCGATCTCCACCCGCTGATCGACCACGATCACGATCTGCCAGTTGCCCGCAGGGATGGTGTCCGGCAGCGTGGCGGTCTCGACGTAGCTCTCGGACTGGAAGGCCCCGAGCGGGCCGCGCACCCGCGCGATGAGGTTGGCCACCGTCACCGTCGGCGCCTCGGGCGAGGTCAAGACGATGAGATCGGTGCGGCTGGCCGCCATGCTGGAGCCCCGGTTGGTCACGGTGTAGGCGATGTCCACCTGCCGGGTCCCTGGCCGCTGGACCGCGGTCTGGCCGCTCGCCTCCAGGTCCACCGGGGTGCACACGCCGCCCTCGTCGGCCTGACCGTCGCAGTTGTTGTCCACCCCGTCGCACACCTCCGGCAGGCTGCCGACCGTCGCCGCGATCCGGACCACGGAGTTGAGGTTGGCCTGATCGGGCACGTAGATGAAGCCGTCGCGGTGGAAGGTCATCGAGGCCGCCGGGCGCACCTGCGCGAAGACCGCCCCGCCGCCGCCCGGCGTCGTGTTGCCCAGGCCGGAGCCGAAGCGCCAGACCGCGCTCGTGTTGGGCTGGGCGGCATTGCTGTAGATCCCGGCGTAGAGGTTGACGCCGTCCGAGGCGATGGTGCCGAGGAAGTCCTGATCCGAGGGCACGTTGAGCTGGAAGGTGGCCTCGTCCGCGCCCGGCTCGACGCCCGTGTCGGGGTAGCGGAAGACGAAGGGGTCGCGGGCGTTGAGCTGGATCGTCCAGAAGACGTCGTTGACCCAGTCGTACTCCGCGCTGCCCTCGAAGGTGTTGCGGCCATCCCAGAAGGAATCCACCTCCGCCGTGCCGCTCTCCAGGTCCAGCAACCAGATCTGGCCGTCCTCGCCCGACGAGGCCACGTTCATCACCCAGATGAAGCCGCCGGCGGCGGCGGCCCCGGCGAAGCCGAGCTCAGCGGCCCCGAAGTCGCCCCAGTCCGCCTCGATGGTGATCGTCTCTTCGAGCGTCAGGCTGCTCGCGCCCGCCCTGAAGGCGCGCACCGTCCAGCCCGCGAAGGGCTCGCCGTCGATGCCGAAGGCCACGTTGTAGATCCGCTGGCCGTCGCTGGTGATCAGCACCGAGTTGGAAATCTGGTTGTTGCCCGCGTCAAAGGGCGCCGCCGTGCCCGTGTACGAGCGCACGAAGCCCCCCTGGACCGTGGCCCGGGACACCGTGCCCGGCGCGATCGGGGCCACCTCGCAGATCACGGCGCCGCCTCGACAGGCCGAGGTGCCCGAGCCGCAGCGCGCCACCTCGCAAGGCTGGCCGACGCCCGTGACGTCCTCGTCGATGGCGCCGTCGCAGTCGTTGTCCCGGCCGTCGCACACCTCCGCCGTGCCCTGCCCGACGCCCTCGCAGACGATCTCGCCCTGGCGACAGGCCGTCCGGCCCGGCGCGCAGACCCCCGGCCCGTCCCCGCAGACCTCCCCGACGCCCGGGACGTCCTCGTCGGTGGCACCGTCGCAGTCGTTGTCCTGCCCGTCGCACACCTCCGCCGGCACATCCCCGCATCCTCCGCAGGCGTTCTGGACGCCATCGTCGATCTGCCCGTCGCAGTCGTTGTCCTGCCCGTCGCACACCTCCGCCGGCACTGGCCCGCAGCCGCCGCAGACGTTCAGGACGCCCTCGTCGGTCTGGTCGTCGCAGTCGTTGTCCTGCCCGTCGCACACCTCGACCGGCACCGGCCCGCACAGCCCGCAGGTGTTCAGGACGCCCTCGTCGGTCTGCCCGTCGCAGTCGTTGTCCTGCCCGTCGCACACCTCCGCCGGCACCGGCCCGCATTGGCCGCAGAGGTTCAGGAGCCCCTCGTCGTCGCTCCCATTGCAGTTGTTGTCCTGCCCGTCGCACACCTCCTCACTCGGCCCCTGCCCGCCCTCGCAAGGGCCCCACTGGCTGTTGACGCACACCCGCTCGCCGAAGTCGCACAGGCCCTCGTTCGTCCCGCAGCGCTCCCTGTCGCCGCTGTCGCAAGGGCAGTCCTCGTCCGCCACGCCGTCGCAGTTGTTGTCCTGCCCGTCGCACACCTCCGCCGGCACATCCCCGCACAGCCCGCAGACGTTGAGCACGCCCTCGTCGATCACGCCGTCGCAGTTGTTGTCCTGCCCGTCGCACACCTCGGTCGGCACATCCCCGCACAGCCCGCAGGCGTTCTGGACGCCCTCGTCGATCTGCCCGTCGCAGTTGTTGTCCTGCCCGTCGCACACCTCGTCGGAGAGCGGCCCGCAGCCGCCGCAGACGTTCTGGACGCCCTCGTCGATCTGCCCGTCGCAGTTGTTGTCGACCCCGTCGCACACCTCCTCGCCGCGCTCGACGACGCCCTCGCACGTCAGCGCGCCGCCGACGCAGGCCAGCGCGCCGCGCTGGCAGACGTCGACCTCGGGTCCGCAAGCCTCCCCGACCTGCGCCGCGTCCTCGTCGGTCTGGCCGTCGCAGTCGTCGTCCTGGCCATTGCACACCTCGACCTGGCCGCAGGCCCGGTCGTCGACCAGCAGCGACACCTCGGCCTCCCCCTCGACGCCGTCGGCGTCGGTGGCCGCGACCAGGAAGGTCTGGGTGCCGACCTGCTCCGCGACCCCGGTCAGCAGCCCGTCGACCGAGAGCGACAAGCCCTGCGGGCCTCCGGCCTCCCCGAAGGCGAAGCTGTAAGGCGCTCGCCCGCCCGCGGCCTCGAAGCGCACCTCGAGGGCCGCGCCGCTGCGCACGGGGCCTATCGACGTCGGGCCGATCTCTATCGAGACGGGGAAGGCGCACTGGCCTCCGCGCTCGACGGCCCCCGGCGGACACCCGCGCCCCACGCCGCCGATCGTCGACTCCTCGCACCCCGACGCGCCCACCAGCGCGATCGCTATAAAACACCACACCAGCGCCTCGGCATCACGCCGGGGCCGCCTCGGGAGAGCGCTTGTCTTCATCTGTGTATCTTCCTCGCCGGATCGTCTTGAAACACCGCGCCTGCAGCGGGCCATCATAGTTCGATCCCCTCAAACCCGCAAACCAGCCTCGACGCAAGCCTTGACCCGGCCTGCAGGACGACACCACCGCGCCGCTCAAGGCCCCTGGCACCGCACCACCGACAGGTCGACCTCGATGGGGCCTTCATCCGGACCCACGCAAGCCAGCGACACGATCCGCTCGCCGCCCAGCTCCACCCCGTCGAGCAGGTTGACCCGCTCGCCGGCCGCGCGCGGCAGCTCCTGATGGAGCCGCTGCTTGAGCCCATAGCGCGCCGGCTCCCCCTCAGGGCCCGACGCCGCCGCGCTGGCCGCGCTGACCTCGACGCCCCCGGCCGTGATCGTCAGGATGAGGTCCGTGGCCGCCGGCTCCGTCGCGTCGTAATCGAAGTCCTTGATCGCCGCCGCGCCACCTGCGACCTCCGGCGCCAGCGGCACGACCTCCTGGCAGCGCAGCGTCGCCGACGCCGCGCCGCCCTCCGTCAGCGCCAGCCCGACCTTGTTGCAGTAAGGCATCTCCGGGTGCTTGAGCGCCATGGACGTCGCCACCTGGGCGCCCCGCCCGTCCACGCGCCAGATCTGCAGGCCGTGCCCCGTCGCCGCCGCGATCAACGCGCCGCCCTCGGCCGCGACCACCTCGAAGTCCAGCACCTGGCCGACCTCGACCGACAGCTCCGTCGCCGGCGACTCGCCGCCCAGGCCCGTCGCGTGGGCGCTGACCCGCACCACCGACCCCTCGGCCGACACCGCGATCACCCCGCCCTCCGACGCCACGAGCGCCAGCCGCCCGCCCTTGTGGGCCGTCTCGACCTGCGCGCCCACGCCGCCCTTCTCGTCGACGCCGAAGAGCTTGAAGGAGCCCTCCCTGGACCCCTTGATCGCGCCGACGAGCGCGCCGCCGCTCTCGTGCAGGAGCCCCCGGCAGGCGAAGGCGCTCTCGGCCTGACCGAGCGACGCCCGCGCCTGCCTCACGCAGGCCGCCTCGCTCCTGTCCGGCAGGCCCGTCGGCGTCGGCTTGACCTGCGCCGCGCAGCCCACCCCGATCGCCAACGCCACCCCCAGCGCCAGACCACCCCTCGACACCTCCATCCCTGCCTCCTGCGGCCCTTGCCCGCGCTCGCCCCGCTCGACCATTTTTTTAGATCCTTCCGCGCGGCGCCCCCGTTGAAGCCCAGGTCACGACGAGCCGCCACGCCCATCACCGGGCGCCCGACTCCATCTATAAAACCGATAGACCCTGGCGGTCTTCATCGACTTCTTGAGGGAAAAAAATCATGACTCAGCAAGCCTCTGGCGCCAAGCGCTCCTACGCCGTGTGGACCATCGCAGGCGCCATCACGCTCATCGCGCTCGTCGTGGGCCTGTCCCACCAGAACGGCGCCGGGCCTGCGGCGACCCCCCCTCAGGAGGGGCTGCAGACGCCCGCGCAGGCGCCCCGGATCGACGTGGTCTTCACCATCGACGCGACCGGGAGCATGGGCGACGAGATCGATATGGTCAAGAAGGAAATCTGGGCGATCGCCAACAAGCTGATGGAGGGCAAGCCGAGGCCGGACATCCGCTTCGGGCTGGTCTTCTACCAGGATCGCGGGGACACCTTCCTGGTCAAGAAGGCGGAGTTGACCCGCAATGTCGACGCGATCCACGACGAGCTCATGGCCATCCAGGCCGGCGGCGGCGGTGACTGGCGCGAGCACGTCGGGCGAGGCCTGCACGAGGCGGTCAACCTGGAGTGGGACATGAGCGCGGACACGGCGCGGCTGATCTACCTCGTCGGCGACGCCCCCGGCCACGACGACTACCAGGACGGCTACGACGTGGAGAGCGCGCTGCGGATCGCCTCCGAGCGGCAGATCAAGATCAACACGATCGGCTGCAGCGGCCTGGACACGGGGCGGGCGGAGTTCGAGGCGATCGCCGCGCGCACCAACGGCGCCTTCACGCAGATGACCTACCAGGCGGTCGTGGCGGGCGACGACGGGGTCAAGCGCTCGGTCATCTACTACGACGGCGACATGTACGAGGCCGAGGGGGTGATGGACAAGGCCGAGTGGGGGCGCGGCGGCGGCGCGCTGCTCCAGGAGGGCAAGCTCAAGCCCGCCAGCCCCTCCGTCCGCAGCAGGGCCGAGGCGCCTGGGGCGGCCACGGACAACAACCTCGACGACCTGCTCGAAGAGGACATCAAGGGCGCGGCGAAGGAGAAGGGCGTGGCGTACTGAGCTCAGGGGCGTCGGTAGAAGTAGAACTCGACGAGCCGATTCGGGAGCCGCTTGTACTTGTGCTCTCGGGGCTCGTTGATCTCGGCGAGCAGCTCCTCGGGCGTGGCGAAGCGCCCCTTGACCCGCTGGACGATGCCCAGGCGCGGGTCGGTGGGGCGGACGCCGCCCAGGTCGTGCCTCCAGCGCCCGGCGCGCAGCTCCCACTCGTCGTCGTAGAGGATGGCGCGCTGGGACTGCCGGACGTCCTCCAGGTGCTCCCAGCTCATCGTGTAGCTCATGTCGGGCGGGGCGTAGGTCAGGACCTGATCGGGGCCGAAGGTCAGGTCGGTCGCCTCGCGCCAGCGCTCGTCGCGGAAGGGGACGAAGGGGAGCTGCGTCTCCAGCTCGACGCGCTGGACATTGCGCAGGAAGAACTGGCAGCTCTTGTGCTCCATCTGGAACTCGACCTTGTGGTCGGGTTCGAGCTGGCCGACGGCGCGGACGAAGAACTGGATGTTGCGCAGCTCCTTGAGGCGCTCGTCGGAGAAGATACGGTCCTTGAAGGGTGTCAGGAGGTGCTGCTGGCCGAAGGTCAGGGGGTCATGGCGAGGGAGGATGGTGGGGCCGGGGGCGATGCCGCGGGCGCGGTATCCGCAGGAGAGCTGTCGCCAGAGGGCGGCGGTGGCGTCGGCGACGCGGCCGCGCGTGGAGGCGGTCATGCCGAGGGGGACGTCGTAGCGCGCGGCGACCCTGGCGATGGAGGGGTCCAGGGCGTCCAGGCGAAGGCCGCCCGCGTCGATGTGGGGGCCGGTGGGGGCCATGGGTCAGGCGTCGTCGTCGGACTGGCCGATGTGGATCCGGGTGTCGAGGTCGGCCTGCTGGTAGAACTCGGCGGTGCGCTCGCGCTCGACGACCTCGCCGAGCTCCTTTTCGAGGAACTCGGAGAACTCCATGCACTCGGAGCCGCCGACGCCGACGACCTCGATGCTGATGTTGCCGTCCTTGCCGATGTTGATCTTCATCTCGCGCTTCAGAGCCATTTTCGCACCGTCAGCTGGATGGTGTCTTCCTGCTCCTCCTCGACCTCGAGGGAGAAGCCGCGCGCCTTCACCTCTTTGAGCACCTTGTGGTAGGCGTAGCGCTGGGTGACCTGGTTGACGAACTCCTGCTCGGTCAGGCCCAGGGTGGTCTCGACGCCCCACCAGTCGGCCAGCAGCTCATAGCCGTCGACGGTCTTGCGAACGCCGATGTCGTAGGTCTTGCTGGCCTTGATGCACAGGTCGGCGGTCTCGAGCTGGTTGAGGTAGCCGCGGACCTGGACGCCCTGCTCGGCCTCCTCGTAGGTGTACTTGAGGTCTTCGAGGGCCTGCTTGAGGCACTGGAGATCCCTGATCTTGGATTTGACGGTCGTAAAGTGGGACATGGCGGCTCGCTGCTTCGATCGCGGTTGAGGTGGTGAGGGCGCCGGCCGGCCCTCTTCCTGATGACAGCATCCCTGATTGCGCCCGCGGCATCAACCCGGGCTCAAATCTCCAGGGTGCGGACCTGCTGTGTCTCGGATTCGCTGACGAGCATGGAGGCCCGGCGGGCCCGGGAGCGGGCCCACTCGCGCAGGAAGTCGATCTTCTCCTTGGCGGTGTAGGACAGGGGGATGATCTCGCCGATGGCCTGCTGGAGGATCTCGTCGTTGATGTCGCGGCCGTCTTCGAACTCGAAGGCGTCGAAGAGGGCGCTGATGATGGCCTGCTCGATCTCGGAGCCGGAGAAGCCCTGGGTGGCCTTGACGAGCATCTCGAGGTTGAACTTCTCGGGGTCGCGGCCCTTGCCCTGCAGGTGGATGGCGGTGATCTTGGCGCGCTCCTCCTCGCTGGGCAGGTCGACGAAGAAGATCTCGTCAAAGCGGCCCTTTCGGAGCAGCTCGGGGGGGAGCTGGCTGACGTCGTTGGCCGTGGCGATGACGAAGACCGAGGAGGATTTTTCCTGAAGCCAGGTGATGAAGGAGCCGAAGACGCGCGCCGTGGTGCCGCCGTCGGACTGGCCGCTGGAGCCGGTGCCCGAGAAGCCCTTCTCGAGCTCGTCGAGCCAGAGGATCGAGGGGGCGACGGCCTCGGCGGTCTTGATCGCCTTGCGGATGTTCTCCTCGGAGGAGCCCACGAGGCTGGAGAAGACCTTGCCGACGTCCAGGCGCAGGAGCGGCATCTGCCACATGGCCCCGACGGCCTTGGCGGTCAGGGACTTGCCGCAGCCGGGCACGCCGATGAGCAGGATGCCCTTGGGCAGGGGCAGGCCGAAGTCGCGGGCGCGCTTGGTGAAGGCCACCTGCCGCTTGCTCAGCCAGCCCTTGAGGACCTCCAGGCCGCCGATGTCGCTGAAGGCCGAGCGGGACTCGTAGAACTCCAGGATGCCGGACTTGCGGATGATGTGCTTCTTCTCGCTGAGGATCGTGTCGATGTCGAAGGATCGGGTGCGCACCAGCGACTTGGAGTAGACGTTCTCGGCCTCCTCGGCCGTCAGCCCGAGGGCCGCCTCGATGACCCGCTCCCGGTAGTCCTCGTCTTCGCGGATGCGAAGCGGCAGCTCCGGGGGAAGCGAGCGCAGGATCTTGTCGACGATCTGGGCGATGTCGTGGCGGTTGGGCAGGTCGTAGTCGACGATCGCGACGGAGGACTCCAGCTCGGCGGGGATCTTCATCACGGGGGACAGGAAGACGATGTTGCGCTTCTTGCTGCCGTGCTTGAAGGTCGCGCTGATGTCGCGCAGCTTGCGCACGACGGAGAAGTTCCGGGTGTCGAGGAAGGGGTGGTAGTCCTTGATGAGGAAGATCGCGTCGTCCTCGTACTTGGCGATCTGCTCCAGGGCCTTGATCGGGTCGATGGTGTCGGCCGGCAGCGATCCCTTGGCGGAGGTCTCGGTCTGGGCCTGGACGCGGTAGATGTCGGCGAAGCCGCCGGTGCAGGTCCAGGTGATGAGGTTGCGCTGGCGCCGCTCGGCCATCTTGGCCATGATCTTCTCGACCCGGCCCTCCTCGCTGGAGACGACGTAGATCAGGGGGTAGCGGGCACGCAGCAGGTCCTCGATTTCCTGGTCAGAGGTGATCTTCTTGTCGTCGGCTTCCATGAACCATCCTGGGTTGAGGCGGCAGCAGGGGTCAGGCCTCGGTCTGGCTGCCCTCGGTCAGTTCGCCTGCGGCTGACTCGACCGCGGGCTGCATCGTCTCGGGCGAGCGCTCAGGGCGCGCCTCCGAGGGCTCATCGGCCAGCGCCGCGGCGGCCTCGGGGCCCTCCGGGTCGAAGGCCTGCTTGAAGGAGCGCAGCGAGCCCCTCATGTCCTCGGTCCCGGCGGCGGCGCCGCCGATGAGGTTGTGGAGCTCGTCGAGGGTGACCTCCGGCTCGGTCTCGCGCATCGTCTTCTCCAGACGGACGCGATCGAGGGTGGAGAGCTGCTTCAGATCGGCCTTGCGCAGCGCGTCGTAGACCTTGCGCAGGTCGGCGACGTAACCCTGGGCCACGGTCATGTTGTTGCGCAGGGTCGCCACGACGTCGTTGAGCGACTGGTAGGTCTCCATCGCCTTGTCGCGCCCCCCCGCCCCGTGCGCCGCGAGCTGCTGGGAGCTGGCGGCGGCCTCGGCGCGTGCCAGGAGCATCGAGGACTCGGCCTCCTCGTAGGCCTCGACCAGCTCGTCGATCTGCCCGCGGGCCTCGGCCAGATCGGCCTCCAGAGCGTCCCTGGAGGTCGCGGCGCTGCGGGCCTGCTCGGCCAGCGCCTCGATCTGGCCCCTGGCCTGGGCCAGCTCGGCCTCCATCGCCTCGATGGCCTCCTGGTGGCCCTTTTGATCGGCGGCAGCGGCCTCGGCCGCCTGAGCCCGCAGCAGCTCGAGCTCCTCCGCGATCTCGGCCCTCTCCCGGCGCAGCGCCTCGACAACGTCCGTGGAGGCCCCCTGGGCGCTGGCCGCGGCCCGCTCGGCCTCAAGCACCCCGAGCGCCTCACGCAGCAGCCTCATCTCCCCTTCGAGCGCCTCGACGGCCAGGGTCAGCGCCTCGTTCTCGCTCTGCAGCGCGTCGACGCTCTCGTCGCCGCTGGCGGCCCTCAGGCCCGACTGGCTCGGCCCGCTGACGAAGGCCCCTGAGGACGCGACGATCTCGGCCGCCTCGCCCTGCGGCAGGCCCGCCAGGAGACGGACCCGCTCGGCCTCCAGCGCGTCTATCCTCGCGTAGAGGCCGTCGATCTCGGAAATGGCCAGCTCCAGATCGGCCTTCTCCTCCTCCAGCGCCTTGACGCGGGCGGCCAGCGCCGCGTCTCCCTCGGCGCTGGCCGCCGGCTGGCCGCCCGCGGCGGGCGACACCCCGTCGAGGCGGGCCTGGAGCGCGTCGAGCTGGCTCTGGAGCGCGTCGAGCGCTTCGAGCGCGTCGTCGCGCTCGGATCGGACGATCGCCAGCTCCGGGTCGGCGGCCGGGGCGCCCGCAGACACCGCCGGGGCGCCCGAAGACGCCGCCGGGTCGCCCTTGAGCGCCTCCAGGGCGGCCTTGGCGGCGTCGCGCTCGGCCTTGGCGGCGTCGCGCTCGGCCTCGGCGGCGTCGAGCTCGTCCTGTATGCCGTCGAAGTCCTCCAGAGCGGCCTCAAGTTCGGCGCGCTCGGCCTCCAGAGCCTGGACGCGGCTCTGGAGGGTGTCGCGCCCGGCGTCCTGGCCGGGGGCCTCGCGGGCCTCGACGAGCTCGGCCTCCAGGGCCTCGATGCGGTGCTGCAGGGCGCCCAGCTCCGCGGCGATCTCGTCCCGCTCGGTGGTCCGCGCCGCGATCCGGGCCAGGAGGTCGCTGCGCTCGGCGGTCAGCGCCTCGACGGTCTCGACGGCCATGTCGAGGTCGGCCTTGAGCGTGGCCCTGGCGGCGTCCTGGCTGGCCGAGGCCGAGGACTCCTGGCGGGCTCGGGCGAGCGCGGCCTCGGCCTCGGCCAGGGCGCCTTCGCGCTCCCCGAGGACCTGTCGGACGCCCTCGATGTCGGACTCCAGCTTCTTGCGCCCGGTCGCGGCGCCCTCGACCTCGGCCAGCGCCTCGGCCAGCTCGGCCTGGAGCTGCTCGACGCGGGCCTGGCTCTGCGCGCGGGCGCGCTCGGCGTCGTCGCAGAGGGTCTGGAGGGCGTCTCTGCGGGCGGTGACCTCTTCGAGGTCGCGGGCGGCCTGCCGGCTGGCCTGGCGCAGGCGGTCGATCTCCTCCTGCATGGCCTGGGCCTCGTCCTCGGGCACGGCGCTGGCGCGCAGCGCCTCCAGCTCCTTGCGCAGGGCCTCCAGGTCCTTGTTGAGGGATTCGCCGGCGCGGCTGGCGGCCTGGGCCTCTTCGAGGGCGTCGCGCAGGGCCTGGAGCTTGACCTCCAGGCCGTCGATCTGGGTCTGGCGCTGGGCGAGCTCGGCCTCCAGAGCCTCGCGCTCGGAGTTGTCCCGGGCGGCGGCGCGCAGGCGCTCCATGTCGGCGTCCAGGGCCTCGATCCGGCGCTCCTGGGTGACGATGGAGGCCTCCTTGGCCTCCAGGACGAGGCGCAGCTGGCCGAGCTCCTGCTCCAGGTCCTGCTTCTCGGTGCCGCCGGAGTTGACGATGACGCGCAGGCTCTCGGCCTCCTGGCGGGCCTTCTTGAGTTCGAAGTCGGCCAGGCTGGAGGCGCGGCTGGCCTCCTCGAACTGGCGCTCGAGGTGGCTGACCTTGATCTGGAGGTCGGCGTTGACCTGAAGGAGGTTGTGCTTCTCGCTCTCGCGGTTGCTGGTCGAGCGCTCAAGGTCGCGGACCTTGGCCTCCATCTCGGCGATGGCGTCCAGGTGCTGCTGTCGCTCGCCTCGGAGGTGCTCAAGCTGCTTGCGCTGCCCGTCGGACTGCTCGCGCAGAAGCTCGTAGCGGGCCTGGAAGGCGTCGAGGCTCTGGAGGTTCCTGGCCAGCTCGCGCTCCAGCTCGGCCACGCGGGAGGTCGAGCCGTCGGCGGCGCTCAGGACCTCGTCGCGCTCGCGGCGGAGGGTGGCGTTCTCGACCTTGAGGGACTCGACCTCGCGGTTGAGGGCCTCGGCGTCCCCCTGGCTCTTGCCGCCGGGGGACTCGTCGCGCATGTAATCGATGATCGCCTCTTGATCGGCGACCTTCTCGCGCAGATCCTGGATCTCGCGCTGGAGTCGATCCATGTCGCCGGGGTCGACAGGGGAAAGCGGCGAGGGGCGCATGGCGCCCATGAAGGTGGGCTGGGGCTGGCTCAGGGGGGGGACCCGGCCGGAGTGGGGGTAGGCGCCCGAGCCGACGCCCGAGTAGGGGCGCTGGTAGGGGTCTGCCTCGCCGGGGTAGCCTTCCTGGTAGGGTCCGGGCGGCGCGGGGGGGAAGTTGCCGGTGCCGGGGAGGTTCGAGGGCACCGGCGGGGCGCTGTTGCCGCCGCGGTGGTAGCCGGTGGGCTGCTGGAGGTTGGCCTGCTCGACGGGGGAGGTGGGCCTGGGCGGCCCCGAGACGGAGTCGAAGGGCGGCGGGACCACGGGCCGGGGGGACTCCTTGGGGAACTGGCCGGAGCCGAGGGCCTCGCCGTCGTCGAGGAAGAAGCGGATGACGAAGTCGCCGCACTTGACCTCGTCGCGATCCTGGAGGTTCTGGCGCCGTATCTCGCGGCTGTTGATGAAGGTCCCGTTGGAGCTCTGAAGGTCGGTGACCTCGTAGACGCCGTGGGTCCAGGTGAACTCGCTGTGGAGCCGGCTGACGGAGGGCTTGGTGGTGTGGATGACGCAGTCCGGGTTGCGCCCGACGGTCACGCGCGGGCACTCAGCCCCGAGGGTGACGCCGCGCTCGCGCCCATGACGGTCGACATAGACTAATCTTGCCACGTGGACGACTCCCCCAGGCAGCCTTCAACGAGAGGCGATCGACATCGCCCCGACCCACCTCGATGGCCTGGATTATAGGACCCAAAGAGCGCGAGTGTCCACTTCGACGACGCGGGCCAGGAGGCCGCGCTAGAGCCAGAAGTGGAGGATGAAGAGGATCTCCTGGTTGACCGACTCCTTGGCCTTGAAGTTGAGCCGGGCCTGCAACATGGCCTGGAGGTAGGTGTAGGGCTCGAACTGGACCCCGAGGGTGTAGCGATCGATGTGATCGTCCTTGAGGGTCAGGTTCGGGTCCTGGTAGTCGTACTTGAGCATGGCCGTCAGGCCGCGGGTGACCAGGACGTTGAGCTCGTGGTAGGCGAAGATGGCGTCGACGTCGTCGAGGTCCCCGTCGAGGAACTGCCTGCGGAGGTCGAGCTCACCGAGGACGGCCAGCGGGTAGAGGTTCAGGCCCCAGCCGACGCCCGCAGCGACCTCATCGCGGGCGTCCTTGAGGCTGCGGTCGAGCAGGTGGAGGTTGCCGAAGACCTGCCAGCCGAGATCCCGCCACCCCGCGATGGCCGAGGCGCCGACGCCCTCGTCGCCGGTGTCGCCGGGCCAGCCGTCGAGGCCCTGGTAGAAGACGGCGGCGTTGGAGAAGAGGTAGTTGGGGTTGTAGCCGCCCTCGACGCCGAAGACCTGCCGGTTCTGGTCAAAGCCCAGGTCGCGGCGGATGAAGCTGGTGTGGTCCGGCAGGCGCCAGCCGAAGGGCGGGGCGAAGCGCCCGGCCCGGACGTAGGCATTGCCGGGGATGCGGTCGACCTTGACGAAGAGCTCGCGGACGGCCAGCAGATCGCCGACGTCGTCGAGGAAGCCCTGGCTGCCGCCGAGGCCGCGGTTGCGCGAGCCCTTGAGGCCGGCGCTGGAGTAGAGCACGAGGTTGGGCATCGGCCGGCCCATGAGGTAGAGGTCGGCCTGCATGGGGAAGATGGCCGCGTCCTGGTCGTCCAGCGGCACGTAGGCCGCCCCCCGGTAGTCCGTGCCCCAGCTGAAGGTCGGGTTCGGGTCGATGTCGCCGTAGCGCTCGGGGATGTCCTGCATCCTCGTCGAGCCGGGCCACCAGCCGCTGAAGCCCTCGAAGAGGCTGTAGCGGCCCTTCTTCGGGAAGCCCTTGGGCAGGTACTTCTCGGGGTCGGCGAAGGAGCTGGGGCGCTGGCCCCACATCGGCAGCACCTCCTTGCCGTAAAACTGGCCCGAGGGGGTCCGCAGGCCGCCGCCGGTGGGGCTGACGTGGCAGCCATTGCAGTCCATGGTGCAGAAGCGCTCGGACTGCTCGGGGTTGGCCCAGCCCAGGGGCTCGATGTGGCAAGTGTCACAGGCGTTGGCCGCCTGGATGGCGTAGATCGGCGTGGCCTCGGCGCCCTGGGCGACCACCACCCCCGCGGCCAGCGCCGCCAGCGCCACGGCCCACCGCCCGATGCTTGTCCCTCTGGTCTTCATCAAGGATCCCCCGTCTCCAATCAACAGTCTTCATGGCCGCCAGATACTAAGCTCAAGAATGCCCTCGTGGCAACCACCGGCGGCGCTTGAAAAACAACATGAGCAGATGTATAGTGTCTCCCTCTCAAAGGCGGCTTGTCCGGGAGGGTGATCATGAACGCGTTCAGGCTCGAGAGCCCCTTTTCTCCCACCGGCGATCAGCCGGTCGCCATCGAGGAGCTGACCCGCGGGCTCGTCGAGGGCAGGCCCTTCCAGACCTTGCTGGGGATCACGGGCAGCGGCAAGAGCTTCACGATCGCCAACGTGATCGAGCGGGTCCAGCGGCCGACGCTGGTCATGGCGCACAACAAGACGCTGGCGGCGCAGCTCTCCGGGGAGTTCAAGGCCTTC
>SYOX01000022.1 GCA_005804885.1 Pseudomonadota bacterium
GCGACAGAGGTCAGGTAGAATGTGGGTCATCGAGGGTTCACTCTGTGTCTAAGGTTTGTTTAGACACAAAGAGGATCGCAGAGTGGACCCTCGCTTTCCACCCTTATCTGTTGCCGCATTCGGAACACTTATCTAGAACGCTGACCGGTTTGACTCCCGTCGGCCAACGGGCCGACAACGACGCCGTCGGCAAGATCGACGCCGTCGGCAAGATCGATGCCGGCGTCGTCGATGCGAGCACAGCTTGTGCCGGCGGGCCAAAGTGCCCGCCTGTGCGTCACCCACTGGGTGCTCCTCCTTGGCGTCTATCTGGCCGACGGCGTCGCTGTCGGCCTCGCCGGCCTCGGTCCCTCAAACCAATCAGCGTTCTAGAAGTACAAGAGCTCCTCCAGCAGCCCCTCTCCCTCCTCCTTCGTGTCCCCAAAGACCGTCAAGACGACCTCCCCGTCCTCCTTCACCCCCGCGTCCTCGGCCTGAGCCAGCATCAAGCTGCCGCGCGCCACGCTGCTCTCGCTCCGGTAGAGCGAGATCGTGAAGATCTTCCCGCCGCAAAGCGCCGAGAAGGTGTCGTTGCGCGCCCCCGCGATGTCCATCGACGAGAAGTCGTCCACCCGGCAGCCCGCCGCCTTGAGCCGCGCCCTCAGATCGGCGGCCTCCCAATGCGCAAAGCGCCTCGGCTTCTTGCGCCGACGGGGCCGCTCCTTCACCTCATCGCCGCCCGCCCCGACCGACTCGCCGCGATCTTCGGCCCTGCTCTCCCCCCTCTTGGATGGCGATCCCCCTTCAAGATCGCCCCCCTGCCCCCCATCGGCACCCCAGCTCCCCTTGAGCCCGCCAAAGACCAGCGCCAGCGCGACGATCCCGCAGCCGGCCAGCCCCATCAACGCCAGCGCCGCCAACCCCATCGCCGCCCAGCGCCGCCCATGCGGCTTGCCACCTGAAGGGATCGCCGGCGACGCCACGGTCGGGACGGCCTCCACGGGCGCCATATCCACCAGCGTCGCCAGCGGCGCCGACCCAAGGCCCGGCGCCACCCCGCCGAGCGCGTCGAGCATCGCCTCGGCGCTGGCGTAGCGCTCCGCAGCATCCTTGGCCGTCGCCCCCTGGATCACCGGGCCGAGCGCGCTCTTGATCACCACCTCCGGCAGCGGCACGGGCCTCGGCGACGCCTGCTGCATGCAGATCTGGAGGCTTGAGCCGTTGCCGTAGACCCGCTCGCCGGTCAGCATCTCGGCCATGACCAGCCCCAGCGCGTACAAGTCCGTCCCCGCCGTGATGACCCCGCCGTTGACCTGCTCCGGCGACATGTAGGGCGGCGTCCCGATGATCCCGTCCGCGCGGGTCAGCGTCCCGTCCGTGCCCTCGATGTCCTTGGCGATGCCGAAGTCGAGCACCTTGACGAAGTCCTGCTCCCCCGAAAAGGCGCACAGCATGATGTTGGCCGGCTTGATGTCCCGATGCACCACCCCCGCGGCGTGGGCCTCCATCAAGGCCTTGAGGATCTGCGAGGCGACCCGCGCGACCCGCTCCGGCGTCATCGGCGCCTGCGCCGCGATGATCTCATCGAGCGCGGTCCCCTCCAGGTACTCCCACGCGATGTAGAGCAGCCCCTCGTCGGTCGCACCGAAGTCGTACAGGCGCACCGTGTTGGGGTGCCCGAGGCGCTGGGCCACCTTCGCCTCCCGCAGGAAGCGCGCGCCGCGCCCGCCGTCCGAGGCCAACGAAGGCCGCAAGACCTTCAGCGCCACCCGGCGGCCGAGGTTGAGCTGGGTCGCCTCGAAGACCACCCCGAAGCCGCCCTCCCCCAGCACGCGCTCAACCCGGAACCGACCCGCGATCAGGTCGCCGGGCTTGAAGAGGGGCTGTGTTTCCAAGGGCACCACCCTCAGGCGCCCTTGTCGAAGACGCGGCGCGAGTAGAACACGATCGGCGACAGCTTCTTGCCCTGAAACTGGAGGTGCCGCTTGAGCACGAAGTCAAAGAGCAGCGGGTTGACGATCCGGATCTGCTCCAGGACGCTGGCCTCGTGCCTCTCGAGGTAGCCCTCGTTGACGAAGCCCGCCAGGCTGAAGAGCGGCATCACCCCCGGCAGCGGGTAGTCCGTCCCGTTGACCAGCCTCGGGTGCCAGTCCGTTCGATCGATGACCGTCTGCAGGGGCCTGCCCACCCTGTTGCTCTGGGTCATCGCCGACAGCTCCCCGAAGACCCTCCCCTGATAGGCCGGCTCGTCCATCAGCCGCTCGAAGAGCGAAAAACTCTCCACCGTCGGACCCTCCGGGCCCTCGTCCAGATCCACCTCCTCGCCCAGGCTCGCGCAGTGCGCCACCACCACGCGCACGCCGCGGTTCAAAGCCCTCCGAAGCTTGAGCGGGTTCCCGAAGCTCTCCGAAGGGCCCTCGACGGCCTTCTCCGCCCCGGCGTGGCTGATCAGCGGCAGGTCCACGGCGGCCAGCGCGTCGTAGAAGCGATCGCAGAGCGGGCTGCCCGGATCGATCCCCATCGCCTGCGGCAGCCACTTGACCGCCCGCGCGCCTCCTGCGACGGCCTCCTTGAGCGCCTCGACGCAGTCCTCCCGGTAGGGGTGGATGGAGGCGATCCACTCGAAGCGCTCGGGGAAGGCCGCCGCCACGCGCCGCGCGTAATCGTTCGGGGTGTGGAAGGTGCTCTGGGCAGGCACGGGCCGCCCCGCCTCGTCGTGGTGCCAGTCAAAGGCCATCAACATCAGCCGCACGCCGGCCGGCATCATCTTGTGAAGCTGGATCAAGCGCCTCAAGAACGCCCGGTCGATGTCCCGATCCACCTCCGCGCAGGCCGCGTTCATGTAGATCGTCTTCTGGATGTACTGAACCGGGTGGCTCAGGCTCTCCATGTCGGGCGTAATCCAGGCCCCAGAGTCGCTGTCGCCCACCCCGACCAGGTGCGCGTGGCAATCCCACACCAGCCGATCGTCGATCCCCCTCCAGGCGGCCTTGATCATCTTGTGGCGCTTGATCTCGCGCGGGAACTTCTCGTGGCAGGGGTTGAACATCCCCTGCTCCAGGCTCAGATGACACCCGGCCAGCGCCCCCGCCATCCCCAGCGCCCCCATCTCCAGAAACCGCCTCCGGTCCATCCCCGTGGCCTCCCCTTCAATGATCAGCACGCCGTCTCTTCACCCGCCCCCCCAAGCCTGCCCACGCCGGACAACCACAGTGCCACCCGCACCCTCCTTTGGACAAGGCTTTGCCTACGCCACCCCGCATCTCCGCCCTGAAATACCGCTCCAGATCTTGATCGCGAAAGATGCTCAACAGGGCGTCGCGGCAACCTTGCCGCGCCTCCGCACGCTCCAGCCCCTGTCCCCGCACACTCCACCCCCTGTCCCCCTCCTCCCTCCGGAAGGAGGGGGGACCCTTGTATTACGGGTGTCGATGGATCGGGGGGCTCGTTGGGTGGGCACGATGATTCGGGGGGGCGGGCCGCAGGAGCCGCTGTCGGGATCGATGGCCGGTGACCCTGTCGGGAACAATCAAGGCGGGTCGCGAGGGCGCCGTGGCGGTCTGGAGAGCCCGTCGGGCTACTCGTAGCCCTTGAAGACCAGGGCGGTGCCGTCCTCGGCGACGTCGATGGTGATCGTCTCGCCGGGGGCGTACTTGCCTTCGAGGATGAGCATGGAGAGGGGATCCTGGATGTGGTTGAGGATGGCGCGGGTCAGGGGCCGGGCGCCGTACTCGGGCTCGTAGCCGGCCTGGGAGATCCAGTCGGCGGCGTCGTCGGTGAGGTTGATGTCGAGCTTTTGATCGACGAGCAGCTTGCGCAGCTTCTTGATCTGGATGTCGGCGATGAGCCGGATGGCGGTCATCCGCAGCGCGTTGAAGACGACGATGTCCTGGATCCGGTTGATGAATTCGGGCTTGAGGTAATTCTTGATCAAGGCCCGGATCTGGACCTCCATCTGCTCGTTGGTCATCGTGCCGGTCATGTCGAGGATCTCGCGCGAGCCGACATTGCTGGTCATGATGACGATCGTGTTGGTGAAGTCGACCTCAAGGCCCTGGCTGTCGGAGAGGCGGCCCTCGTCGAGGACCTGCAGGAGCAGATCGAAGACCTTGGGGTGGGCCTTTTCGGCCTCGTCGAAGAGGACGACGGAGTAGGGCCGGCGGCGGACGGCCTCGGTCAGCACGCCGCCCTTCTCGCTGCCGACGTAGCCGCGCGCCGAGCCGATGAGCGTGTTGACCTTGGCCTGCTCCTGATACTCGCTCATGTCGATGCGGATCAGCGCATCCTCGGAGTCGAAGAGGAACTCGGCCAGGGCCTTGGCCAGC
>SYOX01000023.1 GCA_005804885.1 Pseudomonadota bacterium
ACTGAAAGCCCTGCGGGTTGTCCCTTCGACGGCTCGCAGGCCCACCGCCCAGGTGGCCCAACTGGAAGCTGGCGCCAGGCTCAGGACCTGGAGGTTGCGGGTTCGAATCCCGCCCTGGGCACTCTCGACGCGGCCGAATGATCTCGGCCCGTCGCTTTGGAAGGTCAAGCCAACAGGCGATGGCACTCGGTTGGAAGCCGAGCGAGGCTCAAGAGGCCCTTGGGGGTTCGACTCCCCCACCTTCCGCTCTCCCGATCTTCCCACGACATCGCAGCAGTTGTGCGCCAGGGTGCTTCTCTCCTACACTGCCCCCTCCATGACAAGGAGGACAGCGATGGGCTGGTGGCCTTTTTCCAGAAAGTACCTCGATGACACCCAGGAGCAGGCCCTCGTCGCCGCCATCAAGGCCGCCGAGGCCCACAACCGAGGCGAGGTCCGGGTTCACCTGGAGCGCCGCTGCAAGGGGCCTGGGGCGCTTGAGCGCGCCGCCGAGCTCTTCGGGCAGCTTGAGATGGGCCAGACCCAGGACAGCACCGGCGTGCTGCTCTACGTCGCCATCGAGGACAGGAAGGCGGCCGTCTTCGCGGGGCCGGGCATCCACGGCGCCGCCGAGGAGGGCTTCTGGCAGCGCGTCATCGATCAGGTCGCCGAGGGCTGCGGCAAGCAGGATCTGGTCGGCGGGCTGACCGGCGCGCTGGCGCAGATCGGGGCGCTGCTGCGCGAGTCCGCCCCCGGCCAGGACCGCGCCGGCAATGAGCTGCCCGACGCGGTGACGATCGCATGAGCGACCCGAGACGCACCCAGGCGGCGACCCGAGAGGCCGTCGACGTCGAAGAGGCCGCCGCGCGGCCCGACCCCGACGAGCCGGCCGCCGAACCCGCTCGGCGGACCGCCGCGACCGCCCGGCTTGACCGCGAGGGCGCGTCGCGGGCGCCCTCCATCGAGCGCGAGGACGTCGACGATCTCATCGAGATCGCCGCCAGGGCCCAGGACGCCGACGCCGAGCGCATCTCGGTCGAAGAGCTCCAGGAGGTCGCCGGCGAGCTCGGCATCAAGGCGAGCTACGTCGAGGACGCCGTCGGCGCGCTGGAGAAGGAGCGCAAGGGCCAGACGCGGCAGGCGGCCGAGGCCGCCGCGCTGCGCAAGAAGCGCCTCGTCGGCGCCGCGCTCGCGCTGGCCGCCTTGCTGGGGCTGGCCCTCTCCAGCGGCCTCTACTCCCAGTCCGTCCTCTCCGACAGCAGCAAGATGGTCGAGAAGAAGCACGCCCAGCTCCCCAACGTCCTCGAACGCCAGGCGGAGACCAGGGCGCGCTACGAGAGCTTCATGGCCGCCGCCGCGCTTGAGCAGGACGCCGCGGCGCGCGCCAGGAACGCCGAGGCGCTGGCCGACTTCAACGCCGAGCTCGCCGGCGCTGAGAACCGCGTCCGGATCGAGCGCAAGCGCTACGACGAAGCCGCCGTCGACTACAACGCCGCCGCCTCGCGCTTCCCCCACAGCCTCTGGCGAGGCCCGCTCGGCTTCCCCGCCGAGGTCCCCCTTTCTGCCGATCTCCTGGCCCCCGCAGCGCCCTGATTGCGACACCGAAGCCCCGCCGACGCGCCTCCGAAGGCCGCCTCATCGGACTCGCCCTGATCTGGGGCGCGATCGGACGAAGAGCGCGTCAGGCGCGGGATCGACGGGCGCCGAGGGCGTGGATGGTGAAGGCCACCGGCAGGATCAAGAGGCCCAGGAGCGGGTACCAGCCCTCGATCTTCCCCTTCTGGATCGCCTCGAAGATCGTCACGGCCACGACCAGGGCGCTGGCGATCAGGTAGAAGGCCGGCGTCCAGGGATAGCCCGTGATGCGATAAGGTCTTGCAACATCTGGACTTTTTCGGCGCAGGGCGAAGACCGAGGCCACCGTCACGGCCCCGATGGCGATCATCGCGAGGCTGACGAGGTTCAGCAGCGCCTCGAAGCTCCCGCTGACGATGAAGGCGCAGGCCCAGGCCGCCTGGATCCACAGCGCGCGGGTGGGGACCGCGTGGCGCTCGGAGAGCTTCGCCGCGCCGGACCAGAAGGCCCCGTCGCGCGCCATCGCATAGGCCACCCGCGCCCCGCCCAGGATCGTCCCGTTGATCGACCCCAGCAGCCCGAAGGCGATCATCAGCGTCACCGCCCAGCCCACCTTCGGCCCCCCGAAGGCCGTCGCCGCCGCCGTCCCAGCCTCCATGGACGCCTTGAGCCCCCCGTAGCCCAGCACCTCGATGAAGGCCGCGCACATCAACAGGTAGAGCGCCATGATCGCCGCCGTCCCCCCGAGCAGCCCCAGCGGGATGTTGCGCCCCGGCCGGTCGACCTCCCCGGCGACATAGTTGACCGCGTTCCACCCCGAATAGGCGAAGTAGACGGCCATGTAGGAGGACGCCAGCGCCCCCGCGCTCAGCGCCGCGGTGGGCGTCGGCGCCGCCATCACCTCCGCCGCACTCGAGGGCGGCATCCCGACCGCCAGGACAACCAGCGCGCCGACCGCGAAGACGGCCGCAGGCACGATCGTCGTCAGGTTCTGCACCCACGCCGACAGCCGCGCCCCCAGCGCGTTGAGCCCCGTGATCGCCAGCACCAGCGCCACCCCCAGCGCGCGGGCCGCGTCCAGGGGCGCGCCAGGGAAGATCGGCGCCTCGGGGTCCAGCCGCCACGCCCCGGCGACGGGCAGGGCGTCGAGCAAGGGGTTGACGAGCGCCGGGAGCTGATACTGACACAGCGGCACGGCCATGGCCGCGATGGAGCCGGTGAACACCGCCCCGAAGATCACCCACCCGCACGCGAAGGCCGTCGAGGCGCCGAAGGCCTCCCTCAAGAAGACGTAATCGCCGCCCGCCTTCGGCATCATCGCGCCGAGCTCGGCGTAGGCCACCGCGCCCGAGAGCGCCGCCAGCCCCCCCACGACCCAAAGCAGGAAGAAGATCGCCGGGGCGCTCACATGGCCGGCGACGATGGGCGGGGTCAAGAAGATCCCGATGCCGAGCATCGAGCCCGCCACCATCGACATCGCCGACCAGGGGCCCATCACCCGCCGGCCCTCGCCCGGATCGCCCGGGCGCGCGGCCTCGCCCGACGATGGCCTCGGCTTGCTCATGGCTTCACCAGCGTCGCCGGGGTCAGCGCTTGGTCAACTCCAGGGAGGCGGCGCCGGGCGCGACCTCGCGCAGGCGCTCGACCGACATGACCTCGCTCTTGTTGACCAGATCCGATCCCAGGAAGGTCGGCAGCAGCTTGCAGATCATCGCCACCGCCCCCTGCTCGACCGAGTCCAGCACCACGTTGAAGGCCTCGCCCTTGTCCGTGGTCACCTCGACGCGGGCGTCAAAGTCGGCGAAGACCCGCCCCGAGGCCTCGGCCGCCTCGGTGAAGTTCACCGCGCAGACGCAGAGCTGCTCGAAGTGATCCAGCCGGGCGATGTCCAGCACCTCGCGCTTGTCGTCGGGCGCCTCGACCTCCGGGGCCGCGACCCCCGCGTCGCCCGACAGCGCGATGAAGGGCGACTCGCTCAGGCTCCCGTGCTCCCCCCCCTTGTAGCGCTCCGAGTAGACCCCCCCGACCTTCCCCGCGCGCGTCTTGTAGAAGACCATCAGGTCCAGATCCACCTGGGAGGTCCAGACCAGCTCGACCCGGAGCCTGTTGAACTCCTCGATCGAGGTGTAGGAACCCTTCTGACTCAACTCCATGATGTGCCCACTCCACCCCGCGACCCGAGAGCCCAGGGTCACCGTCCCAGAAAGTGCGAAAGTCATGCGCCGGGATCGATGATGCCCTGTTGATCCCCCCGGCGCAAGGGCCGCCGCCGAGGGTTGGCGCTTCAGCCCGAGGCGAGGGACGAGAGATAGAGACCCTGCCCCTGGCGGGGGCCACGCTGGCGCCGCCTGGCACTGCCCAGAACGCTGATGGGTTTGAGGGGCCGAGGCCGACGGGAGTCAAACCGGTCAGCGTTCTGGGGGCTCAGAGGGTGACCTTGACCGGGTGGATGCCCCAGATCTCGGCGGCGTACTGCCGGATGGTGCGATCGGACGAGAAGCGCCCGACCCTGGCCAGGTTGTGGACGACGTGGCGCGTCCACGCCATCGGGTCGGCCCAGACCTCGGCCACGCGCTGCTGGCAGGCGACGTAATCGTCAAAGTCGGCGCAGTGCAGGTAGGCGTCCTCGTGGCGCAAGCTCTGGATGATGGGCCGGAAGCGCTGCGGGTCGTCCGGGCTGAAGAAGCCCGAGGCGATCAGGTCCAGCGCCGCCTTGAGCCGGGGGCTCCTGTCGATGTACTCCTGCGGGTCGTAGCCCGAGTTCTTGAGCGCCTTGACCTGCCCGACCGTCAGGCCGAAGTGTATGAAATTGTCGTCGCCGACCGCCTCGCGGATCTCGCCGTTGGCGCCGTCGTGCGTCCCCACCGTCAGCGCGCCGTTCATCGCTAACTTCTTGTTGCCCGTCCCCGAGGCCT
>SYOX01000136.1 GCA_005804885.1 Pseudomonadota bacterium
CGAGCCTCCGGGCTGCGCGCCTTCGGCGGCGCGCTGCGGGGCCGCGCCCAGGGCGGCCTCAAGGGCGGCGCTCGCCGCGGCGGCGTCGAGCCCGACGGCCTCCTGTGTGTGACCCTGGCAGGCGGCCGCGCACGCGACCGCCAGACACAGCCCAAGTGCAGGGAAGTGCTTGATCATGATGCCTCTCCTCGGTTTCCAGACGACCTCTCAGACGCCTTGGACACCGGGATCTGACGAAGGTTCTTTGAGGGGCGCAGGAGGGCGGGAGAAGGCGCGCAGGCCAAAGAAGATGCCGTCGTAGAAGATCAGCGTCGCCAGGAAGATCACCGCGTAGCTCTCGACCGGGGCCGGCAGCTGCCGCATGTCGATCCCGGCCCAGGCCGACGCCAGCGCGTAGGGGAGGCCAAAGAGCAGCGCCGTGGCCCAGGCCTCCTCGACCCGACGATCGGCCCGCGCGATCCACACCGCCGCCGCCGTCGCCAACACCCCCACCGCGCTCAACTCGATGATGAAGGCCGCCTCGCCGCGCGGGATGCTCCACGTCATCGGGTAGCCCAGCGCCCAGTGGCCCAGCCCGAAGAGGCCGCTGTAGACCACACCCGGCAAGAAGTCCCGCGCCCGCAGCCGCAAGACCCCGCCCCCATGCAGCGCCGCCGCCAGGAGCCCGATCAGGAGGCACACCAGCGCCCCGATCAGCAGCCGCCCCCTGGCGCCCTCGACGAAGCGCGCCCGGTCCTGGGCGTCCTGCGCGGCGGCCCTCTCCATCCCCTTGTAATCAGGAGGTTTTTCGGCCGCCTCGGCGCCAACCAGGGCGAGCGCCGGGTCGAGGGCGTCGACCATCGGGACGCCGAAGGCCCCGGAGGGCGCGGCGATCCCGAGCGCGGCGGCCACAGTCGGGGCGAAGTCGCGCATGGGGGCCGCGCCGCCGCGCCCCCCGCCCTTGACGAAGGGGCGCCCGAAGGCGACGAAGGCCGCCGTGACCACCTCGGGCTCGTCGCCGCCGTGGCCGCCCGCGTCGAGGTGGCCGTGATCGGAGACGACCACGAGGGCGTCCCGCGCCGGATCGAGGCGCTCCAGCAGCGCGCCGACGCGGGCGTCGGCCTGCGCGACGGCCTCGGCGTACTGCTCAGAGGCCGCGCCGTGCTGGTGCCCCGCCCTGTCCACCGCCTCGAAGTAGAGCCACGACAGCCGCCTCCCCTCGCCTGCGCCCGCCTCTGCCCAGCCCCCGGCGGTGAAGTCGCGCGTCGGGCGCATCAGGAGGACGAAGTCGTCCAGCTCCTCGCCGTCGATGAAGACGTCGATCCCGGCGGCGTCGGCGCGCTGGGACAGGGAGTCCAGCGGCACCCAGGGCTGGGTGTCGTTGAGCCGGACCCCGCTGTAGAGCGGCGTGACGCCCGTGGCCAGCGTCGTCGCCCCGGCGTAGGTCATCGAGGGGAAGTCCGCGATCAAGGCCCTCGACGCTCCCATCGAGGCCATCCGGCTCAGGTGGGGCATCCGGGGGACGAAGTCGGCGCGCAGGCCGTCGATGAAGAGGACGTGGAGGCTCCGGGCCGCGCCCCCCGACGCGCCGATCCCACCGGCGAGGGCGGAGGGCGGCGCGGCGGTCCCCGGCGTGGAGGCTTGCGGCGCGGCCAGCGAGGGCGGAGGGGGCGACGGCGCCGAGATCGCCGAGGTCGGCGGCGTGAGGTCCGGGCTCGACGGGGGCGCCAGGACCTCGTCGGTGGTCAGGCGCTCCAGGTAGAGGAAGCGGCCATGGGCCTGCCCGAGGTAGCCCGTCAGGACCGTGATGATCCCGACGGCGATGGCTTTGACCCGCTCACGCCGCATCCCACCTCCCCTTCACGGCAGGGAGGATGGGGCGGCGGCGTCAGAAATGCAAACTCGCCTGGGGCAAGAAAAAGAAGAGCCCCGGTCTCCCATAAGTGTGAGGTCCGGGGCATCCGCTTGTTAAATCCGGGGGGTCGCGGGAACCTCCCGGTCTTGCAGGCACACTCGAAAATCAGGGGCGGGGGGCGGGGGCCTCCTCGCAGCGGTCGATGCACTGGCCGTGGAAGGTCCGAGCGCGGGTGGCGCAGTCGCTCTCCGCGTGGCCGTCGGCGACGCAATCGGCCAGGAGCTGGCGGGCCCGCAGGCCGCAGCCGTCCTCGCAGGAGGGCGGGGGCTCGGGGCGCTCCTCGGGCGCAGGGCGCTCGGTGTCGTCCTCGGGCGCGGGGCGGTCGCCGGGCGCGGGGGGCTCGGTGTCATCGCCAGGCGCGGGGCGCTCCGAGGGGGCGCAATGCTCTTCCATGCAGGCGGCGGCGCCGTGGCGAGCGCGCAGGCGGCAGGCCTCGGGGTCGTGGCCCTCGTCGACGCATTGGTCAGCGGCGGCGCGGGCGCCCTCGATGCAGCGGTCCTCGCACTCGACGTTGTCCTGGCAGCGGGCCTCGGCGCAGCGCAGGGTCAAGCCGTGGGCGACGCGGGCGCATCGGACGCGCTCGCCGCCGGCCTCGGAGCAGCGGCGGAAGGCGCGGCGGCCGAGGTTCTGGCAGCGGTCCTCGCAGGAGGCCTCTTCGCCGCCGCAATGGTCCTGGGCGCAGTTGCGGGCGAGGTTTCGGGCGTAGTCCCCGCAGGCCTCGCGGTCACGGCCGCTGTCGACGCACTGGGTAAAGGCGGCCCGGGCGCCGGCCTTGCAGCGGTCCAGGCAGGTCGGCCCGTCGCCCTCGCCCTCGGGCGGCAGGCGGTCGCCTTCGCCCTCGCGGTCGGGGGCGTCGCGGTCGGGGGCGTCCTGCTCGGGGGCGTCGCCGAGGCTGGCGCCCTCGACGGTGTTGAGATCGGCGGTGGGGGTCTGGTCCTGGACGCAGGCCAGCATGCTGAGGCAGCAGCAGGCCAGGGCGGTCGTGATCGAGAGTCTGCGTGCGTGTGTCATCTTCGTTGTCTCCTTGATATCTCGGCTGCGCGCCGCGAGCGGTTGGCGCAGGAAGTGTCCAGGCCCGTGGGGTTGGCGTCCCCACCCTCGATGTCTGGCAATCTAGCCCGGATCGTCGAGGGCCGGGAGATGTCCAAATGGACACCCCCTCGGGGTGGCCTGATTGGACCATCGGGCGGATCGCTCTGGGGCTGGAGGCGTTGGGTCGGCCGGGTCGGCCGTGTTAGGTTGCTGCGTCGCGCCGCTTGGCGCAGACCCGCTCAGGAGCACGCCGATGCCCGAGGCCCAGGGCCCCACGGACCACTTGATCTACATCATCCCCGGCTTCTTCGGCTTCACGAACCTCGGCGAGGTGGGGTACTGGGAGCATGTGCGGGTGCTGCTGCCCGAGCTCTTCGAGCAGGAGGGGCTCAGAGCGCAGGCCTACTTCACGGAGGCGTCGCCGACGGCGTCCCTGCACCGCAGGACGGTGGCGCTGCTGGAGTCGATCGCGGCGACGGTCAAGGATCCGGAGCGGGTGGAGATCCACTTGATCGGCCACTCGACGGGGGGGCTGGACGCGCGGCTGCTGACGACGCCGGGGGTGTGCCTGCGCACGAGCATCGACGTGGAGCGCTACGCGAGCCGGGTCAAGACGGTGGTGTCGATCGCGACGCCGCATTACGGCGCGCCGATGGCGGGGGTCTTCACCAGCTTGATGGGGCAGCGGCTCCTGCAGGTGCTCTCTCTGGCGACGATCTACATTACGCGCTTTGGGGCGTTGCCGGTGTCGATCCTGGCGAGGTTGGCGGGGCTGCTGGCGATCCCGCAGGGGAGCACGCGGCTGGGGCGGACGATCCTGGATCAGATGTTTTCTCAACTGTTGAGCGACTTTACGCCGGATCGTCGCGCGCAGATCAAGGACTTCTTCGCCGAGGTCGGCAACGATCAGTCGCTGCTGCCGCAGCTCGCGCCGCAGTGCATGGACCTGTTCAACGCGACGACGGTGGACAGGCCGACGACGCGCTACGGCTCGGTGGTCACGCGGGCCAACCCGCCGGGGGTGCGCTCGACGCTCTCGACGGGGATGGCGCCCTACGCGCAGGCCATGCACACGCTCTACCACGCGCTGCACAAGATCGCCGGGGTGCTCGACGAGGCGCACCGGCCGGCGCTGACGGACGTGCAGATCGCGGCGCTGCACCGGGGCTACCCGCTGGACGACTGGATGGAGTCCAACGACGGGGTCGTGCCGACGGCCTCGCAGATCCGCGGCGAGGTGATCCACACCGCCAACGCCGACCACCACGACATCATCGGGCACTTCCGCGACAGCCGCCACGACCCGCCCCACTTCGACTGGCTCGTGACCGGCTCGAACTTCGATCGCCACAGCTTCGAACTGGCCTGGAGCGACATCGTCCGCTTCGTCGCCCGCCACCCCGCCCGCTGAGGTGATTTTTCGCCCTCTGGCCCTCATCGGCCTTGACATGCCCGTCGCTCGTGCAGAAATAGTCGCCACGACTCTTTATGGAGTCACAAACACTCTAACTTGACAAGCTCGTCGCGACAGGCGCGCCCGACTGGACACCGCCAGCCCCGCGTGACAACGATGTCCTCGACGCTTTCTGAAGAAAGGAGGTCCGCCATGAGCCTCGCCCTGCCCAGCTTCTACGATCCCGACGCGGTCGGGTCGGTCTACATCGAGCGCGCCGCCGTCGTTGCGGCCGAGGCGGTCGAGGCGAGGGGGCGGCTCGGGCTGCGCCCGGCGGCCGAGGACAGGGTGCGCGTGGCGGCCTTCGGGATCGACTGCCAGGTGGGCTTCTGCGTGCCGGGCGCGAGCCTCTTCGTGCCGGGCGCCGTCGAGGACAGCGCGCGGGCGCTCTCGTGGATCTATGGCAACCTGGATCGGATCACGAGCCTGATCTTCTCGCTCGACACCCACGCCGTCCACCAGATCTTCCACCCGGCCTTCTGGGTCGACGCCGAGGGCCGCCACCCCGCGCCGCTGACGACGATCTCGGCCCAGGACGTGCGAGGAGGCCGCTTCAAGCCCGTCGAGGCCAGCGTCGAGGTCTGCCTGGAGTACTGCCAGCGCCTCGAAGACAGCGGCCGCTACGTCCTGACGATCTGGCCCTGGCACACGCTGCTGGGGGGCGTCAGCCACGCCCTGGTCCCGGCGATGATGGAGGCCTCGATCTACCACGGCGTCGCCCGCCGCCAGCCGACCCGCTTCGAACTCAAGGGCGCGCACCCGCTGACCGAGAACTACTCGGTCCTCTCGCCGGAGGTCACCGAGCTCGGCGGCCAGCGCGTCGGGGCCTTCAACGAGGGCCTCTTCGAAGCGCTGATGTCCCACGATCGGGTCTACGTCTTCGGGCAGGCCAGCTCGCACTGCGTCCTGTCGACCCTGCGCGACCTGCACGACCGGATCCTGTCCACGGACCCCGCGCTCGTCGACCGGGTCTACGTCCTGCAGGACGCCATGAGCCCCGTCCCGGCCCCGCCGCTGGACCCGCTGCCGCCCTCGCTCGACTTCCCCGCGCTGGCCGCTCGGGGCCTCGAGGCGCTGGCCGAGGCGGGCTTCCACCTCGTCAAGACGACCGATCCGCTGGATCTGGGCCGCTGACCCGAGCGCCCATCCGCCGAGGGCTCGATCCACCCTCGCCGGATGGGCGCCAGGCCGGGATCGTCGTCTGGAGCAGGCGCTCACTTCTTGATTCTGGCGGTTCTCATGAGGCTCGGCCCCGAACCCTGGGGCCGCAGGTTCCATGAAACGCGACGCGACAACTGCGCCAGAAGCCGGTGAGGGCCTCCTCGACGCGACGATCCCGGGTGCCGCAGGGCGGTCATACCCAATCATACGGAGCCATGCTCAAGCCACTTACATTTCAGGCCACCAGGATGCCCAAGATGAAAGTGCTTCAAACGTGGTTCCGTACCACAGACGAAGGGCTTGCTTTGTGGGCGAGGACAGGGGGATGGCCTGGGCCTGGGCGAGGCTGGTGCACCGCACCGCCGAGTGATGGCACAGGCTCAGGGCGCCGCCTGGACCGCCCACAACGTGGGTCTCTCGGCTGTGGTCGGGTATCACTTGCGAAGCATCTCTCTGGTGCACGATAGTGCCAGGGAGGGAGGAGCGCGATGACGGACATCAGCCGCTATCCGCGGCCCGCCGTGGCCGTGGATCTGGTCATCTTCACCATCCAGGACGCGGATCTGAGGCTGCTGCTGATCGAGCGCGATCGGCCGCCCTTCAAGGGGCGCTGGACCTTGCCGGGGGGCTTCGTGCGCGTCGGCCAGGGCGAGGATCAGGGCGAGGATCTGGAGGTGGCCGCGGCCCGCGAGCTGGCCGAGGAGACGGGGCTGCCGCGCGGCTCGGTGTACCTCGAACAGCTCGGCGCCTTCGGCAAGGCCGGGCGCGACCCTCGGCTCAGGGTCATCAGCGTCGCCTGGTTCGCGCTCGTCAAGCCGGAGCTGGCGCCCTTCGTCCGCGCCGGCGGCGACGCCTCTGGCGCGGCGTGGTTCTCGGCCGCGGCCCTCGACCCGGACGCGCTGGCCTTTGATCACGCCGAGATCCTGCGCGCGGCGCTGGCGCGCGTGCGCCGGGAGCTGCACCGCGGCCCCATCGCCTTCGAGCTGGTCCCCGAGGCCTTCTCCATCGCGGAGCTGCGCGCGGTCTTCGAGGTCATCCTCGGCGAGCGGCTCGACCCGGGCAACTTCAGGCGGCGCGTGCTGCGGATGATCGACGATGGGGTCCTTGAGCAGGCCCCCGGCAAGCGGATCACGGCCTCGAAGCCCGCCCGGGTCTACCGCTTCGTCAGGGAGCCCGCGGGGGGAGCTTGAGCATGCCTGAATCACGACCCATCTCCTTGTTCTTGCTGGTGTTTCTATGCTCGGGCTGCGGGGATGGGGCGGAGGTCGGGGCCTTGGGCGAGGAGCCCGGCGACGCGGGGGACATCGACGGGGGGGGCGAGGAGGCGGGGGAGGCTTACCGGTGGGCGCCCGAGGAGGGCGGGTGCAATGGCCGGGTCGCGCTGTGCGATCGTCGGTACGACGAGGTGGCCACCGTCACGACGCACAACGCGATGGCGAGCGAGGCGCGCGGCTTCTTCGGCCCGAACCAGCGCGAGAGCATCACGGACCAGCTCCTGGGGGGGGTGCGCGGGTTGATGCTGGACACCCACGACGACGAGGGGGTCGCCTCGCTCTGCCACGGGGTCTGTCTGGCGGGGCGGCAGCCGCTGGTCGAGGGCCTGGGGGAGATCCGGGCCTTCCTGGACGCGAACCCGCGCGAGGTGGTGACGATCATCTTCGAGAGCGGGATAGGCCCCGAGTTGACGTTGGCGGCCATGGAAGAGAGCGGCCTGATGGCCGAGGTCTACGCGCACGCGGGGGGGAGCTGGCCGACGCTGGGGTCGATGATCGAGCGCGGCGAGCGGCTGGTGTTGTTCACCGACAGCGGGGGGCAGATCGAGGGGCCCTACCTCGACGTGTGGGCGCACGCCTGGGAGACGCATTACAGCGCGCGGACGGCGGCGGACTTCAGCTGCGCGATCAACCGGGGCTCGATGGGCAACGCGCTCTTCATCTTCAACCACTTTTTGACCAACCCGATCGGGCGGGCGGATCTGGCCGAGCGGGTCAACCACAACCCGCTCTTGATCGATCGGGTGCGGGGGTGTCAGGAGGAGGCGGGTCGGCGGGCGAACTTCATCACGGTGGACTTCTACTCGATCGGGGACGTGCTGGAGGTCGTCGACGCGCTCAACGCGGACTGAGCATTGGGGGACTGGTGCCGCCGTCGGGCCGGGTTTGTGCGTCAAGGGTCTCGCAGGGTCGCTCGATCGCGCTGGCGGCGTGGCTCAAGAAGTGCGAGAGGGGGGAGGTCGGGGGGGTTATTCGAGGTCGTTGTCGCTGTCGTAGGAGAAGATGGCGGACAGCGAGATGCCGCCGCTGGGGTCGGCGACGCCGCTCAGGCCGAAGCGGGAGGTCTCCGTGTCGGCGTCGATGTCGCCTTCGGACCAGGCGGTGAAGAAGTCGGGCAGGGCCGGGTCGTTGTTGTCGGCGAAGTAGCGGTAGCGGTAGTACTGGGGCTTGATGATCTGGAACTTGAGGCCGAGCCAGGGCTGGGTGTTCCAGTCGATGGCCGTCGAGGCGTACTTGGTGCCGCGGGGGACGAAGTCGGGCAGCTTGGAGGCGTTGGTGTCGATGAGGTTGCCCGAGGGGGTGGGGAACTGCTTCTCGTCGACGGGCTTGCCGTCCTCGGTGTAGTGGTCGACCTCGTAGTAGGAGGCGGCGCCGTCGCCGAGGGCCTTGAGGTTGGAGAAGGACTCGGACTTCTTCGTCAGCTTGACGTAGCGGATGAAGGAGGGCACGGCGATGGAAGCCAGGATGCCGACGATCGACACGACGAGCATCAACTCAATGAGGGTGAAGCCCTTCTTCTGGACGCTCATGGACGCCTCGAAGTTCCCGAACAAGCCTCATTGCTCCTCGGACACTCCACTCTTGTAACAAATTGGCAGGGCCGGTCAAGTTCGCCCATGGCGAGGCTCCCTAAGGGCACGTTGATTGTGCGTGGCGTCGAGGGGGTCGAAGGGGTTCTTCAGGGCTCCTGGTTCATGCCAAAGAGGCTCATGAGGAAGGCGTACATGTCGGCGGACTCCTCGACGCGCTCCTTGACGAGATCGGAGCCGCCGTGGCCGGCCTGGGCCTGGATGCGCAGCAGGACGGGCTGATCGCCTGAGCTGAGGGCCTGGACGGCGGCGGCCATCTTGCGGGCGTGCAGGGGGTCGACGCGGTCGTCGGTGTCGGAGGTCATGAAGAGGACCGCGGGGTAGGCGACGCCGGGCTTGACCTGGTGGTAGGGGGAGTAGGCGTACAGGGCCTTGAACTGGGCCTCGTCGTCGGCCGAGCCGTACTCGCTGATCCAGGTCTTGCCGCTGCCGAAGAGGTGGTAGCGGACCATGTCGAGCAGGGGGACGCCGCAGATCACGGCGCCGAAGAGCTCGGGGGCCTGGGTCATGGCGGCGCCGACGAGCAGCCCGCCGTTGGAGCCCCCGCGGATGGCCAGCCGCTCGGGGGCGGTGTAGCCGCCGTCGATGAGGAAGCGCGAGGCGGCGATGAAGTCGTCAAAGACGTTCTGCTTCTTGAGCACCATCCCGTCCTGGTGCCATTGCTCGCCGTACTCGGCGCCGCCGCGCAGGTTCGGCACCGCGTAGCCCCCGCCGGCCTCCAGCCAGGGGAAGAGGCCGGAGGAGAAGAAGGGCTTCATGTTGACCTGGAAGCCCCCGTAACCATAGAGCAAAAATGGCGTCGAGCCGTCCTTCGGGGCGTCCGCGCGCTGGACGATGAACATGGAGACCTTCGTGCCATCCTTGGAGGTGTACCAGACCTGCTCGACCTTGTAGGGCGTGGCATCGACGGGGATCTTGACCTCGGCCCAGAGGGTGGACTGGCCGCTCTTGATGGAGGTGCGGTAGATCTGCCAGGGGGTCGTGAAGGACGTGAAGCTGAAGTAGGCCGCGTCGTCCTCGGGGTTGCCGGTCATGCCCGAGGTGGCCCCGATGCCTGGCAGCGGGACCTCGCGCACGAGCTTGCCGTCGAGCTCGCGGACCTCGAGGGTGCTGGCGGCGTTCTTGAGGTTGTTGAGCACCAGCCGCCCGCCGACGATCTGCATCCCGTCGATGACCACGTCGTCGCGCTGCTCGACGATCGGGACCCACGCCTCGCGCCCGGGCTTGCTGGCCCTGGTCCGGTAGACGCGCCAGCGCGGCGCCCCCTCGTTGGTCAGGATGTAGAAGTGATCCTCCCAGGCGATCACGGAGGCCTGGGCGTCGGTGGAGTTGAAGAAGGGCGCGAAGCCCGGCTTGCGCGCCGCGACGCTTCGGAAGGTGATCTCGACCGAGGTCCAGCCGTTCCACTTGTAGACGAAGAGCCACTTGCCGTCGCGCGAGAGGTCCGCGGAGAGGAACTTGCGCGGGTCGCCGAGCTTCTCGTGGATGACGGGGTCCTTGGTCGGGTCCGTGCCGAGCTTATGGAAGCGCACCTCGGCGAAGCCGGGCCGCTCGGCGGTGGGGATCGCCGGGTCGATCGGCAGCCAGGTGTAGTAGAAGCCGTCGCCCTTCGGGGTCCAGCTCGGCGAGGCGTACTTGGCGCCCTCGATGACGTCGACCTCGCTGACCGCGCCCGTGGCGACCTCCATGACGTAGAGCGTGGCCTCGTCGGCGTTGTTGGCCTTGAGCGTGTAGGCCACCCGGAGCCCGTCGAGCGTCGGCTCCCACACCCCCAGCGAGATGTTCTCCCCCCGCTCGGCGCTCATCGCGTTCGGGTCCAGCAGCACCCGCTCCTCGCCCTCCTCGCCCTGCCTCCAATAGATGACCGCCTTCTCCTTGTCCGCGTGGCGGCGCTGGTAGAAGTAGCGCTCCCCACGCCTCGAAGGGGCCGACAGCGTGTCGACGTAGTAGAGCTCCTTGAGCCGGGCCACGAGCCTGTCTCTCCCCGGCAAGCCGGCCAGATGGGCGCGCGTCAGGTCATCCTGGGCCTTCATCCACCCCTTGACCTCCTCGGACTTCACGTCCTCAAGCCAGCGGTAGGGATCGCGGACCTCGACCCCGTGGATCACGTCCTTGACGTCCTCCGCGCGCGTCGCCGGGTACTTGATGGCCTCGATCTCGGCCTTGGTCTCGACCTCGGCCTTGGCCTCGATCGAGGTCGGCACCGGATCGGGCTTGACGATCTCCTCGGTCGCCGACGGGCAGCCCATCAGGCCGCCGAGCAGCCCCAGCCAAAGGACCCTCATCACCGCTGTCTTCATCACGCTCTCCCCTCTTTGTTCAACGGACGCCCGATTCTCTAGCACAGCCGTTTCAACGCTCGGACCCCGGTCAACCCGGGGCCCGCTGTTTCTGATCGTGGCCCCTGGTCCGGGCCACGATGTTTCAACGCTCGGACCCCGGTCAACCCGGGACCCGCACTAAGCGGGATGAGTTAAAACAAGCGTATTATGTTTCAACGCTCGGACCCCGGTCAACCCGGGGCCCGCGACGGCGTGACCCTGGACAGCGCCAGCCCATTCGTTTCAACGCTCGGACCCCGGTCAACCCGGGGCCCGCGGGCGACTGGAATGCCACCGCGCCGGTCAGCGCGAGGGAGTCCAGTTTCAACGCTCGGACCCCCGGTCAACCCGGGGCCCGCCGTGCGCCAGACCACCCGGTGCGACTCCTTCCAGTTTCAACGCTCGGACCCCGGTCAACCCGGGGCCCGCACCACCTCCAAACAGACAGCCGGCCGGCCTCACCCGGTTTCAACGCTCGGACCCCGGTCAACCCGGGGCCCGCGAGGCCCCCACGCCTGCGGGCAGACGCGGCGGGCGTTTCAACGCTCGGACCCCGGTCAACCCGGGGCCCGCCTCGTGCTCTGGCGCGGTCGTGCGCCTGAACTCACCGTTTCAACGCTCGGACCCCGGTCAACCCGGGGCCCGCGGACTCCACGTTCGCGCGCCTGGAGCGCGTTGCCATGTTTCAACGCTCGGACCCCGGTCAACCCGGGGCCCGCGACTCGATCTCCTCGCCTTCGGATTGGATGAGCGAGTTTCAACGCTCGGACCCCGGTCAACCCGGGGCCCGCCCTTCTTCAATGAGCGGCCGAGGTATTGCCAGGAGTTTCAACGCTCGGACCCCGGTCAACCCGGGGCCCGCTCGATGTCGATGAGGGCCGCGGGGATCCCGAGCAGGGGTTTCAACGCTCGGACCCCGGTCAACCCGGGGCCCGCCCAATGAGATGCCGGCGAGCACGGTCGCCCCGACCGTTTCAACGCTCGGACCCCGGTCAACCCGGGGCCCGCGGCGCTGTTGGATGCCGGCGAGGTTGAGTTTGCGGTTTCAACGCTCGGACCCCGGTCAACCCGGGGCCCGCCAGCGCGGTCAGATTCTTGCCCTCTTCATCGGATGTTTCAACGCTCGGACCCCGGTCAACCCGGGGCCCGCCGGGCGAGTCGCGCGAGCTCTCGCCGCCCGACGTTTCAACGCTCGGACCCCGGTCAACCCGGGGCCCGCCGCGCCGGCCGGCCAGCCTTGCGACGGCCGGATTTGTTTCAACGCTCGGACCCCGGTCAACCCGGGGCCCGCTCCGAGTTGGACGCATCCTCGAGGACCGCGAGGCCGTTTCAACGCTCGGACCCCGGTCAACCCGGGGCCCGCTTCGGGCTGGATGGGGTGGCCTTCAACTTCGAAGTTGTTTCAACGCTCGGACCCCGGTCAACCCGGGGCCCGCGGCTTTCGAGAGCGAGCGGCCCAGGTATTGCCAGGAGTTTCAACGCTCGGACCCCGGTCAACCCGGGGCCCGCGCGGCCTCGATATCGTCGGGCGTACCCTTGATCGACGTTTCAACGCTCGGACCCCGGTCAACCCGGGGCCCGCGTTGCGGGTGCGCGAGCTGCGCGAGCTGCTCGTCGTTTCAACGCTCGGACCCCGGTCAACCCGGGGCCCGCCTCTCGACGTTGGCGTCGGCGGGCCGCTCAAGGACGTTTCAACGCTCGGACCCCGGTCAACCCGGGGCCCGCCCGCAAACACCAACACCCCAAGGAGGGCTACCCGATGTTTCAACGCTCGGACCCCGGTCAACCCGGGGCCCGCCTGCCCCTGCCCCTGGCCTGTTCACGTCGCTGTTGTTTCAACGCTCGGACCCCGGTCAACCCGGGGCCCGCGTCTGGGGCGTCGCATCGGTCGTGCCACGACCGTTTCAACGCTCGGACCCCGGTCAACCCGGGGCCCGCCGCTTCCCATTCGTTGCCCGCCAGCGTCCAGACCAGTTTCAACGCTCGGACCCCGGTCAACCCGGGGCCCGCCTGGAAATCTTGCCACTAGACGACAGCCCAACGGCTAGTTTCAACGCTCGGACCCCGGTCAACCCGGGGCCCGCGGCCCTTGTGGCGCTGGGCTCGAGCCCAGGCCGGGTTTCAACGCTCGGACCCCGGTCAACCCGGGGCCCGCTAAAGCCCAGGGGGGCCAGGCTGGCAATCCACTGGTTGTTTCAACGCTCGGACCCCGGTCAACCCGGGGCCCGCGTCCGTTGGCAGCCAGCTTGGCTTCAAGCTGGACCCTGTTTCAACGCTCGGACCCCGGTCAACCCGGGGCCCGCTGGTGGGCGCTGGCCAGCGCGACGGCCTGTGCCTTGTTTCAACGCTCGGACCCCGGTCAACCCGGGGCCCGCTTGACAAACTGAAGCAGCTTGGACAGGTCAGCGTTTCAACGCTCGGACCCCGGTCAACCCGGGGCCCGCCGCGCCTGCAAAGTCAGCCTGCATCCTGGGGATTAGTTTCAACGCTCGGACCCCGGTCAACCCGGGGCCCGCGCGCTCGACTTCGCGGACCATTTCAGGGTCAAGCTGGTTTCAACGCTCGGACCCCGGTCAACCCGGGGCCCGCATCGCGGTCACGAGCCCGTCGTAGGTCGACGCCGTGTTTCAACGCTCGGACCCCGGTCAACCCGGGGCCCGCGCTGGCACTCTAACTTCAACACTGGAAAGTGGAAATGCTCCCTGGATCGCGGACCCTCCACAGCCAACCTGATGCCTCTGCCCAGGATCCGGCCGCGTGCCCACCCGATCACGATGAGCACGCGATCGAGCCAAAGCGCGAACCCCCCGGGTTTTGGCGATCGATCAGGGTTCGCGGAGTCGATCACAAGGACAGGTTTTCAATGCTCGGGCCCGGTCAACCCGGGTCCCGCAGGGAGGGTTAAAAAATCAGCGGCGCGGTGAAGTCAAAGCTCAGATCGACGCCGTAGACGGACAGGTGCTCGTCGAGGGGCTCGGAGATCCTGTAGATACGCAGAGAGTCCGCGGCGGGATCGATGACGTCAAGCAACCGCGAGACGAAGGTATGGTGCTGGGTGTCGGTCAGGACACACTCGAAGACCGACTTCTGGACCCGTCGCCCCCGAGACTCACAGATCTTGGCCACTCGGCGCAGGCGAGCAGGGCCATCCTCATCAGAAGAACGAACATCGTAGGTGATCAGGTAGCGCGCCATGGGATCAACCTCTGCCTACGTGTACTCAAAGGGCATGTAGGTCGGCGTGTCCCTCCTCAATGTCCTGGCCAGCAGCCGCGCCTGCACATGAGGGACGAGACCAAAGGCCATGGGCTCCTCAAAAAGCGCGTGTCGAATGGGGTTCTGCTTGCGTTTCTGGTACTCGGCCAGGACCGTCTTGCGGCCTCTTTCATTGAGGTACACTGCGCCTCCGGGTCGCGCCTCGAAGTCGCGCTCAGGGTGGATCTGACGGCGGTTGATGAGCGCGAAGACCAGCCTGTCAACCAGCGCGGAGCGAAACTCCTCGGCCAGATCGAGCGCACAGGACGGACGCCCCGGCCTGACCTCGTGCAAAAAGCCCACCTGCGGATCGAGCCCCACCCCTTCAAGCGCCGCCGCACAGTCGGCGCTCAAGAGCGTGTAAAGGAAGGAGAGCACGGCGTTGAAGGGATCCCTCGGGGGGCGCCTGGATCGACCCTCGAAGTCAAAGCCCGTCCCCGCGACGATGGCGTTGAAGGCGCCGAAATACAGCCTCGCGGCCATGCCCTCAAGACCCCGAAGCTCGTCGAGGCCCTCGGCCTTGTGGATGCTGTAGACCAGAGCGTCCACGCTGGCCCGCTGCTTGTCGATGATCGCCCGCTCCTGGCCGCTGGCCTCGCGGGCTCGCCGCACCAGCGTGTTGCGAGCGTTCTTGACCTTGCCGGCGACGACGCAACGGGCAAGCTCCACTTGCGCCGCCCGGTCTCGATAGGTGTCGTGCTGCGCCAGCCTCAACAGGACATTGCCCGTCGCGGGCCCCCTCAACGCCCCGATGAATCGACCGCGACGATCCAGCCAGCAGAACGCCATCCCGCGCTCCGAACAGGCCCGCAACAACCCCGGGCTGACCATGACGTCGTCCCGGACCATGATGGCGCCCAGGTGCAAGAGCGGGATCTTGCCCACGCGCGTCTTGTCCTGCTCAATCACCACCGTCTCATGATCCAGCTTCACATAGCCGCCGCCCTGGAGCACATAGAGTGTGTTGAGCAATACACGGTTCACGATGCCCCTCCCTGCCTCATCCGCTCCAACGCATGAGGCATGCAGGCCTCCACCAACGAACATCGCTTGCATCGGGCGTCGGCCACAGGGGCCGGCAGCCGCTCCCCCTCAAGGAGCGCCCTGACCGCCTCGATCGCTGCCAGCGTCGCCCGCCGAAGCCCCTCATCGAAGGCCACGCCACGGCGCTTTCGGGAGCTGACGTGGTAGATGTCGCCCTCCCCGACTTCCAGCCCGAACATCTCCTCCAGGCACAGCGCTTGAGCGCAAAGCTGGATCTCGTCATGAATCGCCGCGTGCCGCTTGCCGTGCTTGTACTCCACAGGCCGCGCCCCCACCACCTCTCCACCCGCGTAGCTCAACTCCACCACATCCCCACGCCCGATCACGCCGAGCCGCTCGCTCCACAAAGGCAGCGACCGCTCGACGCGCACCGCGCCGCGCCACTCGCTCGGGGCCTCATCCACGCGGGCGTGCTCCTGGCGACCCCTGAGCGTGTAGAGGTTCTCATCGAAGGTCTGCTCAAGGTGGATCAGCCCGCACTGCCGAGGGCAGTAACTGTAGTGCTGCAAGGCCGACAACATCACCAGCAGCCGCCCATCCGCGCCGCGGTGCCCCCCCGAACTCACGACACCAGCGCCGTCAGCTCAACCCCCTCGGGCATCCCCGCCGTCTCGATCATCACATCGTAGTCCCGGAAGTGTCGCGGCGCCTCCACGCCCTCCCTGCGCGCGATGGTGACACGGTCAAAGAGCGCATGCGCAGGCGCCTTGCCCAAGGCGCTGTCGTGGCTGAACACATAGAGCCCGCGGCACGACACCATCCCCCGCGACGCCGACCGATCCAGATCCCACATCTGCGACAGCGCCTCCCACAAGAGCCCCAGATCCGCGCCGTCGGCCTTCGTATCCCTGGCAAAGCGGGGCGTGAAGAACCCGTGCGCTCTGTACAAACCATAGGGGATGATCGTCTTGCGACCCATCTCCGTCTCCTTGTCCTCGCCCTCCTTCGTCACCGCGACCCGCGTAATCGTCACCTCCATCGGGATCACGGGGTCCACCGACCGCGCGAAGGTCAACTGCACCGGGCCACGCACCTGACCGCAGTTGACCCCCGTCGACATGACCGCGCCGAAGGTCCGCACGTCAAAGAAGCGATTGCACATCCACGCCTTGGCCTTGTCGATCGTCTTCCGATCCTGCTTCGATCCCGTCGACACCAGCTCCTCGGCCTTGTAAGCCAGCTCGTGCTGGGCGTTGAGCACCGCGCCCTGCTCGACGTAGATCCCGAAGCGACCCCGACCCTCATGCACCGCCGCGACGTAATCGCGCACCTTGCGCTTGATGCAGACGTCCGTCACCAGCCCCTGCATCGTCTCGGGATCGACCCGAGGCAGGTTGCCGGCGTCCGGGTCGCCGTTGGGGTTGCCGTCGGTGCAGTCAAACAACAGTACAAAGTCATGACGACGCTCAGGATCTTGCACAACAGTCATGGCGCTCTCCTTGGTGGTGTGAATTCTATACTCGGCGCAGAACTCTTCGTTTCAAAGCTCGGACGCTTGAGCCTCGGACGCGGCGGCCTCCCGCGCCGCCCTGCGCTCATTGCGCAGCCGCGCACCCTCGGCCCGCTGGTGGTAGTAGCCGATGGCGAACTGCCCCTGCTCCACGATCGTCAGCGTCCTCGGGAAGCTCGACAGCGGCGCCGTGATCGCCTCGATCTCGCGCTGGAGGTTGGTCCAGGCCCCGGAGTTCGTCTTGCGCAGCTTCTGGAGGTGGGCCTGGGCGCCCCGCATCAGGCGACCGAAGACCGACGCGGGCGCCGAGGAGGCCGTCCCGTAGAAGCGATCGGCCACCGTGGCGTTGATGTCCCACCCCAGCGCCGCGCGCTGGATCTCCTCAAGGACGGCGAACAGGCGCCCGCACAGGTACGCCGGGCGGTGATCTTCGCGGTTGAGCGCTTCCATCAATGGTACTCCTGTTTGAAGGTCATTGGTCGCGATCTTGATGATCACGGCCAGGGGTCGGGTCAGGTGCTCCCGCGAGCCGTTCTGGAGCTTCGTCCCGATCGACACGCGCCGCAGCGCCTTGAGGAGCAGATCGTGAGGCAGTCGATCTCCAAACAGCGCCGCGCGGATCAACGCCGGCACTGGCCGAGGCGTCATCTTTCGAGCGTCCAGGTGCAAGCTCGCCGCCAGCGGGAAGATCCCATAAGGCCGCATCGACTCCCCCGTCTGCGCGTCCAGGAGCCGCTGCCGATCAAACCAGCTCGCCAACCCTCGCTGAACGGCCGGGACCGTCGTCTCCACATAGTCGCGCACCACCAGGCGGCTCTTGTTCGCCGTCAACGCACAGGCGTAGAAGTCGCGGGGGTCGACGTCCACAGCCTCCCGAGGTTGAAAGGTGGACGCGAGAAGTCGCCGGACGTCATCCTCTTTGGGATCATCAAGGAAGAGCCCCACCTCCAGATTGTCGCCTTGCCGCGTCCAGAAGACATAGGTGACCTCGCCGCACCTGTAGTGGTGGCCTCCAGTCTCCAGCAGGTAGACCAGCGCCTCACCATAAGCGCGCGCCGTCCCCAGCAACATGGGCGCGATCTCGCTGCGCTTGAGGCCATACGAGGTGCTCGCGTTGTCGTTGGCCGACACCAGCGCTGGCGTCTCGCCCCCCAACCGGATCGCCACAGGGTGGACCTGGGCGATCAACCCGGTTTGACCCGTCACGAGACACTCGGAGGTCAACGCCGCCCCTTCCTCCTCCTGCGCGTCCCTGTAACGCGCCCAATAACGCCGAGCCGCTCCCAGACGCTGAACCTGGACCCCATCAACCCTCACCCCAAGGTCGTGGGCGGCCTTGAGCCCCTCGGGCGCGCTCTGCCGCGCCGCCTCAAGCTGCTCCTCGGACTTGAAGAACGCATTCACTGCGCAGACGGGCTCCGCCTCGTCCTCGCATTCAAGAGGCTCGGCGGCGAGCCCCTCGATCAGCGCCACATACGCCGCGTGGCACTCCCGCGTCCTGGCCTCTTCGCGCTCGACCGCCTCGCTCGCCTTGCCCTTGAGCTTCTCGGGCAGCGTCAACCCCAGCACATACTGCGCGTTGTCGATCAGCAGCTGGGACGACACACCCGAAGTCCTCTTGCAAAATGGCCGCGCCACGACGATCCCGCGCTTGAGATCCTCCCCCGCCTGAACCCAGCCCTTGAAGCACCCCGAGCCGTCAAGCTCCAAAAACCAGTGCACGGCCCTGATCTGGTAATGGGCCGGAGGCAGGACGTCCTGATCCTGGAGCCGACCGTGAAAGGCGACCAGCTGTTCAACAAGCATCAGCGCGACCTCTTGGACGCCAGGAGGCCCTCATAGAGTTCTTGCGGCACCCGCATCGAACCCTTGTCCAGCCTCGCGTTGAAGAACACCGGGGTCCCCTCGCCGAAGCGCGGCCCCGCCTTGTCGTCGTACCGAAGATCAAAGAGCATCCGACCGAGCGCATTGCCCTCCGCGATCGGCACATCCCCATCCTCGGGCGGCCCGAAGAAGGCCGAGAACTCCCGACACCCCAGGTAGGGTCGCCACTCGCACTGACCTCGCTGCACCCGACGGCGAAGCTGGTCGCGGAACTTGGCCGGATGCTCACCGACGCCCGGGCGCACCCTGACCTGCGCGTGGATGACATAGGCCACGTCGCGCAGGATCAGCGAATGCCGCTGAGTCCTGTCGTCCTCGATCGTCAACAGCGAACCCTTGCGGGCGCTGGCCTCGACCGCCTTGGACTTGACCTCGTTTCTCAACAGAGACAGCCGACGGATCGGCCGCAAGACGTCGATCTGCTCGATCATGTAATCAAACTGCGGCTTCCAGAAGATCGCCTCCAGCGCCCCCCGCGCCGCCGAAGGTGTCATCACGTCGTACGAGACGCGCTCCACCTTCATCTCCGGCCGCGTAAAGCACGCGAAGTCCCCCCACACCTTGACCTTGAGCGGCTCCAAGTCAGCCATCCTCCCCCCTCCTTCCCCCTCGCCTGTGCGCCTCAATCTACCCAGCTCAAAAAATCAGCGTGTCCACGTCCAAGGTTTCCGTCAGGCCCCTGAGCGCGTCGTACCCACCTGCCCAGACAAAGAGCGAACCCTCCGCGTCGGCCGCCTGTACGAGCCCGCTTTGACGGTGCGCCTCAAAGTCTCGACGGCGCAGGTTGACCAGAAAGGGTTGGATGGAGCGCAGATCCCAGTGGGTCAGCCGACCGCTGGCCGCCGCCCCCATCGCCGCGTCGATCTGCGCCAACTCGGCCTCCGACGCCCACACGCGCCGCACCAGGACCGCGACGCTGTCGTCTTCGATGAGCTTGTACTCCCGTGCCACCTGTTCGAACATCAGCGCTCGCTCGGCCTGGACGATGGGGTCGCGCTCCGGCAGCGCCGCGTCATAGAGCCGCCGGAAGTAGCGCCCGAAGACCGTTGGATCATGGAGCGACACCCCGGCCTCGCCCAGCATCGCCCGCGCCAGATCCCGGGCCGCGCTGTAGACCCCGGGCGGGATTCGCCCGTCCTCCGCTTCGAAGACAAAGACCTCACCGCGCTCGGCTGCCCGGCCCTCCCGGTTGCAACGCCCTGCAGCCTGGACAATGGCCTCCAGCGGCCCCATCGCCCTGAAGACCACCGGGAAATCCAGGTCCACGCCCGCCTCGACGACCTGCGTGCTGACCAGCAGGCAGGGCTCGCCCGCGCTCAAGCGCCTCCCGACCTCGGCCAGCACCTCCCGCCTGTGGACGCCACACAGCCGCGTCGACAGGTACAAGAGGTCCGGGCGATCCCCCAGCGCGTCGAGCAGCGCCAATGTGTCTCGCACCGTGTTCAAGATGACGAGCGCCTGCTCGCGCTGGCACACCCGCTCGGCCAGCGCCTCCCACCCCAGCGGCGCCTCGATCCGTCGATAGACGACCCGCTCCAGCGCCTTGAAGTGCTCGGCGTGATCCTCGATCAGCTCCTCGACCTCATTGAGCCCGTGGGCCGCCATCACCGTCAGCCTCAGCACCTCCGACTTGAAGGCCGGCTGGGTCGCCGTGCTCAACACCACCGTGCACCCGAAGTGCTCCACCAGCGCCCGCAGCGCGTCCAGCGTCGGCCTGACCAGCTTCGGCGGCAGGGTCTGGATCTCGTCGAGGATGATCACCGAACGCGCGACGTTGTGCAGCTTGCGGATCTTCCGGTTGCGCGCGGCAAAGAGGCTCTCGAAGAGCTGCACGTTCGTCGTCACCACCACCGGCGAGTCCCAGTTCTGCGCCGCCAGCCGCTGCCAGCGCTCCCCAGTCGACTCGTCGTCAGGATCGCCCGCCGCCGTCCGACTGGAGTGGTGCTCAAGGACCGCCTCGTGCCCGAAGATCCCTCGGTATACGTCGGCGCTCTGCTCGATGATCGACGTGTAGGGGATCGCCACGATGACCCGCTCCATCCCATGCTCCAGCGCGTGCCGCAGCGCAAAGGCCATCCCGGTGCGCGTCTTGCCCGCCCCCGTCGGCATGGTCAGCGCGTAGAAGCCCGCCCGCCCCGGCGCCTTGGCCACCGCCGCGCGGTACATCGCCTCTCGCCGCGCGTTCAGATCCCCCTCCTGACCGGCCATGAGCCCGGCCTGGCTGCGCTCCAACATCGACCACAGCGCCTCCACGCCGATCGACACCGCGCGCTCGCCCGCCGCATCCGGCGTAAAGTGCCGCTCCGTATCGAGACAATCCGCATCCACGAGGCACGAGTGCAGCATCCTCAACCCAAGCCCACGCGCCCCAGGCGCTTGCAGGCTGATCGGCAAGGACACCGGCCTGATAGGGCAGCGCCCATCCAGCAGGCCATGAGCCACCGCCACCGCGTCCATCACCCTCGGGTCTGCCCGCTTCGCCATGAGCCGATCCTTGAGCGCCGGAAAGTCCCCCAGGCCCCCGTGATGGTGGGCAACCAGAAAGGCCAGCACGTGACAGGCCCGCTCCTCGGACAGCGCCAGCATCCCTGCGCTCGAATGATCCACGCGCGCTCGTGGCGCCGACGGCCTCCCGTAAGCATCCTGAACGTACTGCTGCCACGAAGGGTGTGCCTTCCCTGCGTCGTGCCACCACCCCACCATCCTCGCCGCGTCCTCGCCTCCGAAGGGCGCGGCGAACAACGCCGCCATCTCGGCCACGTCGCTCAGGTGGACGAGCAGGTCGTGCCAATGGCCCCCCTCACCCGGACTGTGTGCGACCAGACCCGCCACGACCTCACCTCCCATCCACCCTCGCGGCGCCGATCAGGCGAGCGCCTGAACCCCAACCGGGTGTGGAGCTGCCCGACGCCTTCCTTTCACCAGAACTGACCTCCCATCGCCGTGCCCAAGGGCGAGGTTCGACCAAACCTTTCTGAGTGGCAGAGCGCCACACGCGTGGAGTTCATCAACCCCGTTGGTGTGGCACTCTGTAATTCGGGCGGAGTCCTGAACCCTGAACCTTGGGCACCATGCCATTCGAAGGGACATCAGGAGGGAAGCAACCTGGCCCATTCAAACCCCGGCGGGCTCCAGCCAGGATCGTCACGGGCGACGATCAACAAGGGATCGGTCAACTCAACTCTGGAGCAGAGCGCCCTCGCCGTCCTTGTCTGACGGGACATCCTGAGAGGCTGCGGCGACCACGGGGGTCTCAGCGATGTCGTCCTCGGCGTCCTTCGAGCGCGCGATGGTGCGGCCGGGTCGGCGCGCGGAGGGGCGCAAGCGGGAGGCCAGATCGTGCTCTCCGCTCAGGCGCAAGACCTGGACGGCCATGCCGGCCGAGGCCGAGAAGACCTTGGCGTGTTCGATAATGAGTTGGCCCTTCTTGACCATCTCGCCCTCGGTCTCGCGCCGCTCTCGGGTGTAGGTCGAGATGGCGCCGTCCACCGCAACATGATCGGCCTTGAGCGCCATGATCCAGGCCTCCTTGTCAAAGCCTCCGCCGGGGATCGGGTCCACGGGCTCCTCCAGGGAGTCCATCGCCCGGATGACATCTTTGATGTCGCGCGACAGTGTCACCGGATCATCGGCGGTCTGACCGCCCAGACCCAGCTCAACGGCCTTGAGCTCGTCGTAATGCGCCTGGATTAGCCGACGAAGCTTGAAGAGCCGCTGCCTGGCCACCTCCACCACCCCATCGAGGGTCTTCCTGGCCGCGTCGTCCTCAGCAATCTCGCGAGAGTGATCCTGATCCGAGGCCACGAGCCTGTCGGTCACCGACGAGAGCGAGCGGCCCATCAGAGTCAAGAAGAGCCCCACGTCGGGCATCACCTCCCCCTCCTTGATCTCCGGCCCAAGGAGCGCATTGAGCCCCGCCACCATCTTCTCTCGGTGGGCCTCTATCCCTGCGACGACATCCTCCGTGCTCTTCTGGCGTGCCACGATCTGCTTGGATACCACGGGCTTCCTCCTTAGTCTGGTGGGCCCTCAACCCAGAATGTTCAATTCCAACTCCGGGCACTCTACTCCGCTGCACCTTATCCCACAAGGGTCATCAGCAATATCGAACGTACTTTCCTCGCTACATCTGTCACTTCTCGAAACACTTCAAGCTCGGGATATTAGCTCTCAAAGGCGACTTTCGCACCAAGGGCATCTGGAACACCCTGGCGCCCCTTTGATCCGTCTCCTCGACCATGAAGGGATCGGCTCGATGGACCCTTCCAGGCAACAAGGCGGGGATCAACCCCGACGGCGCACGGGCCGCCGCTCCGGGGGCGCCGACCACGGGTCCTCGGGCCACGCGTGCTTGGGGTAGCGCTGCCTCAGCTCCTTGCGCACCTCGAGGTAGGTCGAGCCCCAGAACGAGCGCAAGTCCTGCGTAACCTGCTGCGGCCTCATGTTCGGCGCCAGCAGGTGCATCACCACCGGCACGCGACCCCCGGCCACCCTCGGGGTGTCCGGCATCCCGAAGACCTCCTGAATCCGCACCGCCAGCACCGGCGCAAACCCCGGAGCGTACTGGAGCTTGATCCGGCTGCCGCTGGGCACCTCGATCCGCTCGGGCGCCTCCCGATCCAGCGCCGACCGCTGCTCCCACGTCAGCGCCCCCAGGATCAGCCCCTCCCAGGGCGCCCGCCGCAGCTCCGCCAGCGAGCGCCGCCCCGCCGACGCCGCCTCGAAGAGCCCCTCCAGCCCCGCGCCCGGATGAAAGGTCGGCAGCTCAAGCTCCGGCATCCACCCCGCCAGGCACCGCACCCTGCCCAGGAGCGCCGCCACCTCGGGCTCGTCCAGCCCGGCCGCCTCGGGCGCCTTGAGCGCCTCGGCCGCCAGCAGCGCGCTGGCCTCCTCGGGATCAGGCCGCGAGGCCGGCCGCTCCTCAAGGACGAGATCGCGGTAGCGCACCCGCTCGACCGCGACCACCAGCCCCCGCTCCGCGTCAAACGCGACCTCCACGGCGCGCTCGACCTCCGCCTCGGGCAGCCAGGCGCGCTCGATCGGCGCCGCCTGCCGCACCGACGCCTCGGCCCGCTCTCCCCTCGGCCCCGCGTCCAAATCGACCGCGATGAAGAGCCCCGCGCCCCCGAACCCCTCCGCCCGGTCCAGCTGCACGCCCTTGCCCCCGACCATCACCGCCCTGCCCTGCCCATCCCCCCGCGAGCGCGCCACCCGATCCGGGAAGGCCGACAGCAGCGCCCTCGACAGCCCCTCGGCCTCGCCGCACGCCCTGCCCGCCCCCACCGTCGCGCCGAGGCTCCGGCGCGCCACCCCGGCCAGCTGCGCCTGCGCCCGCTCGATCGTCCGAAGACCCCCCGCGTGCAGCCGACCATCCCCGCGACCCGCCGCGACCCGCACGATCCGCAGCCGCTCCAGCGCGTCCGGCGAGCGCGGCCCGCCGCTCAAGAAGGGATCCCGCTCGGCCAGCAGCGCCGCCAGCCACGTCGCGGCCTCCAGGTGACCCAGGCGGCCCCCCTCGATCATCAACCTCGACAACCTCGGGTGGACCGGCCAGCGCACCATCTGGCGCCCCAGCGCCGTGACGCCCTGGTGATCCACCGCCCCAAGCAAGCGCAGCTGCGCCTGAGCCCGCGCCAGCGCCGCCGGCTCAGGCGCCTCGAACCAGGGGAAGTCCGCCAGCGAGGCCTCCCCCCACGCCAGCAGCTCCAGCGCCGGCCCGGCCAGATCGACGCGCTTGATCTCCGCCTCGTCGAAGTCCGCCAGCGCCCTGTGCTCGCGCTCGGTCCACAGGCGCAGGCAGATCCCCGGCCCGAGCCTGCCCGCCCTCCCCGCCCGCTGATCCGCCGAGGCCTTGCTGATCCGCCTCAACTCCAGCCTGTCCAGCCCCGTGGACAGATCGTGGCGCAGCGAGCGCGCCACCCCCGTGTCCACCACCACCCTCACCCCAGGGATCGTCAGCGAGGTCTCGGCCACGTTCGTCGACAGGATCACCCGCCGCCTGCTCCCCTCAGGGTTCAAGATCGCGTCCTGCGCCTCCTGCCCAAGATCCCCATACAATTGAAGCACTTCCAGCCCTCGCCCTGCCTCTCCGAGCAGCCCCGCCGCGCGGCGGATCTCCCCGACGCCGGGCAGAAAGACGAGCACGTCGCCCTCGGCCAGGGCCCCCAGCGCGGCGCGGACGCCAGCGACGGCCTGCTCCGGGAGGCGGGCGTCGCTGGCGCGCTCGGCGTGCCGGATATCGACGGGGAAGAGGCGCCCGCGGCTCTCGACGACGGGGCAGCCGCCGAGCCAGGCGGCGATGGGCTCGGGATCGAGGGTGGCCGACATGACGATCAGGCGCAGGTCGGGGCGCGCCTCCTGCTGGACGCGGCGGGCCATGGCCAGCGCCAGATCGACGTGGAGGCTCCTCTCGTGGAACTCGTCAAAGACCACCGCGCCGATCCCCTCCAGGAAGGGGTCGTCCTGCAACATCCTGACGAGCACGCCCTCGGTGACGATGAGCAGCCGCGTCGCCGCGCTGGCCCGCCGCTCGAAGCGGATCTGGTAGCCCACCTCCTGGCCCACCGACCAGCCGCGCTCGCGCGCGATCCGCGCCGCCGCCGCCCGAGCCGCCAGCCGCCGCGGCTCCAGCACCACGATCTGCCCCCCCTGCCCCACCCCCGCGTCGAGCAGCGCCGGAGGCACGCGGGTGGTCTTGCCGGCCCCCGTCGGCGCCTTGAGCACCACGCACGGGGACTCCAACGCCGCGCGGGTCAACGCCGGCATCACCTCATCTATGGGCAGAACCTCAAGAATCAACGTGCGCCCCCGAGGCCAGAGCGGCGACACACACGCCGCCGCGACCGCCGAGTCTACCAGCCTCAGCGCGCGTTGCCGATCCTCGCCCGCACGCCGGAGGCCCGCCACAGGTTTGCTCAGTGAAGCCTGAAGTCCTGCCACGCCCGCCGCTCGCCCCACGCTCCTCGCACCGCCCCCGTTGGGGACGGGCTCGTCGGGTGGGGCTTGGAGGCGCGGGGGGGGCTGCGCCCGATGGGCGCAGGCCGACGGGCGGACGACAGCGGATCGCAGGGCCGGATCGGCGCGTTGGCGCCGCCGCTGGGTTTGGGCAGGGGTGTGGAGCAGGCTGTGACCAAGGACGCAGAGCCCGCTCGCCCCAGGCTTGCGCCCGGCGCAACGATCATGCCGACGGCGTCTCGCCTCTTCGAGGCTCTCGACGAGGCGTCGACTTGCAGGGATGGTGTCGCCCAGGACAAGCGGCCCTTGATGTTGAGGCCATTGAGCCGAGCGACACGACCCTGCGGGCTGGTCCAGAGCTCCTCGTCAGCCTCGAAGAGGCGTCCCTTCCCTGTAGCGCCGGGCGCAAGCCTGGGGCGGCCCGGTGCGCTGGCCGCACGATCAGAGCCTGCTCCACACCCTTTGGGCAGGGCGTCGTGACAAGGACGCAGCCTCTCGTGTCGACCTGGGCCGCGCGGAGGCCTGCGACCGAGAGGTCGCAGCCCACCCTGAGCTTGTAGCCCCACCCGACGAGCCCGCCCCCAACGGGGGCGGTGCGAGGAGCGTGGGGCGATACGCCGTCGGCACGATCGTGGCGTGGGATGCCGTGGCGTCGCGGGCCTTGCAACCTTCACTGAGCAAACCTGGGCCCGCCAGGCCCCGACGGGTTGACGATCCAGAGAGCCCATGCGGCCCTCGGCCCTCCCGCTCAGGGTCTCAAGCGCCGAGCAGGTGGCTCTTCTCCAGGGCCGCCAAAAAGCGCATGACCTCGCGAGGCGTCTCCTGTGAGGGTCGGTATCGAAGGGGCCTGTTCACCTTTCGGGCCACCGCCCTCACCGTCTGGTCGGCGTCGAGGATCTCGAACCCGGTCGCCTCAAGGACGTAGCACAAGGTCTCGCTGCAGAAGTGGTGGTTGTGGGCGTTCTGGAGATACCTCAACAGATCACCCCCATAGTGCTCCTCGATCATCGCGATGCCCGGGACCTCGATGACGAGGAGCCCGCCCGGTGATATGGCCTCCCACAGCGCCCTCAGCCCCGCGCGAAGATCGGTGAAGTGTTCGAGGACATGACACAGCAACAAGAGGTCCGCGCGCTGGCCTGTGTGGGCGACGAGATCGTCGATCCGCCCCTGGATCAGCTCGACGCCGTTCTGTCGACCGACGGCCAGATAGTCGCTGCCAAGGTCGCACCCGGCCACGGTGAAGCCCGCCTTCTGGAACACACCGAGGCTCCCTCCCGCGCCACAACCCACCTCGTAGACCGTGTTGACGCCCTCCAGGCACCCCAGGTGGTCGAGAAACTCGAAGAGGCGCCCTCCGCTCTCGGTCTCGCGCTCCCACAAGGCTTGCGCCTGTCCCCAGGCGGTGTAGAGCGTCCGATAGTCCTCCTCGTAAAAGCGCGCGGTCGTCTCTTCGGTCATCTGCGGCGACGTGCGCAGCAGCCCACACGCAGGGCACAGGATGGTCCGCACCGGGAGCCCGTAGCGGTCGCGCTCGGCGATCACGAGCTCGTGCTCTTCTCCACAAAAGCAGGCGACAGCGCGCTCCTGGTACGTGCCGTCTTCGAAGCGCTTGATGATGCGATCGCGGACGGCGACCTGCGCTTCATCCAGGAGGAGGATCGAGTCGTTGCGATAATCCAGTCTTCGGGACAGGGCCATGTGGACTCCATGCCAGGGTTGACGGGCACGACATCGGCGTTTCGACGCATGGCCCTGAATTCCAGCCCCACACTCCAGCCCCTGTCCCCCTCCCGCACACTCCACCCCCTGTCCCCCTCCTCCCTCCGGAAGGGAGGGGGGACGCTTGAATTACGGACACGATGATTCGGGGGGTGGGCCGCAGGAGCCATCGCCGGGATCACTGGCCGCCGGGGGCGGGTGGCGAAGTCGGCGGGGCGGGACTCGATCCACCTTGCCCGTAATTCAAGCGTCCCCCCTCCTTCCGGAGGGAGGAGGGGGACAGGGGGTGGAGTGCGATCCACCTTGCCCGTAATTCAAGCGTCCCCCCTCCTTCCGGAGGGAGGAGGGGGACAGGGGGTGGAGTGCGATCCTCCTCCTCCCGTAATACAAGCGTCCCCCCTCCTCGTGGAACGAGGGAGGCAGTGCCTCACGGGGGACAGGGGGTGGAGTGTGCGGGAAGGTCCGGCGAGGCCGCGCGGTTTGAGCCGCAGAGCGTCGCCACACCTGAGGACCCTCCATGCGCCTGAAGACCCCTCTCTCCACGCCAGCAACGCCGATCAACATCGCGCGGCGCCCTCGTCGCGCGATGTTGATCGCCCTCGCGCTGGCCGCGCTCCCGATCGGGTGCGCGGCGCCCTCCGGCCAGACCGAACACGCGCAAAACGCTGATATTACACCAGAAAAAATCAAACCCGGGGGCGATGGCGCCAAGGGAGGCCAGGAGAAGGGGCGAGAGGCCGAGGCGCTGGTCGGCGCCGAGCGGGCGGCGCTGTTGAGGGCCGAGGGGCTGGGCTGCGCGGCCGCAAGAGCCGAGCACGACTCCTTCGGGGGTAGTGGGGATCAATCCTACTGCGAGGACCTCGCGGCGCTGGTCGAGGTCGGCAACGCCGCCCTCAAGGGTGTCGCGCCGCCGCCCCTGGAGCTTCCCGGCGATGAGGGGGGCCAGGAGCGGGCGAGCCAGGAGGCCGCCGCGGCGAGGCGCGCGGCGAAGGGGACGCTGGGGTCCCCGCGCCACCTGGATCGCATCCGGGCGCGCTTCGGGATGACGCCGGCGGAGCTTGAGCGGCTTGATCGCGAGGGCGTCGTGGTGCTGGACAAGGCCCGCTACGAGAGCTTCGGGCAGGCCTACCATGAGATCTACCAGAGCGAGCTGCCGGTCTTCATCACGGCCGACTCGCTGCTGCACGCCGCCTTTGACTCCAGCCAGGCGTCCATCATGGCGATCGAGCGCGGGCTGTCGGGTCGCGTGGCGGTGGCGCTGGAGCGCGCCCATGAGGCGCTGGGGCGCCGCGCGGGGGCCTACCCGCCGGAGGTGGCCGCGGGGGCGGACCTCTACCTGACCGTGGCGCGCTGGCTGCTCAAGGGGGAGCCGGTCGACTCGGCGATCGGGGCCGACCCCCGGCGCGCGGCGGCGCTGGTCGAGGCCATCGAGGCCGCGGACAGCCTGGCCGAGATCGATCTCTTCGGGCGAGCCCGGGTCGTGGATTTCTCGCAGTACAAGGTCCGGGGCCATTACGCCCACGACGAGGGGGCGCTGGCGTCGTGGTTCAAGGCCGGGATGTGGCTGTCGCGGCTGGAGTTCAACGTGGTGTCGCGCTCGTGCCGCTCGTCGCAGCCGGGGGTGAACCCCAACCCCGAGGAGACGCCCGTGGAGGCGCTGGCGGCGCTGGCGGTGGCCGAGGGCTTCGAGGCGGCCGGCGCGCTGGGGGAGTTGGACGCGATAGACGGGGTCTGGCGAGGGATGGTGGGGCCGCGCGAGGACATCTCGGCCCGGGGGCTGCTGGCCTTGCGGGACGAGGCGGGCCTGAAGGCCGAGGGGGCGCTCAAGGCGCCGGGAGCCTTCGAGCGCCTCAAGGCGGCCGTCGGCGACCGCTTTGAAAGGACGGCGATCTGGACCTACATGCCCGAGGGCACGGGGGCGCTGCCGGTCGTCGCCACGCTGCTGGGGCCGGGCGTGACGCCGGACACGGGCGCGGTCGAGCGCCTGGTGCACGACGCGCTCCCCGGCCGATACGCGCTTGAGCCGGCCGACATCGGGCTGATCCTCGGCCACGAGGGCGCCCGCCGCCACCTGGCCTTCAAGGACGCCGCTTACGACAAGCAGCTCAGGGAGGCGCGCGCGCACTTCGAGCGCCACCTCCCCGGCGACGACCTCTACCGCATCCGGCTGCGGGGCCTCCGGTCGCTGGCCGAGGTCCCCGAGGGTCAGGCGCCCTCCTTCGTCCGGCGCGAGGCCTACGCGGACATGCGGCTCAACAGCGCCCTGGTCGGCTACGGCCAGCTCCGCCACAACAACCTGCTGATGGCGGTCCAGCCGATGGACTTTGGCGGCTGCGCGATCCCCGAGGGCTACGTCGAGCCCGCGCCGGGGCTCCTGGCCGCCCTCTCCGAGCACGCCGCCCGCTTCGAGTCCATGACCCGCGCCGTCGCCTGCCCCTCGCCCTGCGACGCTTCCAGCGGCCAGCCCTGGCAGGCGCAGGTCTTCAGGCGGCAGGCCTACATCTTCAAGCTCCTGTCGCGCCTGATCGACGCCCAGCTCAAGGGCGCGCCGGCCGGCGAGGCCGAGTGGCGATTCTTCAACCAGATCGCCGAGGTGCATCCCGCGGGGACCGACTCGCCGGCGCACTACAGCGGGTGGTACTTCATGCTCTTCGACAACTGGTCGAGCCCTGAGGGCGCCGGCGCGCTGCGCAGCTCGGCCTTCATCGCGGATCACTACACCTCGGTCAACGAGGGCACGGTCGCCTACCTGGGCGCCTCGGGGGTGCAGATGGCGGTCTTCCTGGTGGACGCGGGCGGCGATCCGCGCGCGATGGTCGGCCCGGTGGCGCGCGGCCTGAGCCACACCGGCCCCTTGAGCCGGCGGCTCGGCGATGGGGATCTTGAGGGTCTGGAGACCGGCCCGGCGCCCTGGTCCGTGGGGTACACGGCGGTCAACGGCAAGGACCCCGGCCTGCGCTTCTTCAGCGACCCGATGGGCTACTGGTGCCGGGGGGCGAAGATCCTGACCTGGGCGCAGATCGAGGCCATGCCGCAGGCGCAAAGGCCCAAGGAGGAGGAGCGGTGCGCCGTGATCGGCGTGCGGAGCCCGCGGGCGCTTGGCCCGGTCGAGGTGCGCTTCGTCGATCACCACCGCGACCAGACCCACACGATGCGCCTGGACGTGAAGGCCGGCGAGCGGCTCGTCCGCGTGCAGCCACCGCCGCTGGACGAGTACGGGAGCGATCGGGGCGAGTGCGCCCAGATCTTCGTCCCGAAGGCGGGCTACTGGGCGGAGCGGTGCGCCGACGCGATGGACGCGGGCTTCTCGGGGGCCTCGCTCGACATCCTGGCCGAGCCGATCCAGTATGAGGAGCCCTGAGCCGACCGGACGGCTCGGGGAGGCGACCCGGAGCGGCGGATGGGGATATTGAGCCTGGTGCGGCACGGTCAGGCGTCGTTCATGAAGGCAGATTACGATCAACTCTCGGCGCTGGGCTTCGAGCAAGGGAGGATGCTCGGGCGCTGGTGGGCGTCGCGGGGCGTGGAGTTCGATCTGGTGGCCGCGGGGCCGATGTTGCGCCACCGGCAGACCTGCGAGGCCGCCGCCGAGGGCCTCGGGCGTCCCTGGCCGCAGGTGCGCGAGCTGGCCGGGCTGGCCGAGTACGACGCCACGGCGCTCTTCAAGGTGGGCCTGCCGGTCCTGCTCGCGGCGCACCCGGCCCTCCAGGCCGACGTGGAGCGTTACCGCGCCGGGGGGCCAGAGGCCAGCCGGAGCTTCCAGCGGGTGCTGGAGGCGCTGGGGCGCGCTTGGGCGCAGGGTGAGATCGAGGGGCCAGGGCTGGAGCCGTGGGCGGACTTCCGGGCGCGGGTCGAGGGCGCCGTCCGGTCGCTGATGGAGGAGGCCGGGCGCGGCCAGCGCGTGGTCGCCTTCACCTCGGGGGGGCCGATCGGGGCCGCGGTGGGCATGGCGCTGGAGCTGGGCGAGGTCAAGGCGCTGGAGTTGAGCTGGCAGGTCTACAACGGGGCCGAGGCGCGCTTCTTCTTCTCGGGCGACAGGCTCACGCTGAGCGCCTTCAACGAGGCCGGGCACCTGACGCCCGAGGCCTTGACGTGGCGTTGAGCGGCCTCGGGTGGCGGTGTTGACGGGCAGGGGTGGCGTTGACGGGAGGGTCGCACCCGCGCCCGACGGAGCCGACGCGCCGGTCTTTGGAAGACGCCCGACGAGGGCGCGAGGAGGAGAGCGATGGATTTCGAAATTCCGAAATCAACACGGGACATTACGAACAGGATAAGGGCCTTCGTCGAGGGCGAGCTCATGCCGCTTGAGGCGCGGTACATCGGGTCGGGCTTCAAGGAGATGTTGCCGCAGATGGCCGAGGCGCGGGCGAAGGTCAAGGCGCTGGGGCTGTGGGCGCCGCACATCGCCGAGGCGCGGGGGGGCATGGGGCTGTCGCTGACACAGTTCGCGCACGTCAGCGAGGTGCTGGGCAGGAGCCCGCTGGGCCACTTCGCCTTCAACTGTCAGGCGCCGGACGTGGGCAACATGGAGGTGCTGCAGCACTTCGGGACCGAGGCGCAGAAGGAGCGCTGGCTCGGGCCGCTGATCGGGGGCGAGATCCGGTCGTGTTTTTCGATGACGGAGCCCGAGATGCCGGGGTCCAACCCGGTGATGATGGAGACGAGGGCGGAGGTCGACGGGGACGATTACGTGATCAACGGTCGGAAGTGGTTCACGTCCTCGGCGGACGGGGCGGCGTTTGCGATCGTGATGGCGGTGACCAACCCGAAGGCCGACAGCCCGTACCTGCGGGCCAGCCAGATCATCGTGCCGACGGATACGCCGGGCTTTGAGCGGGTCAGGAACATCTCGGTGATGGGCGATCCGGGCGATGATTACGCCAGCCACGCCGAGATCCTCTACACCGACTGTCGGGTGCCGCGCTCGAACCTGCTCGGTGCGGAGGGGGCGGGCTTCGTCATCGCGCAGGAGCGCCTGGGGCCGGGTCGCATCCACCATTGCATGAGGTGGATCGGGATCAGCGAGCGGGCCTTCGACCTGATGTGCGCGAGGGCGGCCGGGCGCGAGATCGCGCCTGGGAGGCCGCTGGGCACGCGCCAGATGGTGCAGCAGTGGATCGCGGAGAGCCGCGCGGAGATCGACGCGGCGCGGCTGATGGTGCTCAAGACGGCGTGGCGGATCGACAAGGAGGGGGCGGCGGCGGCGCGCGACGACATCTCGCTGATCAAGTTCTACGTCGCCGGGGTGCTCCAGCGGGTGCTCGACCGCGCGATCCAGGCTCACGGGGCGCTGGGGATGACGGATCAGACGCCGCTGTCCTACTGGTGGCGGCACGAGCGCGGGGCGCGGATCTACGACGGCCCCGACGAGGTCCACAAGTCCTCGGTCGCCAAGAGGATCTTGAGGACGTACGGCATGACGCAGAGCTGAGCGAAGCTGGGTCCATCATCACGGCGGCAGGGAGGGCGAGCGACCATGAGCGGGCTGATCGACGAGCCGAGGGCGGTGCGGGCGAGCGAGGCGCTGGACGAGGAGGCGCTGGGGGCGTGGCTGCGGGCGAGCCTGCCGGAGCTGAGCGGCCCGCTGGTGGTCGAGCAGTTCCCGAGCGGGCACTCGAACCTGACCTACATGCTGCGGGTCGGGGCGCGGGAGCTGGTGTTGAGGCGGCCGCCCTTCGGGGCGAAGATCAAGAGCGCGCACGACATGGGGCGCGAGTTCAAGATCCTCACGGGGCTCTGCGGGGTGACCACCAAGGCGCCGAGGCCGGTGGCCTTCTGTGAGGACGAGGGCGTGCTCGGGGCGCCCTTCTACCTCATGGAGCGGGTCCGGGGCGTGATCCTGCGGGGGATGAGGTCGAACCCTGGCCTGGGCCCCGAGGGCCTCGGCCCGGAGGTGATGCGTCGGCTCTCCGAGGCGCTGGTGGACAACCTCGTGGAGTTGCACGGCGTCGACCTGGAGGCCGCGGGGCTGGCCGATCTGGGGCGGCCGGAGGGCTACGTCCAGCGCCAGATCGAGGGGTGGACGCGGCGCTGGGAGTCGGCGCGCACCGACGAGGTCCCGACCATCGAGGCGGCCGCGGCGTGGCTGGCCGCCCACATGCCACCGGAGGCCGGCGCCACCCTCATCCACAACGACTACAAGTACGACAACGTGGTGCTGGACCCCGAGGATCTGACCCGGATCGTCGCGGTGCTCGACTGGGAGATGGCGACGATCGGCGATCCGCTCATGGATCTGGGCACGACGCTGGGCTACTGGTTCACGGCCGACGACCCGGACGACCTGCGGCAGCTCCCCTTTGGCCCCACGGTGCTGCCGGGCAACCTGTCGCGGCGGGAGGTGGTCGAGCGCTACGGCGAGCGCAGCGGTCGGGACGTGTCGGGGTTCTTGTTCTATTACGTCTACGCGCTCTTCAAGATCGCCGTCATCATCCAGCAGATCTACGCGCGCTTCCGGCGCGGGCTGACGGACGATCCGCGCTTTGCCATGTTCGGCTTCGGGGTGCAGATGATCGGGCGGACGGCGGCGCGGGCGTTGGAGGCCGGCACGATCGACCCGATCAAGTGAGCGCTCGCCTGGGGGCGGCCGGGTTCCACCTCCGCGTGGGCGCGGCGGGGAGCGGCGGCGGGCGCAGATCGCATAAAAATAACCAGCAAGATCAACAGGTTGCAGTCTCAATCGCGCTCTTCGGCGCGAGCGGGACGCCGGGGGGGATCATGGCGGAGAGCCCGAAGGTCATCACGGAGGTGGACGGCCACCTCTTCACGATCCGGATCAACAGGCCGGCGGTGCGCAACTGCGTGGACGGGGAGGCGGCCGAGCTGCTCGGGAGGGCGTGGGTGCGCTTCCGGGACGATCCGGAGCTGTGGGTGGCGATCCTGACGGGGACCGGCGAGGAGGCTTTTTGCGCCGGGGCGGACCTGGGCGCGATCGAGACGCTGGACCCGACGCGGGGGGCGCGGCCGAGCCAGATCAGGCGCTTCGTGCACAGCGGCGAGGGGTTCATGGGGCAGACGCGGATGGTGGACGCCTTCAAGCCGATCGTCGCGGCGATCAACGGCGACGCGCTGGCGGGCGGGCTGGAGCTGGCTTGCATGGCGGATCTTCGGATCGTCGAGGAGCACGCGCGGCTGGGGGTGGCCTGTCGGCGCTTCGGGGTGCCTTTGTGCGACGGCGGCACGCAGCGGCTGCCCCGGATCGTCGGGATGGGGCGCGCGATGGACCTGATCCTGACGGGGCGCTTCATCGACGCGCGGGAGGCGCACTTCATGGGGCTGGCCAACGACGTGGTGCCGAAGGGCGGCGCGCTGGAGGTCGCCCGGGCGCTCGCGGCGCGGCTGTGCGAGGTGCCCCAGACGGCGATGCGGACGGACAAGCAGGCCGCGGTGACGGGCTTCGGGAGGCCGCTGGAGGAGGGGCTGCGGCTGGAGGCCGGGCTGGCGCTGTGGGCGCTCAACGACCCCGATCTGATCGAGGGCGCCCGGGCCTTCAAGGCGCGGCGGGCGCCCAGGTACCAGCAGGGCGATTGAGGGGCGGGATCACTTGAAGCGGCGGGCCTCGGTGCGGACGCAGGGTCGCCAGCCGATACAGCGTCCCGAGCCCGACGCGGGATCACTTGAAGCGGCGGACCTCGGTGCGGGCGAAGGGGCGCCAGGAGGGGGTGTCGAGGGTGTCCGCGGCGGCGACGGGCAGGATGAACCAGACGCCGTCGATGGCCTCGGGGCCGTCGCTTCGGACGACGTGGAGCTCCTGGGCGGGCATGAAGCCCTGGCCGATGAGGGCGGCGCGGCGGCCGTCGGGGTGGGCGGCCACGTCGAGGACGACGACGGCGTGGCCGGGGCCGCCGGGCTGGACGAAGAAGTCGCCGGGGAGGATGTCGGCGCCGACGGGCACGGGATCGGAGTCGCGCCAGAGGGACTGGGTGCCGGCGTAGCGGAAGACGTTGTCGAGGTAGCGGCGCAGCTCCGCGTGGTCGTTCTTGCGGGCGGCGCCCTGGGCGCGGGCGACCTTGTTGCCGGCGATCTTGAAGCGCTCGCCGCGCTGCCAGGCGCGCCACGCGGAGCGGTCGCCGCTGGTGAAGTGGAAGGCGACCTCTTCGGCTCGACCGCTGGCCCACAGGAACTCGGCGCGCAGCCGGATGGCCGTATCGGCGCACTGCTGGAGGTCGCGCTGGCCGACGTCGAGGAAGATCACCGCGGCAGATGGGCTCGACAGCGGGCTGCCGTCCCAGGCCAGCACGTTGTGCCGATCCGTCCGCACGGGCAGGCCGCGAAGCCACCGCCCGAAGCCGCCCTCGGCCGCCGAGATGCGCGAAAAACCCTTCGGCGGCGCGAAGCTGGCCTCCAGCGTGGTCAGCTCCGCCCCCTCGGCCCCCTCCATCCAGGGGTAGAGGGCCGACTCCACCTTCGCCAACGGGCCGGAGCGGATCGAGGCCCCCGCCGGAGCGCCGACGGCGGCCGCCTCGGCGCTGTCATCGACGGCGCCGCCCCCGGCGGGGTTGCCAGGATCGGCGTTGAGATCGCCGACCGAGTCTTTCTGTCGCCGCTCGCCCTCGCGCTCGGCGGCGGCCTGCGACTGGGCGGGCTGGCAGCCCAGCGCGAGGGCGAGCGCGGCGATGGCAACCAGAAGCCCCGCCCGCGAAGGTGTCAGCGGCGCCGTCAGCGCCTCGCCGCGTAAAGGTCTCTCTCTCAAGGACGTCCTCCGTCGAGGTGGTCTGGATCGGCGATGCATCAACCGGCCGAGGTCATGGTACAATCCCTGAGCCGGGTGATCGAGGGGCGATCGCCGCGGCGCAGGTCCGGTCAAGGAGGAGCATGTCTCTGAGCGCGGTGACGACCTCGATCCTGATCGCGGTGACGCTGGCGGGGTGCTGCCTGCCCCCATCGCCGAAGGGCGCCCCGGACGCGGGAGGGGCGCCCGACGCGTCCGGGTGCGCCGAGGGCACGCACGACGACGGCGCGGGCGCTTGCGTCCAGGGCGACCGCTGCGCCCCGGGCTTCGCCTTCGAGGGCGGCGCGTGCGTCGCGCGGCCCGAGCCGGCCGCGCGCCCGATCCGGTTCGCCTGGCGGGCCTTGTCGCCGCTCGACGGTCCCCGGACCCTGCACACGGCCACCGCGCTTGAGGACGGCAGGGTCCTGGTCGCCGGCGGCTTGACCACGCGGCAGACCGACCAGGGCGCGCTGGACTCGCCGTTGGACGCCGCGACGCTCTTCGACCCCGAGGCCGGCACGCAGAAGCCCGCCGGGCGCATCAGCCAGGCCCGCTCCCAGCACGCCGCCGTGCGCCTCAAGGACGGCCGGGTGATGATCATCGGGGGGCTGGGCAGCGCGGGGGCGCAGGCCAGCGTCGACATCTTCGACCCGGCGCTGGACCGCTGGGAGGTCGCGCCGCCGCTGGCCCACGCGCGCTTCCGGCACACGGCCACCGCGCTGGACGACGGCCGCGTCCTGGTCGTCGGCGGCGACAAGGCCAACCTCCAGACCGTCGCCCAGACGGAGATCTTCGACCCGGCTTCGGGCCAGTGGACCTCGGACGCCCCCTTGATGACCCCTCGGCTGACCCACGCCGCCGTGCGCCTCAAGGACGGCCGCGTCCTTGTCGTCGGCGGCATCGCCCGAGGCCGACTGACGACCGGGAGCGCCGAGATCTACGACCCGCGGACCTCGCTCTGGGTCGAGGCAGCGAGCCTCCCCGTCGCCTCGCAATGGCACAGCGCGCTGCGCCTCGACGACGGCCGCGTCCTGGTCGTCGGCGGCGTCAACGCCCCCCAGCAGGCCCTCATCTACGATCCCGCCAAGGACACCTGGGAGCGCGCGGCCGACATCCCGCGCGGGCGCCGGGAGCACGCCGCCGCGCTGCTCTCCGACGGCCGCGCGCTGATCTTCGGCGGCCGCGGGCCGAACGGGGTCGCGCTGAGGTCCGCCGATCTCTTCGACCCCGCCACGGGCCGATGGGCCAGCGCGCCCTCGATGCCGATCGCCCGGGCGGACTTCTCTCTGGCCGCGCTCGCCGGCGATCGCCTCCTGGTGCTCGGCGGCATCGATCAGGAAGACACCCCCACCCAGGACGCGGTGATCTGGGAGCCCACCCCAGATGACCCCTGAGCCCCCGCGCCTGCCACGCGCCGACCCCATGACGATGAAAAACAAAGCAACTTCAAAAACATACAGACCAACACTGGCCTCCGTCGCGGAGGCCGTCCGCTGGCGTCGCGCGGCCTTCGCGGCGCTCGCCGTGTCTGCGTGCGCGGCGCTCCCGGCGCCTGCCGCGTCAGAGGCCCTCGGCGCGCTGGCCTGCCCGAAGGGCACCGAGGCCCAGCGATCGGCCTCGCCCTGCGACGCCGACGGCGACTGCGAGGGCGCCTCCGAGACAGCCTGGTGCGCCATGCCCGACGGCCTCAGGCACGGGCCGCAACGCTCGTGGTTCGATCACGGCGGCCGCAAGAGCCCCAGGTCGAGCGGCGCCTTCGTCAAGGGGAAGAAGCAGGGGCCGTGGACGTGGTGGTATCGCAACGGCAACAAGCGCTCGTTCGGGGCCTTCGAGGCTGACCTGCGCACGGGGCCGTGGACGATCTGGCACGACAACGGCCGCAAGGAGTCTCAAGGGCGCTTCAAGGCCGACACCCCCGACGGCCGCTGGACAGCCTGGGACCCCGAAGGGAGGATGGAGTCTCAAGGAGCCTACGCAGAGGGGGTCCGGGTCGGCGCCTGGAGCTTCTGGCGCGAAGGTCGGCTGGAGGCGCGCGGGATCTACGTCGCAGGCCAGCGGCATGGGCCGTGGATCGCCACGGACCTCGCCGGGCTCACCTCGACGCGGTGCTACGACCACGGGAACGCCTGCGAGGGCGAGCTCAAATAGATACGCGCGGCGCGGAGTTGACGGCGACACCCGCCTTCTCTACTTTAAGGCGTCCTTGAACCTTGAAGCATCAGAGGCGAGGTGTCTGTCATGAAGTGGAAGCTCTTTGGTCTTGGGATGGCGCTCGGCGCGCTGCTGACAGGGTGCGTGGCGGAGCCGGAGGAGGACCAGGCGCCGGTGGACATCCCGGAGGGGTGCGGCTTCGTGTCGGACGGCTTCATCGGCGACTGCAACTCGCCCGAGGCGAACCCCGAGCCCGCGCCCGAGGCCCAGCCCGAGGCCCAGCCCGAGGAAGAGCCGGTCGATCCGCTGGCCGACTGCCAGTACCCCACGGGGAGCGCGCGGCCGACCTTCAACCAGGTGATGCCTGAGCTGTCCTGGGAGACGGCGATCCTGGAGGACGGCACCGTCGGCACCTTGAGCATGAAGGAGGTCTACTGCTCGGAGCGCTTCGCGCACATCAACACGCTGCTCTTCGTGGTCACGGCCGGCTGGTGCCCCTCGTGCCCGCAGTACGCGCAATACATCGACGGCATCAAGGAGGGCCTTGAGGAGGCCGGGGTCCTGCTGGTGTGGCTTGAGGGTGAGGATCGCAACTACAACCTGTCGACCTCCGCCCAGGCCAACGCCAGCATCAAGCGCTACATCGGCGACAGCAACATCGGCGTGAGGGTCGGCGACGCGGACACGCTGCCGACGCCCGGCGCGGTGCGCAACAACCGCCTCGTGCAGGCCTTCCCGACGCAGTTCATCGTCCGCAAGCGGGACATGAAGATCATCTCGGCCTCGACCAACTCCGACCTCCTGCTGCCCGTGCTCCAGATCGCGCGCTACCCCGAGGCCAATTGGAGCGATCCGACCCACAACGTCCTGCCGACCAACGTCGGCGATCCCTGCACGAGCGACGTCGATTGCGACGCCGGGACGCTCATCACCCAGTGCATCCAGCCGCGCGACGAGAACGGCCAGCCGACCGGCTGGACGGGCGGCTACTGCACGGGGCTGACCTGCGCCGACGACAGCGCTTGCGGCGAGGGCGGCCTGTGCGTCGAGGTCGAGCGCGGGCTGACGGCCTGCTTCAAGGGCTGCGACAAGCAGGCCGAGGACCCGGGCTGCCGAGGCGGCTACAGCTGCCGACCCGCCGCAGGGATCCTCGGACCCACCGCCTGCGTCCCCTGACCCGCCGAGGCGCCCATGCGACGACCGCTCCTTGTCCTGATCCCCGCGATGCTGATCGGCTGCTCGGCCGAGCTTGATTCGAAGCTCGGCGCCGAGGGCGAGCGCTGTCTGGCCGACAACGACTGTCACATCGACCTCATCTGCAACCGCGGCCTCTGCCTGCTGCCCGGCGACGCCGAGCCCGAGGGTCAGCCCGAGGGCCAGCCTGAGTTCCAGCCCGACGACGAGCCCGAGCCCGACTTCCGGCCGGACCCGGACCCCAACCCGCCGCCCGATGTCCAGCCCGAGCCGGTCCCTCTGCCCCTTGAGGAGATCTGCAAGGAGCTGTGCGATCACCTCCTTGAGTGCGGCTTCGACCAGGGCGGCGACGCCTGCATCGAGAACTGCGTCCGGGAGCTGCGCGGCTTCGAAGATGGCGCCGAGTGCCTGCTGTCGCTCAACTGCGAGGAGCTGTCCAACGGCTCCGCCGAGGCGTGCTTCGAGGTGGACGGCGGCGGCGGCAACAACGGCGGTGACGCCGAAATCAATCGCTGCTTCGAGGTCTGCGAGTTCGTCACGACGTGCGACGAGTTCATCGAGCGATGCGGCGAGCAGGTCGCCTTCGACACCTTCGAGCAATGCTCCAATGCCTGCTTTGACGAGGGGGCGCGCAGCCAGATCCTCCAGGCCGACGGCCTCTCCTGCGAGGTCGTCGTGCCGCTGGCCATCGACGGCTTCGGGCTCAGAGACGTCTGCGAGCGCTAGGGCGCCCTGCCCTTCGTCGTCGAGCGGTTGACGACGCCCCTGCCGTCACCATCTTCCTGACCTCGGGCGCGCCGCCCCGGACCTCGGGTCCGTCGACGGGCGCCCCACCACCCCGGAGAGCGCCATGCGAATCACGCTGACCCCTGAGGCCGTCGCACACGTCAAGGGCCTGATCAAAGAGCACAAGCTCGTCGGCCACGTCGTCCGCGTCGCCATATCCCCCGAAGATCACAGCTACTCCATCGACATCGACGACGAGGTCCACCCCCGCGACCGCTCCTTCGACTTCGACGGCGTCAAGCTCGTCTGCGACCCCCGCTCCTGGCTCTTCATCGACAAGACCACCATCGGCTATTCGTCCACCCAGGGCGGCTTCACCTTCGATCCGCCCTCCGTCCGCCCCTGACCCTGGAGCCCACCATGGCCCGATCCGATATGGACATCAAAGGCGATGTCATCTCCGAGCTGGAGGACTTCAAGGACCCCGCCAGCGGCGCCACCCTGCTGGACGCCCTCATGGTCGAGGACGTGGCCGTCCAGATCGGGCAGGTCCTGCTGACCCTCGTCTACCACGACGAGCGCCCTGCTGCCGATCGCGCGGCGCTCCAGGCCGACGTCGAGGCGACGCTGATGGACATCGAGGGCGTCGCGGGCGTCGCCTTCTTCAGCGTTGACAGGGCCGCGCTGCCCTACAGGACGCTGCGCGACGCCGTCAGCGCGGCGCCCGCGCCCGTCGCCGCCAGCGCGCCGCCCGCGCCCGCCGCCGACAAGGTGGCCGCC
>SYOX01000137.1 GCA_005804885.1 Pseudomonadota bacterium
CGAGTTTTTGAGCAAGGCCAATGCACTGACCCCAGACCCATCAACTGAGTCTCCCCTCGATCCCCGCCACGACGGGCTCCGATGAGATGTGACTAAGAGACAGCTGCGCAAGGAGGGGGGACGCTTGAATTACGGGCAAGGTGGGACGGGGGTGGGCTCGTTGGGGGGCACGATGGTTCGGGGGGGGTGGGCCGCAGGAGCCTGTGGCGGGATCACTGGCCGCCTGGGGCGGGTCGTGAGGTCGTCGGGGCGGGACTCGATCCACCCGAGTCCGTAATTCAAGGGTCCCCCCTCCTCGTGGAACGAGGGCAGTGCCCTTCGGAGGGGGACAGGGGGTGGAGTGCGGGGGTGGAGTGCTCAGGGGGCGTCGGCGCGGTCGGCGCGGCGCAGCGCGGCGATCCGCGTGAAGAGGTCGGCCACGGGCAGGGCGCCGTCGAGGGCGTCGCCGTCGCTCACGGCGCCGTCGTCGTGGAGCAGGTGCAGGCCGCCCAGATCCCGGTGCGCCAGCAGCTCGGAGCCGACGCGCTCGACCTTCATCGAGCCCTGCGACATGCCCACGGGCCGGTAGCTCAAGGCGAGCCCCTGGCGGGACTCCAGGGCCAGGAAGAGCACGGCGCGCTGCCCCACCTCCAGCGCCTTGACGCCCGCGACGGCCTGCTCGATCTCGCCCACCACCCCGCCGGGCGTGCGCACCTCCACCTCCTCGCCCTCCCTGCAAGCCAGCGTCTCGGGGCAGCTCTCGACCCGGAGGGTCGCCGTCGTCCAGATCACCCCGCTCTCGAAGGCCGCGCGCCGGGCGATCACCTCCCCGAGGACGATCCTGTCGCTGCTCAGGGTGAGCTGCTCCAGCGAGAGCGCCCGGGTCGTCGTCGCGCTGGCCACCCCAGGCGCGGCGAGCAACCCGCCGAGGGCCGCCGCGAGGGCGACGACCGCCGCGAGCGCCCGAGCGCCCGAGGCGCCGCCCGCCGCTCGCCCGATCTGATGTGTAAGGTCTTGATCTTCAATGACCTTGCTGGCGCAGGTGGCGTCGGCGGAGGCTCGGCGGCGCCGCACGGCGAGGAGACCGAGCAACATCGCGCCGAGGGCGGCGATGGGGCTGGCGGGCGTCGAGCCGAGGGGGGTCTGGCCGGCGGGGTTGATCGAGGAGCAGCTGAGGTGGAGCTGGGCGCTGTTGATGCGGACGCCCGAGGGGGGCTCGCCGTCGTCCTCGACCTCGCCGCCGCCGAAGATCCCGCCGCCCAGGTCGGGCTCGTCGTTGCCGACGAGGGCCTGCTGGCCCGTGCCGTAGAGGGCCAGCAGGCCGAGCTGGTCGTCGAGGGAGAGGTCGCGCTTCTTGATCTCGCCGATGGGGGCGCTGGCGTACATGGTGGCGTCGGTCTCCTCGCTGTGGTCGAGGCCGATGAAGTGGCCGACCTCGTGGGTCAGGGAGTTGGAGAGGTCGTGGACGCCGGGGTCGCCGTCGCCGCTCCAGGCGAAGTGGGTGCCGTTGACGACGATGTCGGCGTCGAGCATCTGGCCGGTGGCGGCGTTGAAGGTGGTCAGGGTGACGGCCAGCGTGTTGGGATCAAAACTCCAGTCCTGCTCTTCGAAGGTGATCAGGTTGGAGTTCTGGCCGCTGCGGTCGTAGCCGTAGGCGGCGTCGGGGGTCTCGCCGCCGTAGACGAGGCGCAGGGCGCTGTCGGGGTGGACCCAGGCGTTGAAGGCGCGCAGGACGGCCCCGCGGGTCTTGTCGGGGCCGAGGTCCTGGCTGCCGGCCTCGTTGAGCTTGTACATGACGAAGTCGCTGTCCCAGCGGACCTCGGCGCCCTCGCGGGAGCGCTTGGTCTGGAAGGCGTCGGCGGGCGCGGCGGCGCCGGCGACGCCGAGGGCGGCCATCGCGGCGCAGAGGGAGCAAAGAGAGGTGGGGTGGCCTTGGCGAATCATGCGGGGCTCCGTCGGCGCTGTGCCTGCCCTGGGTGGGGGCAGAAGGGGGTTCAGCGCCGACGGCTCACTTCGTTTCGGTAACCCGGCTGCCCCCGACGTCGTGCGCCGTGGGCCCGTGGCTTTGCGTCCCACCCTCGCGGGTGGTTTGCCTTTGTCGTCGAAGCGCTGATTCGAACGGGTCTGTGGACTCTGAGGGCGTCCGGCGCGTCGCGCGTCGGGTGTCGCCTCGTGCTCCCATCGGAAGGTCGGGCAGGAACTTGAGCGCGGGGGGGTGAAAGTTCGCTTGTGGGGTGCGGGCGGGCTATACCCGAGGCATAAGTGGGGGCGGCGCTGGCCGCCTGGGGAGGTGTGGTTGTGACGCTGACGCTCTATCAGTTCGACTACTCACCCTACTGTGCCAAGGTCCGCGCGGTCTTGCAGGCCAAGGGCTTGCGCTACAAGACCGTGGAGGTGCTGCCCTTTGTGGGTCAGGGCAGGCTGATGGAGCTCTCGGGGCAGCGCAGGGTGCCGGTGCTCGTCGACGGCTCGCGGGTGATCTCGGACTCGACCCAGATCGCCTATTACATCGACACGGCCTACCCGGAGGTGCCCTTGATCCCGGAGGGCTCGGAGGGCTATCGGGCTTGCTTCATCTGGGAGGACTGGGCGGACGAGGCCTTTGGGCCGGCGGTGCGCTCGGCCTTGCTCTCGCACGCGCGGGCAGACGCCGGGTTCAGGCAGGAGTTCCTGCCGCCCTTGGGTCAGGCCCGGCTGGACGTCGCCTTGCCGTGGGCCTTGCCCTTCGCCTTGCCGCTCTTGCAGGCCCGCTATGGGCTGACGTCGGGGCGCCAGGCCGCGATGGAGCGGCAGCTGGCCCGGCAGCTGGACTTCCTGGTGGGGGCCACGACCGGGCGGCGCTACCTGATCGGGTCGAGGCTCTCGCTGGCGGACGTGTCGGTGGCGACGATGGCGCGCTGGCTCGACGCGGTGCCGGCCTGCGGCGGGCATCGCTACGCGGGCTTCTTTCGCTGGCGAGACGCGATCCTTGAGCAGTGCCTGTTGACATGAAGGCGTCGGGGATCTTGCAGGGGTCAGGCCGATCGCGATAGACTCCCGGCTCCATTCACGTGGGGTTCCAGCACCCCCGATGGGTCCGGGACGAGGGCGACCCCCTCGGGCCGGGGCTGGAGCGCGACCCATCGCGCGGGGCGGCGAGCCGCGCGGCGGTGGGATGGATTTCAACACACTCCAGGCGCCTTGGACGCCCGGCAGCCAGACGCCAGGCCCCATGCGGGGAGGGCGGGCTGGGTGTCGGCGGGCGCGACCTTCGCGCGGCGTGGGCCTGGACGACACAGGAGAGGCCCAGTATGAAGAAGTTCTCCAGATACCTGCTCGATCACCTGGTGCTCGACTTCGACGGCGAGATCACCATGGAGGAGATCAACACGCTCTTGCTTGAGGACGGCAGCAAGCTGGCCCACGACCTGCGCGCCCGGCTGATCGCCGAGAGCGGCCCCAACGACTTCCTGCTGGTGCTGGCCGATTGCCTCAAGGAGTTCCTCGCCGAGGGGATCAACGAGGAGCTGGTCGGAGATCAGGTCGCCTTCTACCTCGACGCCTGAGCGGCGCCCCAGCGCGCGGCCGGGCACGCAGGCCCGGCCGCAACCCCGCCTACCACTTGCGGATCTTCTCCACGGAGAGCTTCTCCTCCCCATCCGGGCCGATCTCGACGATCTGGCCGCCGACCTTCAGGACGATCCGACGACCCAGCGAGACGAAGCGCTGCACCTCGGGCCGGGCCTTGAGCAGGTCGAAGTAGGCCTCCGAGAAGTACTTGATCTTGACCGTCGGGGCGCCGAGGCCCTCCTGACGCCACGCCCCGTCGCTGTAGAGGAAGAGGCGCCCGGAGACGAAGCGCGAGCGCAGCGCCCCCGAGTCCACCTGGGAATCGGCCTGCTTGAGATCCTCGGTCGCGATGGACGACTCGACGGCCTGCTCGCCGGAGCTGCTGGCGAAGGCGTCCTTCTCCTTGAGCACCCGCTCGCGATCGGCCTTCTTGGCCGTCTTGTCGGCCGAGCCGCGCATCACCGGCGCGTCGAAGGCCTCGTCGGCCGAGGGCTCCATCGCCTTGGCGGGCGCCCTGAGGCCGCCGCTGTTGCGGGGGGCCGGGTCCCTGGCGACGCTGCTGCCCCGACCGCCGCCCTCGCCGCCGCCGCCGCCGAGGTCGCGGCCGCCGAGCGGCGCGCCCTCGGGCACGAAGCGGTCGCCGTCTTCGAAGCGGCGGCTGATGGGCGGCGGCTGCTGCTGCTCCAGTTCGGAGTCGTCGACGGCCAGGTAGCTCGTGTAGGGCGTCACCAGCCCGTACTTGCGGGCCAGCCGGATGACCTCGTCGCGCAGCTCGGCCACCTCACCGCGGGCGCGGATCTCGTCCAGGAGGTAGCCGACCTTGCGGGTGGCCCAGATCTTGGGGATGAAGTCGTGGGTGGGGCTGCCGGCCTCGCCCTCGGCGTCGCCGCGCTCCTCGCCGAAGGTCATCGTCACGCCCTTGTCGCCCACTCGCCCGGTCATCTTGAAGGTGGCCGGCAGCGCGGCCCTGTTTCGACCCAGGACGACGACCTGGCCGCCGCGGAAGAGGTCGGGCATCTTGCGCGGGTAGACGTCGTAGACGCGCGCTTCGCCGACGTCGATCTGGATGTCGGTCAGGACCGGGTAGGCGATCTTGTTGTAGAGCGCCGAGACCTTGACCTCGATGTCCTCCTGCGGGCGGATGTAGTCGGACTGGCCGTTGTGGTCGCTGGCGATGGTGTCCAGCAGCAGGGTGTTGACCTCGAAGCCGACCCCGAAGGTGAAGATCCGCGCGGCGTTGCTGTTGGCGCTCTTCGTGTGGGTGATGATCTCGTTGATGTCGGTGCTGCCGACCGTCGGGCGGCCGTCGGTCATGAAGATGACCATGTTGGCCAGCGAAGGATCGACGCGCGCCTTGAGGGCCTCGATCAGCGCCTCGTCGATGGCGGTGCCGCCGGCCGCCTCCATGTTGTCCGCGAAGGCCAGGCCCCGCTTGACGTTGTCGGCGCTGGCCTCGACCGGGTTGCCAAAGAGCAGCTCGACGTCGGTGGAGAAGCGCACGATGTTGAAGCGGTCCTTCGGGCGCAGCTTGTTGACGCAGTACTTGAGCGCCTGCCGGGCCTGCTCCATCTTCTCGCCGGCCATCGAGCCGGAGGTGTCCACGACGAAGGTGACGGCCTTGCCGGGCAGCTTCTCCTCGTCGACCTCGATCGAGGGCGTCAAGACCATCATATAATAGCCGTCGTCGCCGCCCTGGCCGTCGTCGTCAAAGGAGAGCACGGTCATGCCGATGTCGTCGTCGTCGGTCGACATGTAGAGCAGGAAGTCGCGCTCCAGGTCCGCGCCCATCTCCTCGACCGAGGCCACCACCCGGTGGTCGGACTTGCGGCTGACGGAGAGCTTGTGGGAGGGCGAGTAGACCGTCTTGATGGGGCTGCGCGAGGAGATGTCGGCGACGATCGTGAAGTCCTCCATCAGCCGCGCGCTCGACCGGCCCGTCTTGAGCGGGTAGAGCAGCCTGCGGATCGAGCCGGACTTGTCGAGGATCTGCGCGAAGGCGATCTCGACCTTCTGCACGCCGCGCGCCGGCACCGGGAAGATCCGCGCCTGGAAGAGCGTCCCGTCCATGTACTCGACCAGGCCGGGGTCCTGCGTGCGCCGCACGATGCCCTCGTAGATCTCGCGGGCCTTGTCGCGCTCAAGCACCGCGCCGTTGGTCTTGACGCCGTTGATCCACAGCGCGAAGTCCGACACCGTCGCGCCAGCCGGCACGGGGAAGATGAAGGTGGCCTCGAGCTGCCGGTCGGTGTGGTTGATGAACTCCTGCTCGACGCGGGTGACGGCGGCCTGATCGGTGATGTTGATGTTGACCCGGTGGTTCTTGATCGCGAGCGGCGGCAAGGACTGATCCGTCGGGATCAACATGCCGACCGCGTCGGCGTCGCCGGGCGCGGCCAGCATCACGGCGGCCGCGATCAGGAGCGCGGCCAGCGCGCCTCCCGACGGTGTGGTTCGGTGGGTCATAAAGCTCTCCTCCAACGATGAAACAGCCCGCAAAGCCTCGCAGGCCGCCGGATCCTCGCGTCTTGAACGCCCGCTGCAGCGCTTATCTTACGCTCTCACGATCAAAAGGATCTGCGAAGCGCCCCTGAAAGATCGGCGCACCTCGATGAAAGGCCCCGCAACCTGGCAAGCTCGCGCCCCAGGTGTCGACCTGGGCCGCCCGCTGGCCTGCGACCGCCAGGGCGCAGCCCGCACCGAAACTCCAGCCCCACCCGACGAGCCCGTCCCCCCCTTGTGGGGGGCGGCGCGAGGAGCGTGGGGCGCTCGTCGATCGTCGTGGGCCCTGATCCAGGCGGCGGTCCGCATGCCGCCTGCCGGGCCGGCTGGCAATCGGGGGGGGGCTTCGCTAGACTCCAGGCAGGAGGGCTCAACCCTCCCGTCGCCTGAAACTGAGTGTCTGGGCGGGGCGACATGCTCAAGGCCGCGCGGCGACGCGGTCGGATCGAACCTCTCAAGAGGAAGCGCGAACCCCATGTCTGAACCTTCATCCATCCTGGCGGCGCCGCTGGCGCGGCGCGTGTTGACGCTGTCGGCCTTGACGATGTCCGCCTTGATGCTGTCGGCCTGCACCCAGAGCGAGCCGCTGCCCCAGACGAACAATTACAGCGGCTGCGCCGACGAGGGCGCCTGCGCCTGCGTCTCGGACCTGGACTGCTCCGTTGGCGAGCGCTGCGATCAGGCCAGCGGGGCCTGCGCGCCGATCGAGGGCTGCCAGAGCGACGCGCAGTGCCCCGAGGGCCAGCGCTGCCAGGACGCGGCCTGCGTCCCGATCCCGCCTGACCCGCGCGACGGCGACGGCGACGGGGTCCCCGATGACGAGGACGGCTGCCCTGGGGTGTCCGACCCCGATCAGCTTGATCTGGATCAGGACGACCTCGGCGACGCCTGCGACGATGACGTCGACGGCGACGGGCTGGTCAACGGGATCGACAACTGCCGTCGGGCCTACAACCCCATGCAGGAGGACCCGGACGGCGACGGGCTGGGGATCGCCTGCGAAGGCGGCGACCGCCAGCGGCCCTTCTCGGTGGCCGGCGGCGTGGCCCGTCAGCACCTCGACACGGTGGGGCGGCCGGACACCTTCGCGGCCTCGTGCGGCGGGGGCGGCGCCCCCGAGGTCGTCTACGCCATCCCGCTCGACGTCGGCGAGCGGGTCAGCGCCCAGGTCAAGGCCGGGCACGGGCTCGCGCTGCAGCTCTGGTCGCCGGGTGAGGTCGAGGTGGCTTGCGCCGCCGGCCCCGCGCTGGAGGCGGTCGCGCTGGAGGCCGGGGTGCACCTGCTCGTCGTCGACGGGCAGGGGTCGGGGGACGCGGGGCCGGTGACCGTCACGGCGTCCATCGACAGGGGCACGGCGGGCGGCGACGCGACGCGCCTGGACATGGGCCAGGACGCCCAGGCGACCTGGGCCGGCCTGTTCAACGACGACACGGTGCTGGATCTGGTGACGGTCAACACGGCGCAGGGGACCGTCAGCGTGCGGCTCGGCGCGCACAGCGGCGGCTTTCAGGCGCTTCAGTCCTTCGAGGTGGGGGAGGGGCCGGTGGCGGTGTGGGGCGGCGACCTGAACAGCGACGGCGCCCCCGATCTGGCCGTCGCGCTCGACGGCGAGGGCGCCCTGGCGGTGCTCTTCAACGAGGGGGCGGGGGTCGAGGGCGGCGTGGCGCTGTCGGCGGCGCTCAAGCTGGACGTCGGCGGTGATCCGGCGGCGGTGTGGGGCGGTGATCTGAACAACAGCGGCGCCCCGGATCTTGTCAGCGCCAACAGCGCCGATGGCACGATCAGCGTCCTGCTCAACGACGGCCTGGGCGGCTTCGCCGCCCAGCAGACCTTCGAGGTGGGGGAGGGGCCGGCGGCGGTGTGGGGTGGGGATCTGAACAACGACGGCGCCGCAGATCTGGCCGTGGCCAACACGGGCGGCGGGGTCGGGGCCGGCGTCAGCATCATGCAGGGCCGCGGCGACGGCGGCTTCGAGCAGGTCGGCGAGCTGTCCACGGGGCAGGGTCCGGCGGCGGTGTGGGGCGGTGATCTGAACAACGACGGCGCCCCGGAGCTGGCCGTGGTCCACGACGGCGGGACCGTCGGGGGCGTGCTGGCCGTCTACGCCAACGAGGGCGGCGGGGTCTTCGGCGCGCCGACGAGCCACCCGATCGGGGCCGGCCCCGTGGCGGTGTGGGGCGGCGACCTGAACAACGACGGGATTGGGGACCTGGCCACCGCCAACTTCGGCGGCTCCAGCCTGAGCCTCCTGCTCGGCGACGGCCCGGGCGGCTTCGGCGACTCCCGGGAGGTCGGCATGGCCGAGCCGCCGGTCTACGTCTGGGGCGGCGATCTGAACAACGACGCCGCGCCCGAGCTGATGGCGCCGACCGGCGCCGGGGTGGACATCTTCGACTCCGAGGCCCGCGCCTTCGGCCCGCCGCGCGCCGCCGAGGCCAGCGGCCTGGAGGCCGTCTGGGGCGGTGATCTGAACAACGACGGCGCCCCGGACATGGCCGTGGTCAACCGGGAGGCGGGCACGCTGTCGGTGCGCATGGGGCTCGGCAATGGCGACTTCGGCCCGGCGTCCACCTTCGAGGTGGGGGAGGGGCCGGTGGCGGTGTGGGGCGGTGATCTGAACAACAACGGCGCCCCCGATCTGGTCGTCGCCAACACCGGGCAGATCGGGGACACGAGCGGCGTGGTGAGCCTGCTGCTCAACGACGGCGCCGGGGGCTTCGCGGCGGTCGAGTCGCTCACGACGGACCTCATCCCGACGTCCATCTTCGGCGATCAGGACTTCAACGGCGACGGGCTGCTGGATCTGGCCGTCGCCACGCGCGGCAGCGACACGATCAGCCTCCTGATGGCCACCGGGCCGGGCCGCTTCGACGACGGGCACGTCAGCATCCCCGTCGGGTCGGGGCCGATCTCGGTGTGGGGCGGGGATCTGAACAACGACGGCGCCCTGGATCTGGCCACCGCCAACGAGGGCGGGGACTCGATCAGCGTCCTGAGCGGCAGCGGCGACGGGACCTTCACGCGCGGCGCGGACCTGCCCGTCGAGGGGAGCGGCCCGATGTCCCTGTGGGGGGGCGATCTCAACGGGGACGGCTTCATGGATCTGGCCACCGCCAACGCCGGCAGCGCCAACATGAGCGTGATCGTCGGCCGGGGCGAGGGCCTCTTCAAGGCCGCGCGCCACTTCGGGACCGGCGGCGGACCGGGGATGGTCTGGGGCGGCGACCTGATGAACGACGGCCTGTCGGATCTGATCACCACCAGCGCCGACGGCGTGCGCGTCTACACGGGCTACAACGCCGGGGGCTTCGTCGGCACCCAGACGCTCCCGGTCGGCCAGGGGGCCAGAGGGGTCTGGGGCGCGGACTTCGACAGCGACGGGGCGCCGGACTTCGCCACGACCAACGCCGAGGGGACGCAGGTGCGCCTGAGCCGCCTGGGCTCGCCGCTGGACCTGGCCGGGGTGCGCCTGGTCGACCACGCGGCGCCGGCCTGCCCGCCGACCCGCGTCACCGGCCAGCCCATCGTGCTGCTCGGGGAGGTGGTCTTCCCCACCGCCCGGCTGCTGGGCGACTGCCGCGTCGAGCGCCTCGAGATCAGCCTCAACCTGACCCCGCAGGCCACCACGGGGATCGTGATCACCCTGGCGGCCGAGCACCTGCCCATCCTCAAGAATCGGGCCACGCTGGTCTCCAGCGTCGAAGCCCTGCCCCCGGACGATCGCTGGACCCCGGAGATGATGCCCGGCTTCGCGCGCTTCGAGGGCGCCCCGGCCGCCGGCCTCTGGCGGCTGAGCGCACGCAGCGGCGCCTGCAAGAGGGCCAACCCGGCCTGCCTGCCGATCTTCCGCAGCGCCACGCTCCACATCAACCCGCAGACCCCCGATCCGCTCGACGCAGGGCGCCCCCGCATGTTCTGCACCTCAGGTTCCGACCAGCCCGACGCTCGGGAGTCCATCTGCCGCTGGAGCGGCGCCTCCGTCGACGCGATCATCGACCGCGAGGACGACGTCGACCTGCTCCTGCTCGACGGCCCGAACGGCGGCGGGCTGGCCGCCGGGCAGACCCTGACCGTCGACATGACCGTCGAGCAGGGCCAGAGCCCGTCGCTTGGCCTCTTCCTCTTCGGCGCCCGCCGACCCCTGGCCGTCGCGACCCCCTCGGCGCCCGGGCGCTCGACCCTGCGGATCACCATCCCCGATCAGCTCGCCGGCCGCTACCTGGAGCTGCGCGCCCACGCGCGCCCCGGCCAGACCCTGCCGCTGACCTACAACCTCGCCGCCACGATCCAGTAGACGCCCAGCGCGCCAGAGCCCACCCGCGCTCGCCCATCTGGGAAGGAGGCCAGCGCGAGGGCGCCGCCCTGTCCAGATGGGCTCCGCCCGGATGAGCCTCGCCTGAATGGGTTCCGCGTGAATGGGTTCCGCCTGAATGGGTTCCGCCTGAATGGGTTCCGCGTGAATGAGCTCCGCTTGGATGGGCTCCGCCCGGATGGGCTCCGCCCGCGGCCAGGGCGCTCAGGGAGGCGACATCGCCAGCGTCAGGACCTTCATGATCAGATCGACGGAGAGCACCAGCAGCGACATGGCCGCCCCGGCCACGCCCGCCCGCCTGGACATGCCCTGGAAGTCCTGCGCCGAAGCCCCCAGCGCGACCCCGCAGACGGCCGCGCCCAGCCCCACGACCGCGAAGAAGACTCGCCCGCCCGGCAGCGCCGCAGCGGCCTCCGCGGTCGAGGCCACGGTGAAGGGCGCCAGCAGCGCCCCCACCGCCACCAGCCCCGCCACCATCGCCCCCCATCCTCGCCAGCCCGAGCTCTGCCGGCGCTGCTGCCGCACCCGAAGCTCGACGCAATCGGCGCACAGCAGCTCCTCGTGCCAGGGCACCGCGCACATCGCGCACATCGACATGTCGCAGACGTCGCAGCGCTGCTCCAGATCGTGGCTCGGGTGGCTCAAGCACGAGCGGTCCAGGCCCGGGTCGACCTCTCCCCAGGGCCTCGCTTCGAAATCATCGTCGAGATCCTCAACAAGATCATCGACATCGGCGGACTCGCCCGGGGACGGAGCCCCGGCGTCCATGGGGTCCGGCGAGGGCGCCCCGGCCATCAGGGCCTCGAAGGCGTCTGCCTCTTCGTGATCTTCGGGTTGCCTGCCGCGACGTCGCTTCCTGGCCATGATCGCCTCAGCCCGCGATGGGGGGCGCCAGAGCGCGCCCCAACAAGGTCAAGATCCCCATGAGGGTCGCCAGCCCGGCCAGGGCGTAGGCCGCCCGGACGTGCCAGTGGCCGCGCATCCACGGGGTCCGCTCAAGCATCCGGGAGGCCATCCTGGCCCGCCAGATGGCATAGGGTCCGAGCACGAAGCCGAAGGCCACCACGCCGATGGCGCCGATGATCACCGCGCGGACGGCGTCTGGCTGCACCGCGTCCCGGCGCAGCTCGTCGGCCACGCGGCGCTTGCAGCGCTCGCAGAAGTACTGCTGGAAGAGCTCCAGGGAGCAGTCCCGACAGCACGGCCGCGCGCATTGGTCGCAGTAGGCCACGACGGGGCGCTCGGCGTGCTGGTAGCAGGTGTGGGTTCGAGCCATCGGGCTCCTCCGAGCCAGGGTCCATCGCGTGATCCATCGGCGATCGGCGCCACCAGGTTGAGCGGTCGTCCCCAGGCGCCACCAGCCAAGACGCGGCGCGGCCCCATTCTTGACGCCTCGATCCTGCCTCATGCGCTCGCCCCCGGCAACCCGGAGGTCGGGCCGTCGGGCCGTCGGGCCGCTTCAAGCGCTCCGATCCAGAAGCCCCCTGGGGTCGATCCTTCCAGATCCGACGACATCAAGAGGCCAAAAGGCGTCGATGGCTCCCCAAGGATCACCGACAGGTCGATTTGAGGGACCAATCCCTCCGAGGGCATCAACGGTGACGCCCTTTTTGAGGTCGATTCTCCTCGTGCCATCGACAGGAGGTCGCCTTGAGGGGTCGATCCTCCTGATATCATCGATGAGGATCGCCTCAGAGGGGTCGATCCTTCTGGGCGGCGCTGCAAAATGGCCCCTTTCTGTTCCCATCCTTCCAGAGGGCATCAGCGTTGATGCCCTCGGAGGCATCCATGCCTCGGCGGGGATCAACGCTGATGCTCATGGAGGCATCGACGCCTCCAAAGGCATCGCCGTTGATCCCCGCCGAGGCACCGACGCCTCCGAAGGACTCGACGGTGATGCCCTTTGAGCCATCGGCGCCTCCGGGAGCTTCACTGTTGATGCCTGTCGAGGCGTCGACGCCTCCGAGGGCATCACCGACAGGTCGCCGCGCGCCATTGGCCCTGCGCTGGCCTTCGTCGTTGACACCCTTGAGATGGATCGAGCCGACAGGCGACCTGTTGTCCAGTCGAAATGCAGTGGGCGGGCCGCAGGAGCCATCGCCGGGATCACTGGACGTCTGGGGCGAGACCCCGTCGGGGACAATCGCGAGGTCGTCGGGGCGGGACTCGATCCACCTTGCCCGTCATACGAGCGTTCCCCCGAGGGGTCAGTGACCCCCGGCACTGCCTCCCTTGCGCAGCGAGAGCAGTGCCCTTCGGAAGCCAGTGGCTCACGGGGGACAGGGGGTGGAGTGAGGGGGCGCTCGTCGAGCGTGGGGCGCTAGGAAGCCCTTGCCGCCGCCGCTCGCTGCCGACTATCATGCCATCCGCTCCGGGCTCGGGGCGAGCGCGCCCGCCGCGCGCCGAGCCCGGACAGGCGACGTGGACGCGATCGAGCCGATGAGGAGCCCCAGATGCCCGAAGCCCGGATCACGGCGATCATCCCCCTGCGAAACCGCAGCGGCGTGCGCCTTGAGAACTGCCTGCGCTCGCTGCGCTGGCAGGCGCTCGATCCTGAAGAGGTCGAGATCGTCCTGAGCGACTTCGGCAGCGATCCGGGGCACCTGGCCAGCGTCGAGGCGCTGGCCGACGCCTACGGCGCGCGGGTCGTGCGGACCCGGACGGACGAGGTCTGGAACCGCTCGAAGGTCCTCAACATCGGCATCCAGGCCGCGTCGAGCGCGCTGGCCTTCTGCACCGACGCCGACATGATCTTCCAGCCCACCTTCCTGCCCTGCATCCTCGACGCCCACCGCGTCTTCGAGGGCCGGGTCATGGTGCTGTCGCGCTGCCGCGATCTGCCCGAGTCCGTCCCCGAGCAGCTCTGGTCCGTCGAGGACTTCCCGACGCTGCGCGCCCGCTCCGAGATCCGCGACACCAGCGGCACGGGCGCCTGTCAGGCCGCGCGCCGCGCCTTCTTCGAATACACCCGCGGCTACGACGAGAAGTTCATCTACTGGGGGGCCGAGGACGTCGACATGACCTCGCGGGCGGCGCGCTACGGCCTGAAGCTCCACTGGATGGACGACGACCATGCGAGCATGCTCCACCAGTGGCACCCGACGATGAAGAACGACCGCAAGTGGACCTTCCACCTCAACCGCCTGCGCTACAAGCTCACCCGCCACGTCATCGTCAAGAATCGCCGGGGATGGGGCGCGCTGAGCACCTGATCTTGCGCGCCGGGCGCCCCCTCTCGGTCGGCGCGATAGCCACCCCAGGCTCGCGCCTGGGGCGGTGATCGTGCCGACGGCGTCTCGCCCCTGCGGGGCTGACGACAGGCTCTGGGCCAGCCCGCAGCATCGTATCGCTCGGCTCGATGGCCTCAACATCAAGCGCCGCTTGTCCTGGGTGACACGATGCCTGGAGGTTGACGCCCCGTCGAGAGCCCCGAAGCCGCCCCAGGCTCGCGCCCGGGGCTACAGGCAAGGGACGCCTCTTCGAGGCTGACGACGGGCTCTGGAGAAGCCCGCAGGATCGTGTCGCTCGGCTCGATGGCCTCAACATCGAGGGCCGCTTGTCCTGGGTGACACCATCCCTGGAGGTTGACGCCCCGTCGAGAGCCCCGAAGGGGCGTGCCTGGATCTGTAGCCCCGGGCGCGAGCCCGGGCGAGGGGGGTCAGCGGCGCCGGGTGACCTCGTCGAGGATGGCGGCCAGGGCGCCGCTGGCCTCTTCGCTGGAGAGGCCGAGGGGGCGGCGTTCGATGATCTGGGCGCGTCCCCTGGTGATGAGGGCGTGGACGTGGGCGGCGGCGGCCTCGGGTTCGTCGAGGCCGAAGATGGCGCCGCCGCTCTGGGAGACGAGGTCGCCGAACTCGGGGTTGTCGGCCAGGGCGAGGATGGGTCGGCCGGTCAGGGCGTAGTCGTAGAACTTGGCGGGGATGCGCTGGGTGGTGCGGTTGCTCAGGGCGACGAGGAGGTCGGCGGCGGACATGACGGCGCCGATCTCGCTGTAGGGGACGAAGGGGTGGTCCGAGAGCATCGCCTCGACGCCCTTGAGGCGCGCCAGGGCGCGGGTCTCCTGGGGGAAGGCGCCGGTGATGACGAGCTGGAGGTCGCGGTGGTCGAGGCCGCGGCGCTGGAGGGCGGCCAGGAGGTCCAGGAGGATGTCGCCCTCGACGAAGCGGCGGAAGTTGCCCAGGAAGAGGAGGGTGAAGCGGTCGAAGCCGGGGTGGTGTCCGGCGCCGATCAGGCCGGCGTCGCCGTGGTTGCGGATGCAGGCGAAGCGGCTCGGGGGCATGTCGGGGTAGTGGGCCAGGGTGTCGCGCAGGGTCGTCTCGGTGTTGAGGATGATCCGCGCGGCGGGGTCGAAGGCGGCGCGCTCCAGGCGGTCGACGATCTGGAGGATGGGGGTGGGGCGGCGAGGGCGTCGGAGCTCGCAGACGGCCCAGGGGTCGCGCAGGTCCTGGATGAGCGGCAGGCCGGTCTCGCGGGCGAGCTTCGCGCCGACGAGGAGGGCGGCGTAGGGATCGGCGTTGACGACGATGGCCTCGCAGCGGGGTTGCGCGCTAAGCGCCCGCCGGGCAGCCTTGAGGGCGTGGGGCATGTGGACGCTGTGCTCGCCCAGCGGGATCAGCTCGGGGTTGTCGAGCCAGCGCGGCAGGGTGAGGGCGCCGCTGGCCCACGCGGCGAGCTTGCCGCGTCGGCGCGGCCGCGCCTGTGCGGCGTCGGCTGGCCGGGGTGGGGTGGTCAGGGCGGCCTCGGCGCGGCGGGCGCGCGCGCTGTAATCACGGATGATCACAGTGGAATCGGGGATGGCGGCGTTGAGCTCGGGGTTGACGTCGGCCGAGGGCCACAGGTCGCACAGGACGACGGGGGACCACCCCCAGGCGGGCAGGTGGCGCGCGAACTTGAGCGGGCGCAGGGCGCCGACGCGGGATTGGGGGGGGAAGTAGGGGCTGATGTAGAGGAACTGTCGAAGCGCGCTCATGACAGACCTCGGCTCAGGATCTTGTAGAGGGTCTGGCGGGTGATCCCCATGAGCTGTGCGGCGGCGGTCTTGTTGCCCGCGGTGGTCTGGAGGGCCTGGAGGGCGACCTCATAGCCGTGCCTGGCCTTGGCGGCGGCGTAATCGATGGGCAGCGGGGTCGCGCGCGGGGCCGAGGCGTCGTCGCCGGAGGTTGTCGCGCGCGAGGCGTCTGCGGCGGCCTCGCGCGGGTTGGCGGGCGCGGGCCAGCCGGGGTGACCTTGAGGGGCTGTGTGCTGTGGGGTTGGCCCTTGTGGGTGAGGGGGTGGCCAGCTCTGGGGCGCGGCCGGGGCCTGCGCCGGGGGTTGGGGCGTCGACCAACCGGGCGGCCAGGGCCACGGGGGCTGTGCGTGGGGCGCCCAGGTGGGCGCGGGCCAGCCGGGGTGGCCCTGGGGGGCCGCCGCCTGGGCGTAGGGAGGGGCCTGGTGGGGTGGCCACCCGGCCCAGGGCGGCGGCCAGGTCGGGGGCCAGTACTGAGGCTGCGCCCAGGGGGACGCGGGCGCGTGGGGCCACCCCTGGGGCGGGGGCTGGGAGGCGGCGGCGGGCCAGGGCGGGCTCGCGGGGTAGCCCGCGGGGGCGAAGGCGTCGGGGATCGGGTCGAGGTCCTGCTCCTGATCCTTGACCTCGCCGGCGGCGGTGCGGATGGCGTCGAGGCTCAGGCCGTTGGCGTCGCCAAAGAGCATGGCCTGCTGGATGGCGGTGCGCAGCTGGCGGACGTTGCCGGGCCAGGGCAGCGCCTGGAGGGCCTTGAGGGCCTCGGGGGAGGGGGGCGCCATCGAGAGCTTGTGGCGTATGAGGAAGAGGTTGAAGAAGAAGTGGACGAGCAGGGGGATGTCCTCGCGCCGCTCGCGGAGCGCGGGCAGCTTGAGCTTGATGGTGTTGAGGCGGTAGAGCAGGTCCTGCCTGAAGCGGCCCTGCTCGACGAGCTTGTCCAGATCCCAGTGGGTGGCGGCGATGACGCGCACGTCGACGGGGCGGTCGCGGTTGTCGCCGACGCGCCGGATGAAGCCCTCCTCCAGGACGCGCAGCAGCCTGGCCTGGGAGCTCAGGGGCAGGTCGCCGATCTCGTCGAGGAAGATGGTGCCGCCGCTGGCCTGTTCGAAGTAGCCCGCCCGGTGCTGGGTGGAGCCGGTGTAGGCGCCGGCCTGTGCGCCGAAGAGCTCGGCCTCGGCCAGAGACTCGGGGATGGCGGCGCAGTTCAGGGCGACGAAGGGCTTCTGGGCGCGCGGCGAGAGGGCGTGGAGGCCCTGGGCCAGCAGCTCCTTGCCGGTGCC
>SYOX01000138.1 GCA_005804885.1 Pseudomonadota bacterium
GCGACGGGCTGATCAACGCGCTGGACCCCGACTCCGACAACGACGGCATCCTCGACGGCACTGAGCTTGGCCTGACGCTCGACGACCTCGATCCCGACACGGATCTGGACGCCGGCAACTTCACCCCTGACGCGGACCCCGACACCACCACCGATCCCCTTGACCCCGACACCGACGGCGGCTCCGTCCCCGACGGCGCCGAGGACGCCAACCAGGACGGCCGCATCGACGAGGGCGAAGGCGACCCCAACGACCCCGCCGACGACGTCGCTCCCGGCGACAGCGACGGGGACGGGCTGACCGACGTCGAAGAGGACGAGGCCGGGACGGATCCGAGGGACGCGGACTCGGACGACGACGGGGTCAAGGACGGCGACGAGCCCTCCTGGGACGTCGACAACGACGGCGACGGGCTGATCAACGCGCTGGACCCCGACTCGGACAACGACGGCCTCCTCGACGGCACTGAGCTTGGCCTGACAGAGCCCGACGAGGATACAGATCCGGGCGCGGGCAACTTCACCCCTGACGCGGACCCCGGCACCACCACCGATCCCCTCGACGCCGACACCGACGGCGGCTCCGTCCCTGACGGCGTCGAGGACGCCAACCTCAACGGCCGCATCGACGAGGGCGAAGGCGACCCCAACGATCCCGCCGATGACGTCGAGGACAACAGGGACAGAGACGGGGACGGCGTCGAGGACGAGGACGACAACTGCCCGCTGGCCTTCAATCCGGATCAGGCCGACGCCGACGAGGACGGCATCGGCGACGCCTGCCAGGAAGGGGACGATCTGGACTCCGACGGCGTCCTTGACATCGACGACAACTGCCCCGACGTCGCCAACCAGGATCAAGCCGACTCCGACGGCGACGGCATCGGCGACCGCTGCGAGGACTCCAGCCCCGCCGTAGCCGTCCAGATCATGGGCAGCGCGCTCTGTCAGGCCGCATCGCCGGCTCGCCCGGCCTCCGGCGGCGCGCTCCTGCTGCTGCTCTTCGGCGCCGCGCTCCTGATCGCCCAGCGTCGCCGCGCTCGGTGAGACCGCAGGCGCGACTGCGGTTGCTTCTGCCCCCCGATTGCTCAACAATGCCCGCCGTGACCGTCATCAAAGGGCATCGGCGTGGGCACCCACCTCTCCTGTGAAAACCTCAAGCGAGCCCTGAGCGCCCTCGGCCTCATCTTCGCCTCGCTGGCCTGCACCTCGCCTCTTCGCCAGGCCCCCCAGCCCGAGCCAGCCTCCGACGCTGGCGCCGACGATGATCCCGCCGAAGAAGCCGGCTGCGACGCCTGCGCCCCCGAGGTCGTCGAGGGCGAGTGCGCCGACGACGCCGAGTGCGCCCCAGGACAGATCTGCCAGGAGGCGCGCTGCCTCCCAGGCTGCCGCTTTGACGGCGCCTGCGCCGCCGGGCAGATCTGCGAGGGCTCGTCCTGCGTCGAAGGGTGTCGAGATCCCGCCGACTGCGCCGTCGGGCAGACCTGCCAGGGCGGCGCCTGCCGCGCGGTCGAGTGCGCCGACGACGCCGAGTGCGGCGGCGGCCACCAATGCCGGGCCGGCGCCTGCGCCGAGGTGGGCGCCGCCGCCTGCGACTCCGACGAGGACTGCGGCCACCGCTGGCGCTGCACCTCGCTGGGGGTCTGCCACGACAGCGTGTGCGCGACCCACGCCGACTGCGCCAGCAGCCAGTGGTGCCGCCGCGGCCTCTGCGTCGAGCGCCACGAGGAGCTCGGCGACGTGCTCTTTGAACGCCAATTTCCTGAATGGTTGCGAGATCATAGGACCTTTGAGGGGCGAACCTACGGGGTCGGCGGCGGGCTCTTTGATCTGGACGGGGATCTGGACCTCGACGTGTTCCTGGGGGCCTGGGAGCCAGAGACGGACTCGCCGCCCTGCGTCTATCGCAACGTGTCGACGCCCGGGTCGCTGCGCTTCGAGCCGGTGGAGGCGCTCTGCGGGTTCTGGATGGGCAAGGCCGTGATGGCCGGCGGCGTGGATCTGGAGGGCGACGGCCGCGATGAGCTGCTGCTGCTCGGGCAAGGGGTGATCCGGCTGATCCGCTTCCACCCCCAGCCCGAGATGATCGATCTGGCGGCGCTCATCCCGACGACCGATCTGAGGCATTACTGCATGGCGGGCAGCTACGCCCCGACGGACCTCGACCTGGACGGCCGCGTCGACCTCCTCGTGGGCTGTCAGTCGCACAAGCAGCCTCGCCGGATCGAGCAGCGCAACGTGGCCTTCCGCCAACGCGAGGACGGCGGCTTCGAGGTCTTCTCAGGCCCCGAGTACGAGCCCCTCGACGACGACGGCGTGACGCTGGCGCTCGGCGTGATCGACGTCGATCAAGACGGACAGCTCGATCTGGTGGTGGCCAACGACACCTTCGTGGTCAACGGCGGCCAGACCAACAGCCTGACCACCGGCGGGCTGCTCTTTCGCTGCGATCCGGCCAGAGAGTGCGCCTTCGAAGCGCACCGCTTCGCCGAAGGGTCGCGGGCCTGGGGCTCCTTCATGGGGGTCGGCAATGTCGAGATCGGGGGCCAGGGCGAGCTGCTCTACATCACCGACTGGGGCGCCAACCGCGCGCTGGCCTGGGAGGGCCGCGCCGCTCGGGATCGGGCGGCGGAGCTTGGGATCGGGCTGGCCGCCGAGCTGGAGATGCCGCTCTTCGCCTGGAGCGCGCTGGTGGACGACTTCGACCGCAATGGGCTCGATGATATCTTTGTCTCACAAGGATCGGCGGCGAAGGACGATCCGACGACCTACGGGCGCCACCGGGACGCGCTCCTGCTCCAGCGCGCCGAGGGCGACTTTGTCGAGCGCGGCGAGCAGTCCGGATTTGGGCCGCCGGACGTGCGGGACTCCCTCAACCCCGAGCGGCCCTTCTCCAGCCGCGGGGCGGTCAAGGCCGATCTGGACCGGGACGGCCTGCTGGAGATCCTCATCGCCAGCCTGGAGGGCCACATCAAGGTCTACTCCGAGCAGCCGGGTCGGGACAACGCCGCCGATCGCTGCGCGCTGGCGCCGCGCCCTCGGGTGGTGCCGGCGTACGGGCATGGCTTCGCGGTGGCGTCGGCGCTGGAGCCTGGGCGCTGGCGGCGGCGCGATGTTCAGGGTCATATGCGCTTCGGCGGCTCGCCCTTCATCATGACCACGGCGGGGCGGGGGGTGTTGCGCTTCCCCTCGGGGGCGCAGGTCGCCTTTGACTGCGAAGGGCAGGCCGGGCCGGTCGTGATCGAGGAGCCGGACTGGGTCCAGGTCGAGCGCGAGGGGGGCGCCGCGATCATCGCGCTGGAGGCGCCCTGGGCGTCGGGCGCCGAGGTCTCGGTGGCGATCCGCCGCGCGTCCGAGGGTCCCCGGCGCCGCGCCCTGGCCTCGCCGCTCGGTCAGGGGCGCTGGTCGGTGACCCTGGAGGGGGACGAGGACAGGGTCATGATCGGCGTGGACGGGCGCTGGATCGCGCGTTGGTTTTCCCTTTGAAGTACAACTGCTTGCGTTTCTTTCTGGCCTGAGTTCAGCGTGGCTTTTGGGCGAGGATCCATGCGCCTCGTGTCATGCGATCGTCGAGGCTGAGGCGGCAGAAGGGGGGGGCGAGCCTGGATCTGGGGCGAGTCGGTGGCGCTTCGTAGCGGGTGAGGGCGACGAGGTCGAGGTTGGCGCGTTTGATGGCGCGCAGGTGGTCGGAGAGGGGGGCGCGGTTGGGGAAGAAGGGGCGTTTGCCCTTGATGAGGGCCCAGAGGGGTCTGGAGATGGACCAGTGTCCGTCCCAGGTGGGGGTGAGGTGGTGGCTTGAGAGGTCGATCTGGTGGGACATGACGCCGCCGGGCGTGAGCCAGGAGGCCAGGGTGGCGTAGGCGGCGGTGAGGTCGTCGAAGTACTCCATGGTGGCTTGAGAGATGATGGCGTCGGCGGAGGAGGCGGCGATGGAGTCCGGGCGCCAGGGGCAGAGGTAGCGCAAGGGGGACGCGGCGCCAAGGTCGCCGGGCAGCGCGCGCAGGGTGGGGAGGGTGGCTTCGAGGATCGAGGCCAGCGCTTCGACGTCGGGGAGGTGGGGCAGGGCGTGGGTGGGGAAGCGGAGGTCGGCGACGAAGGGCTTGAGGTGTGGGAACTCGCTCTGGTCGGGGATGGGCTCGCGGTTCTGGATGAGGTCGAGGAGGTGTCGGGCGACGGTGAGGTTGAGTTCGGACGCGGCGTGGGGGATCGCGTCGAGGGCGGTGACGCGGGAGGCGCCGGTCAACAGGGCGGCGATGGAGACGCCGAGGGAGTCGCCGGGGCCGATCTCGACGACGTGGCCTCGGGCCAGCTGGGCGCCAGCGTCGGCGGCGCGCCGGACGTGTCGGAGCCAGACGGCGTGGCAGTAGCGGGCGTTGTTGGAGCCGCCGGTGCCCAGCGTCGAGGGCAGGGCGGGCAGCAGGCTCTTGAGTCCGCCGAGGACGAGGCGGGCGGTGGAGGGGGTTGAGGCGCTCATGGGGTTGGGCTCCCAGTCTCGATCGCACAGGAGGCGCCATCTTCAGGGAGCTTGAAGCCCGTGTCCAGAGAGCGGGGAGGGGCGGCGTGGGGCCGACAGGTTTGCTCAGTGAAGCCTGAAGTCCTGCCGCACTCGACGATCGCCCCACGCTCCTCGCACCGCCCCCCACAAGGGGGGACGGGCTCGTCGGGTGGGGCTTGGATGCCCGGGGGGCTGCGCCCGTTGGGCGCAGGCCTGCGCACGACCCAGGTCGACACCAGGGGCGTGAAAACCCCAATCCACAGGCCCACTTCGACGCGCTGATCCGCCCCAGGATCAGTCGTCCGAGGGGCCGGCGCCGCTTTCGACCTGGGTGCAGGAGGCGTTGGGCAGGAAGGGCGTGTGGACGAAGGCGATCTGGCACATCTCGTCGTCGGCGGCGAAGCCCCAGTGGACGTCCTTCTCGGTGGGGTTGTTGTAGAGGCACCGGAATTCGAAGCCCTGGCCGGCCGGGATGTGCATGGGCACCTCGTACATCTGGAGCTGGGGGGAGTGCCAGTCCTCGTTGACGTAGAGCAGCTCGCCGCGCTGGACGCCGTCGAAGGCGAAGATGTCGACGCGGGCGGCCAGCTGGTGGGTGTGCGACGAGAGCAGGATCACGTCGATGTCGTGGGTCATCACGCACCGCGTCCACTCGTAATGATCCCGCACGCCGGCCGTCAGGTTGATGTCCACGTCCCGCACGGCGCTGCCCCAGATCCGCTCCTGGACCTGATCGTTGGGCATCGTCAGAGCGTTGATCCGCGACCAGACCGCGACGTCCTTCGGCGTCGGGTTGACGTAGTGGATCTCGACCATGACCCGCATGTTGCCCGGCAAGAAGGCCGCCACGCCCTCGGGCAGCTGGAGCGTCTCGCGCTCGTTCTGGGTGGCGAAGAGGAAGATCCCATCCTCCATCATCTCCTGGTGGGCGCTGTAGAGGTCGTCGCAGTCGTACATCCCCGGCTCTATCGGCAAGCCGAGCAGGCCCAGCGCCATCACATCCATATGGTGGACGCCGAGGGTCTGGAGCGACTCGACCCTGTTGACCGACACGAAGGCGCTCTCGCCCGGCAGGTCCGCCACCATGCACTTCCAGATCTCCTTGCCCGCCGGCGCGATCGTGTCGATCCCCATCTGGAAGCCCTCGCCCTCGGCCGGCGGCGGCAGATCCTCGGGCCTCGGGGCGCCCTCCGGGAAGAGGTCGTCGCCCTCGGCCTGAGGCAGCGCCCCCTGCCCCTGGCCGCGCGGCGCCCCGGCCAGGATCCACTCCCGCACGCTGGTCATCACGTCGACGCTGACCGGGAAGCTCGGCGGCATCTGCCGCACGTCCCCCACCTGCCCCTCAAGCACCTGCACCAGCAAGCTGCCGTCTGGATCGCCCGGGATCACCCGGACGCTGCCCGGGACCTCGCCCGCGATCCCCACCAGCCCCGCCATCGAGGCGTCCGCGTTGGACAAGTCCAGCCCGCGCTTGGGGTTGGCGCCGCCGTGACAGGACGAAAAACTGCACGAGGGCGTCAAGAGCTGACCCTGGATGTCCGCCAGGGTCGGCGCCACCTCACCCGCAGGCTCAGGAGCCGGCTCGCCGCCGCACCCGACCAGCCCGATCAACCCCAGCACCCAGGCCCACCTCATCTCCACCCTCATCAGGCCGCCCCCCAAAGTATAAAAATTGTTTGTCATTTCAACGGGATGCAAGGCAGCTGAAGCTCGTCGATGTCGACCTCCGCCTCGTCCATCGGCACCCGGAGCGCGGACAGCGGGTTGTCCCACCGCCCCGTCTTGACGAAGCGCGTCGTGACCTCCCCCATGGGCGAGTCCAGCGCTACCACGCCGTTGATCTTGAAGGGGATGCGCCGACCCGAGAACAGGTCGGAGACGTTGGCCGAGGCCCGCTTGAGCGAGATCGTCAGCGGCACGTCGAAGCGCGACGACCCTTGCGCCGGGACCTCCCGGTCGAGCTGGACGATCCCATCGGCCAGCGGCCGCTCGAAGACCTTCAGATCCCAGTCGATCTGGGAGATCGGCAGGGCGAAGGTGTTCGGGTTTCTCAGGTTCATCCCCAGCTTGACCTTCATGTTGGACAGCGACAGCGAGGTCAGGCTCGCCGAGCGCACCCGCGCGCTCGGGGTCTGCACCGAGCAGCCCGAGAGCGGTACGACCAGAGAGGCGAGCAAGATCAACACGATCAGCGAGGTCAGCGGCTCGTTGAGCCGACGCGGCGAGCTCAAGGAGGCGTTCAGAAGCCATTGGGAAACTCCAGACCGTCGTTGTAGGGGTCCAAAGAGGCCATCTGCGGCTCGGACTCGGTCGGACGGGGCGATGCCCCAGTCCTTCCTCGTCCAATCCACATCTGACCCCTTTGGCCCTCCCACAACTCGGTCTTTCATGTCCCAATGGCTTCTCATGGCGGTCACCTGCATGGCGGCGCGCCGAGGCGCCGCGGTCGAAGTGAGCCCTGGTCGCGTCTGCAAAGCCTCCCATCGGCAGGTGAGCCCTGGGCCTGGCCTGCCTCGGTCCGCCTTTGCGGGCGCGCCCTGAACCCCTAGAAGTTCAGCTCGGCGTGGATGCCGAAGTCAAGCCACTGAAAGGTCGCCTTCGGGTCATCCTCCTCCAGCGCGTTCCAGGCCCCGTGGATCCCGAGGTTGAGCAGCGGCAGGAGGGTGAAGTCCACCGAGAGCCCCACGTCGTAGGAGAGCCCCGACTTCTCGATGACGAAGTCCGATCCCTCCCCCGAGATGTCCCCGAAGCCCACGTGTGCGAAGAGCGCAGGGCCGATCACGCCGCCGATCCCGAGCCTCAAGCCGGCTCGACCGGTCAGGATCTGCTGGGTGGGGTTGCCGTTCTTGTCGTCCGCCGAGAAGCTCGCGTAGCCGAGCTGCGCCTCCGGGACGATCCGGACCACCGGAATGGGCAGCTCGTAGCCGAAGCGCACCGCCACCGCAGGACCAGGGCCCCCCGGGTCCACCGGCAGATCGCCCGTGTCGACCGCCAACCCCAGATCGAGCCCCAGCAAGGTCCCCGCGGTGGCCTCTTGAGCCGGCGCGCACAGCACCACCGCCGTCAAGGACGCCGCGACCGTCAACCCCGACAACAACCCTCTCTTCATGAGCGGACCCCTTCGATGTTGCGCCGCAACATGGCGCTTTACAAGATCTTTACAAGCCTGGAGAAGCTGTCCCTGGCCTGCGGGTGGGTTGAGCATCGGGCATTGCTCGGCGGCGATCAAGGTGCGGCGTTCGTGGCGACGAGGAGGCCCATCCAGGAGACGGCGGCGATCTGGACGAGGAAGAAGGTGAAGCGGACGTTGACGATGAGGGATCGGCCCGAGGAGAGGTGGGCGATGGACTGGCCGATCCGGGCGGCGAGGGTGACGATGGCGAGGGTGTGGAAGAGGTCGCTCTGGAGGTTGGTGAGGGCGCCGATGATGACGACGGCGCCGAAGACGGGGAGGTTCTCGACGCAGTTGGCGTGGGCGCGCAACAGGCGGCGGTAGGCTTCGCTGCCGTGGGGCTTGTCGGAGGGGAAGGCGTTGGGCTTCTCCTGGCCCTTGAGGACCTTGAAGACCCTGATCGTGCCGATGCCAAAGACCACGAGGGACCATGTCCAGGCCGCGAAGCCCAGGAGACACCAGAGTGCCGTGCTCATTGTGCTCTTCCTTGGCGCCATCGCGGCGCCGTGTGTTGGAGATCAGCGGATGTTGTCCGGTCTCAAGAGAGGGAACCAGTCGTCGTCGATGAGTTCGAAGCGGGCCTCGCGGGACAGGGCGGTGAGGGGGTCGAGGAGGTCGGGGGGGAGCCACTTGAGGGGGATGAGGACGCGCTGTAGGCGCTCGGGGCGGTTGAGGGTGAGGAGTCGCCCGACGGCGGCGCGCAGCAGCGGCCCGTTGATGCTGGCGTAGCGGTAGCCCAGCGAGGGGATGCGGCTCAGATCGAGGGTGTGGACGGCGTGATCGGGCAGGTCGTCGAGGAGGTCGAGGGTGTGGGTGATGGACTCGGCGGGGCAGTCGCCCAGGGACAGGCGCTCGACATGATCGAAGAGGCCGGCTTCGAAGAGCGGGGCGAGGTCGTTGTTGTCGTTCAGGATGAGGTGCTTGAGGTTCTTGAGCCGATCCGCTCGGGCGGCCATGGCGAGGATGAAGGAGGAGGAGCGCACGTTGGGGGCGTAGCCCACGCCCATCCTGACGCTGAGCCCTTCGACGTGGGGCCACCAGTCGGCCTCGAAGAGCTTGTCGTAGGCGGGGCGCGCGGCCTCATCGGTCTCCTTGGGTTGCCCCATGTTGAGGTAGCGCAGCGTGCCGAGGGCGCCGGGCGCGCACAGCGCCTGGGCGTGCTTGAGCGTCAGGCGGTGCAGCGAGAGCGTATGGAGGGCCGGCAGGGACTCGGCCAGCGCCTTGAAGCTGGCGATGGCCGGCATGCTGCCATGGGAGAAGTGCAGCGCGCGCAGGCCCTGGAGGCTGGGGTTCTGGATCAGGCGCGTAATCGCGGTTCCTTGGAGCGTGCCGTAATTGAGGTTGAGCGCGCGCGCCAGCCGGAACTTCGGAGACACCTCTCCTTGTGCGATGGCGTTGCGCCAGGAGTCTCCTGCCTTGACGGTGCGAAGCTCGAAGCGGTTGGGCGAGGCGTCGAACATCGAGGCGAACTCGGGCAGCGGCGCAAAGAGGCCTACGCCGAGATCGGGCCAGGCGTCCAGGCGCTCCTCCACATAATCGACCGCCAGCTCCAGCAGCTCGCTCCCGCAGGCGTCCAGGAGCGCCATGATCTGGCACCAGACCTGTCGGCTGGGCGTGTCGTAGAGCAGCGCGCGGAACTCTGCCAGCGCCTCATCGGCCCTCGTGTCCTCGCGCGCGATCTCCCGGCTGGCCTTGTGGGCCTCGAATTGCGCGACGAAGGCCTCCTCCGACAAGATGACGCACAAGGGGTACCTGCGGGTCTTGTCGAGCTTCGCGTGGTTCCCGGAGGCGATGACGAAGTGCGTTGTCGAGCGGATGGTGTTGCGGCAGATCCCGCCCATTTCCCGAAGGGCCAGCTTGAAGTCGTCCTTGGAGAGCAGCTTGAGCCGCCCCACAGCGACGACGTTCTTGCCTTTGAAGTCCCAGGTCATACGCGATCCTCGTGCGGCGTTGTCTTGGGAGGTTGAGGTCGCGCAGGGCGACCGGGGAGCAGGGGCGTCTTCAGCGTCTACAACCCCGCCTGTCCTCTGTCAAACCTCCTGGGAGGTGGTCTTGCGAGGGTCGAGGAGGGGCCTTTGCTGCAAAAAGTACTTGCACGCCCGTTCAGATGATGTTAGGTTCAGTGTGCGTGGACAACCTTCAACCAAAAAGGAAGTGATCATGGGCGCTTACCAACACAAGACCAACAGCGGGACGCTCTTTTCCAACGACTACAAGAAGACGGATCGGCACCCCGATCATCGCGGCGGCGGGAACATCGGCGGCGAGGCCTGGGATCTGGCGGCCTGGAAGAAGGACGACGCGATCTCGGTGCAGGTCTCCGAGCCCTGGGTCAAGGGTCAGCAGTCCCGCGGGGAGAGCTACAACGGGCGGATCGCGCCCTACGAGCCCAAGGATGGAGAGGAGGAGAACGTGCCGGCGTACTTCGGGGACGTCGTGGTCAAGGACGTGACCTACCAGATCCGGGCCTGGGAGAACGAGGGCCAGAAGGGCACCTACCTCTCGCTGCGCTTCTACTCCGATGCGGAGCCGCAAGGAGAGCGAAAGGAGTCCAAGGCCATCCCCGTGGACATGGACTCCATCCCCTTCTGAGGTTCACTCCCCCTGGCTTTACTCCCCCTCCTGTCCTCCCCCTCGCTTCGCAAGGGGGAGGGACGCTCGCGGTTCGGGCACGGTGGATCGGTAACTCCCCCTCCTGTCCTCCCCCTCGCTGCGCAAGGGGGAGGGACGCTCGCGGTTCGGGCACGTCGAGATCGGGGAGTCGACTTCGATGACGGACACGTCGAGATCGGGGAGTCGACTTCGATGTCGGACACGGAGAGATCGTCGAGTCGACTTCGTTGACGGTCACGTCGAGATCAACGAGTCGACTTCGTTGGTTGAGATCTGCACGTTGACGGTCCACCCGGGCTCACGCCCGGGCCTTGGGTTTTGTCCCGGGTCGCCCCGCCATCCGGCGGGGCTGGCGAGGGAGTGTCAGCGTGTGTGGGGCGTGTCACCCGTGTTGATCTCAGATGAGATGTTCAGGGGCTCGGAAGCAGACATCGAGCGGCCTTGAGAGGGTCTGTCCCCTGAAGGTTGGCGGCCCGTCGCCAGCCCCGAAGGGGCGTCCCGGGACAAATTGTAGGCCCGGGCGCGAGCCCGGGTGGACCGTCTCGCCGATCCGCTGTGCCCGAACCGCGAGCGTTCCTCCCCCTTGCGCAGCGAGGGGGAGGACAGGAGGGGGAGTTCGCCGATCCCGACGTGTGCGTCAACGAAGTCGACTCGTTGATCCCCCTTGTCCATCAACGAAGTCGACCTTTGGCAGGTTCTGTCGCAAGGCCAGCTTGTCGATCTTGCCGCTGGCGCCCGTCGGAAGGGCTTCCAGGACGCAGATCCGGCGTGGGATCTTGTAGCGCGCAAGCGAGGCTCTGCAATGGGCCAGAAGCTCTGCTTCTCCTGTCTCTGTGGACAGGACCAGGAAGGCCACCCCCACCTCGCCCCAGGTCGGGTCTGGGGCGCCGATGACGGCGGCCTGCGCGACGGCGGGGTGTTGCAGGAGGACCCGCTCGACCTCGGGTGGGTAGACGTTCTCGCCGCCGCTGATGAACATGTCCTTCTTGCGGCCGACGACCCGGTAGAAGCCCTCGGCGTCGCGGCGCATCAGGTCGCCGGTGGCGAACCACGCGCCGTGAAAGGACTTTTCGTTCGCCTCCGGGTTCCTCCAGTAGCCGGGGGTGACGACGGGGCCGCGCATCCAGAGCTCCCCGATCTGGTCTGTGCCGACGTCTGAGCCCTCGTCGTCGACGAGGCGGGCGTCGATGTAGAAGTTCGGGCGGCCGATGGAGCCGGCCTTGGCGATGGCGTCGCTGGCCGAGAGGGAGAAGCAGTTGGGCCCCACCTCCGTCATGCCGAAGCCCTGGCGGACGGGGATGCCGCGCGCGTGCCAGGTGTGGATCAGCGCCTCGGGCATGGGCTCGCCGCCGACGACGGCGCAGCGCACCGCGCCGAGGTCGGCGTCGGGGAAGGCGGGGCTGTCCGAGAGCATCCGGAGCATGGTGGGGACGCCCCAGAGGATCGTGATGCCGCGGCGGCCGCACAGGTCGAGGATCTGCGCGGGGTCGAAGCGGTCGAGGAGCAGGGCCGTGGCGCCGCAGTAGAGCAGGGGCGTGGTCAGGACGTTCCAGCCGCCGGTGTGGTACATCGGCGCGGCGTTGAAGGAGACATCCTGTGAGGTCAACGAGAGGCTCAGGATCGTGTTGATCGCGTTGAAGGTCAGCATCTTGTGGGTGATGACGGCGCCCTTGGGGACCCCGGTGCTGCCCGAGGTGTAGAGGATCATCACGGGGTCTTCGAAGCGGGGCGGCTCAAGGATCGCGGCGTTGGGGGGCGTCGTCGGCGCGTCGTCGAGGCGTGACTCTGGCGGCGTCGGCGCGTCGTTGTGGTGTGTCTCTGGGGTCGTGGGCGTCGTTGAGGTCGCGAGCATTGCTGGGGTCGCGGGCGTCGCTGGGGTCGCGGGCGTCGCGGCGAGGGGCGTCGCGGCGAGGGGCGTCGGTGTGTCCGGCGAGGTCGGTGGGTCCGGTGAGGTCGGCGTTGGTTCGTCGTCCATGAGGAGGGTGGGGGGGAGGGGGTGTCCTTCGCGTCGGAGCGTGTCGAGGAGGGGCGAGAGGGCCCGCTGGTGGATCAGGAGGGCGGGGTCGCTGTCGTGGAGGACGTGCGCGAGCTCGGGGGCGGTGAGGCGGAAGTTGATAGGGACGAGGATCCAGCCTGATTTTTGCGCTGCAACAAAGAGGAGGACGTGCTCCAGGGAGTTCTGGGCGAGGATGGCGACGCGGTCGCCTCGCCGGAGTCCGTGTTGGAGGGTCAGCGTGTGTGCGGTGGTGAGGGCGCGGTTGTGGAGCTGGAGGTAGGAGAGTCGTTGGTCGGTGGGCTCCCAGATGAGGGCGGTGTGGTGGGGAGTGGTGGTGGCCCACCAGGCGCTCCAGTCGGTGCGCGCGTCGGTGTCCGGGTGGTCGCTCATGGCAGCGCTCCTGCGGGGCTCCCGGTGGTTGAGGGTTTGTCGAGGGACAGGAGGAAGGCGGCGACCTCCTGGTTGTAGCGGTCGGGGCAGTCGAGCTGGAGGGCGTGTCCGCAGCGGTCGAGGGTGACGAGGCGGGCGTTGGGGATGTTGTCGCGGCCGAAGGTCATGATGTCGAGGGTGTGTCCGGGGTGGAGGAAGGGGTTTGGGATGAGGCGGTCCCAGTCGCCGTGGATGATGAGGGTGGGGGCGCGGACGCGGGAGAGGTTGTCGCGGACGAAGTCGTTGTGGGCGAGCCCGTGGACGGAGCGGACGTTGGCGTAGGCGTAGGCGTCGAAGTCGGCGCTGCGGGTGAGGCGGACGCGCTCTTCGACGAGCCACTCGAGGTCGTCGCGCCAGCGGGCGAAGTTGTTGCGGGCGATGGCGGTGCGGACGCCGTCTTCGTCGGTGTTCTTGATCAGGGAGGTGGTGAAGACGTCGTGGAACCAGGCGCGCTCGCGGTCGGAGAAGTGTTCGAAGCCGGCCGGCGCGGTCAGGACGAGGGCCTTGAGGTCGTCGGGGAACTGGATGGCGAAGGAGAGGGCGGTCTGTCCGCCCATGGAGTGTCCGACGAGGATGGGTTTCTGGGCGTTGAGGGAGGAGGCGAGCTCGCGGACGAGGCTCGCCATGGCCTCGGTGGTGTAGGGGAAGGTGGCGGGCTTGCTGGACTTTCCGTAGCCGAGCAGGTCGAGGGCGATGACGCGGTAGCCCTGGGCGGCGAAGGTGTCGAGCTGGAAGCGCCAGAACTTGAGGTAGGAGCCGAGGCCGTGGATGAAGATCAGGGGTTGTCCGTCGGGGGGGCCGAGCTCGACGATGTGGACGCGGGTGTCGGGGGGGAGGTTGTGGGCGGCGTTGAGTTCGGGCAGGGAGAGGGAGCGCTCCTGCCAGGGTCTGCCGTCGGGAGAGGCGTACTGGAGGTCGGCGAACTGGAGGGTGTCGAGGTTGGAGAAGGATGGCGCGCAGGCGTTCATGAGGATCAACAGTGCGAGGAGAGGCGGGATCGTCTTCATGGTCAGAACCCGTACCAGGTGAAGGTGGAGAAGGCGGCCCAGGGGTTCGAGTCGACCTGGAGGTTGGCGTCGAAGAAGTTTCCGACGGCCAGGAAGCCGGCGTGGAGGCCGAGGGTCATGAGGTATCGGAGGTGGAGCTTGAGCTCGGCGTTGAGCTCGGCGCCGAGGGTGCGGCCGCGAGGGATGTCGTCGGGGCTGGGGGGAGGGGTGGAGGCGCTCTGGGCGTAGGCGGCGCCGAGCTTGAGGTTGAGCTTGTCGGGGATGAGGTCCTTGGAGGCGGTCAGGATGGCGGTCTGGAGCCCGAAGCCCTGGTTGGAGATGTCGGTGACGGCGCCGGTGTAGTTGCTCACGGTGCTGGTGAAGGGGAAGAGGATGAGGGTCTTGTGGTTGAACCAGACGGCGCCGGGGATGCCGTAGTTGTTCAGGGTGAAGGCGCCGGTGTAGCGGCCGTCCTTGACGTTGTCGTCGCCGGAGGTCAGGAGGCCCTCGATGGTGAGCATATCCCCGAGTGTTTTTCCGTAGTTGAACATCAGTTCGAGGTTGGCGCTGAAGCCTGAGATGTCGAGCGAGGGGTTCAGGTCGGAGTCGGGCTTCTGGTTCTTGAAGCGGCCGTCGTTGAGGATGAAGAAGCCGGAGGCGGCCAGGTCGCCGGTGTTGAAGCGCAGGTTGTGGTGGAAGTTGAGGCCGAGCCAGTTGACGTGTCCGGTGGCGGCCTCGATGTCGAGGTCTGGGACGCCGGTGTAGGGGAAGAGGCCGGTGGAGCCGGGGCCGCTCTTGACGAGTCCCTCGTAGGCGAAGGCGGTGCCCTCGGTGTCGTCGCGCAGGTGCCAGAGGGAGGCGCCGACGAGGGTGCCGGGTGCGAGTTCGAGGGCGTAGTCGAGGGTGGCCATCCAGGCGTAGGCGAAGGAGGGGTCGCCCTCGTCGGCCTTGTCGGGCTGTCCGGTGCCGATGGGGATGAGGGCGGCCTTCCAGGCGCCGCCGAGCTTGGAGAAGGCGGCCAGGCCGGTGGCGTCGGTGCCGATGAAGGAGAGCTTGTAGCCCGTCTTGACGATGTCGAAGAGGGAGGTGGTGTTGGGGTCGGCGATGTTGTCGTACCAGGGCTGGGTGCCGATGACGAGGGTGAGCTGGCGGGGGTCGCCGGTGGGGTGGAGGGAGACGTGTGCGGCCTTGGTCTGGATGTTGACCTGATCGGCGTTGAGGCCGCCGCCCTGGTTGTGCTGGAGCTGGTTGGCGGCCTGTCCCCACATGTAGTCGACTTCGAATTGGGCGCGGAAGGTGGCGAGGCCGTCGGCGAAGTGGGGGCTGTAGGAGAGGACGGGGATCCAGCGCTGTTCGACGACGAAGTTGCCGGTGTCCTGGCCGACGGAGGTGGCGCTGCCGACGTTCTCGCCGATGCCGAGGGGTCCGAGGGAGACGCCGCGCAGGCCGGAGGGGTCGGGCAGGAGGTTCGTGAAGGCGGCGCGTGCGAAGAAGTAGTTGATCAGCTTGAATTCGGGCGGGTCGGGCAGGGCGGAGCGGTCGTCGGAGGCGGCCCAGTCGTGGAGCTGGAGGCCCGCGCCGACGGGCGGGGAGGCGCTGGCAGGCCGGGGCGCGAGGGTGATCGCGGCGAAGAGGGCCGCGATGGCCGCGGGGAGGCGCATGTCGGACCTCGCTCTAGGGGGTGATGGTGTAGGTCTGGACGGCGTCGCCGGTGAAGGCGGCGTTGTCGAGGGTGATGGTGGGGGAGCCGAGGTCGCCGTCGGCGCAGCGGTGTCCGGTGGCCTGGTCCTTGAAGAAGAACTCCATGCGGAGCGTGGTGCCGTCGGGCGAGATGCTGGCGCGGCCCTCCTGGCCGAAGCCTGGGTAGGTGGCCGTGATGTCGAAGCAGGCGCCGTCGTCGCGGACGTTTTCGATGAGGACGGCGGTGGAGACGAACTCGAGGCGCGTGGAGACCTGGGTGCGGTCGCAGCTGCCGACCTGTCCGACGTCGGAGGCGCCCGTCAGCGCGCCGAGATCGCTGGCGACGGTCCATCGGCCGGCCAGGGGCGAGATGGTGACCTTGTGGTAGCACTGGGTGGCCTGGCCGAAGTTGATGTTCTCGTCGAAGCCGTTGGGGTGGCTGGGGATGCCCGAGGACTCCATGATCAGGGTCTTGTCGTCCAGGAAGGCGGCGATGGCCGAGGGCGATCCGAACCTCCCCTGGCCCTGGGCGGCTTGATCGCCGTCCACGATGACGAAGATGTCCTCTCCCCCGCAGCCCAGGATCATCAGGCTCATCAGGGTCGCGGCGGTCGTGGCCTTCGTGGTGGTCGATGTGGGCCGTCGCGGGGCTGCGCCCCTGGGGGCGAGGGCGAAGATCGCGAGGAAGATCATGAAGATGAGGGGTTGCGTGGGTGAGGGCGTCGGAGCGGTGGCGGTCGTGTGGCAGCCCCACCAGGACTTGCCGACGCGGAGGGTGACGGGGGGCAGGGGTGCGCCGTCGCTCGGGTCGGTGACGATGAGGGGGAGGTCGGCGGTGTTGACATTGCCGAGGGTGTCGAAGGCGCGGGCGGTGAGGGTGGTTGGGCCCGTGGGTGAGAAGGAGGCGTCCCAGAGGAAGTCAAAGGGGGGAGCGCGGTCGGCGCCGATGAGCTCGTCCTGTTGGAAGAGGAGGATCTGATCGACGCCGTCGGGGTCGTCGGCGTCGATGCGGATGGTGATGATGCCGTGGACCTGGGTGTCGGGGGCGGGAGAGGTGAAGGTGAGGGAGGGTGCGCCGGAGGGTGCGTCGGTGAGGGTGATGGTGATGGTGTCGTCGGCGGAGTTGCCGGCGGCGTCGGTGGCGCGGGCGGTGATGGTGTGGGGTCCGGGGGGGGCGCCGGAGGCGTCCCAGGAGAAGGCGAAGGGTGGCGCGTTGAGGTCGGCGACGAGGGCGTCGTCGATGATTATGGCGAGTGATCGGAGGGAGAGGTCGTCGCTGGCGTCGGCGGTGATGTTGACGGGCGTGGAGGCTTGTTGTCCGTCGGCGGGGGAGGTGATGGAGACGGTGGGGGGGGTGGTGTCGTCGAGGCCGCCCTGGAGTGTGACGGTGACGGAGTCGGGGGTGGAGGTGCCGGCCTGGTCGAAGGCGACGGCGCGGATGTTGTAGTCGCCGTTGGGGAGGTTGGAGGTGTCCCAGGTGGTGGAGAAGGGGGCGGCGGTCAGCGAGGCTATCTGTGTGCCGTTGATGAGGAATTCGACGCGATCGAGGGCTTCGTCGTCGCTGGCGGTGGCGGTGATGTTGACGGGTCCGGAGAGGGTGGCGCGGTCCTGGGGGGAGGAGATGGAGAGGGTGGGGGGTGTGCGGTCGGAGGGTGTGATGGGTGCGCCGGTCAGGCCGAAGAAGCGGGCGATGTGGAAGGCGGCGCAGATGTCGGCGTCGAGGAGGTAGCCGCCGGCCCGTCCGCAGCCGCCTTCGGGGTCGACGAAGGTGCCGTGGCCCTGTCCGGGGACCTCGTAGAGTTCGACGACGGGCTGTCCGCGGTCGTTGTGAAAGACGCTGTGGTTGGCGCTGTCGATCTGGTCGGTGACGTCGGGGAGCGCGTCGGTGGCGTGGACGGCGGTCCATTGTTCGACGATCTCGGTGGCGTTGATGGGGTTGACGACGTTGTCGGCGAGTCCTTGCCAGACGGCGACGCGGGGGTACTGGCCGGAGAAGGAGGGGAAGGCGGCGCGGACGCGCCGGGCCCACTCGTCGGGGGTTTGAGGTCGCCCTGGGTTGAGGCAGTTGGAGACCTCGGTGAAGGTGGTGGTGCAGTTGTAGGGGACGCCGGCGAGGATGGCGCCGGCGGAGAAGACATCGGGCCAGGTGGCCATGAGGAGGGCGGTCATGGCGCCGCCGCCGGAGTGTCCCGTGGCGAAGATCCTGGAGGGGTCGATGTCGCGGTTGGCCTGGGTGTGCCGGACCATGTTGATGATGGAGGCGTTCTCGCCTTCATTGCGTCGGAGGTTGGTGGGGTCGCCGTACTCGCCGGCCCAGTTGAAGCAGCGCAGGGGGTTGTTGGAGGTTTGCTGCTCGGGGTAGAGGAGGTGGAAGTCGTATTCGTCGGCGATGGGCTCGTAGCCGGCTTGTCGGTATTCGGAGGCGGTCAGGGTGCAGGGGTGCATGGCGACGACGAGGGGGGCGCTGTCGGTGAGGCCGGGCGGGGAGTAGAGGAACATCTTGAGGTTGCCGGGGTTGGGGCCGAAGTTGCGGACTTCTTCGAAGGTGCCCAGGCCGAGCGGCGCGTCGAGGGTGATCGTGGCGGGGGGGAGGGCGGGGGTTGGGGGTTCGACGCAGCTTGTGGCGGTGACGGCGGTCATCGCGGCTGCGAGCAAGAGCGCAGCGTGGAGCGTGCGTGGCGCGAGAGGTTTCATCCTCAGCCTCCGGCTTGGATCGTGTCCCTTGCGGGGTTGGGCGAGGCGAGGTGCCGCGGCCCTGGCTCGTGCAGTTATGTTGCAGAGCAGCAAGGGGTTGGAGAGAGCGTTAGCAGCCGCGTGCGCGCTTGTCAAGGAGGTGGGCGGCGCTGGCTGGTGTTCGCCGGGGTGCTCGGATGGTGCGGTGCGGTGAGGAGGATGGGGTGTGCGCGCGGGGGGTTGTTGCAACGGGGCGGTGATGGTGGTCTTATCGTGGTGCGGCCACGGCGCCGCGGGGCGCGGAGGCGCGAGATGGAGACGATGGAGGCGGACGTGAGCAGATCGTGGATGGTGGTGTTGGCCCTGGTGCTGTCGGGGCTCGTGGCTTGCTCGGATGAGGCGGCGGATCCGGCGGTGGGGAACAACGGCGCGGAGCCGGAGGGTCAGCCGGAGGGTCAGCCGGAGGGCCAGCCGGAGGGCAACCCGGATCCGCAGCCGGATCCGCAGCCCGATCCCGGGCCGGCGCAGGAGCCCGAGCCGGCGCCGAACCCGGAGCCCGAGCCGGAGGGTCCGGTGGAGAGCTGCGATCAGATCGGCGCGGCGGCCTGCTTCAGCAACTTCGACTGCGTCGACCAGAGCCAGCGCTGCGACAACCAGGCGGCCGAGGGTGCGCCCGAGGTGCCCTGCTGTGTGGTGGGCGCGCGCGGGGCGGCGCAGCCGGGTCAGGCCTGCGAGGCTGCCGAGGATTGCGCCTCGGGCGTGTGCATCGAGGGCGACGACTTCCAGGGCTGCTCCCAGGAGTGCGTGCTGCCGGCCGACTGCCCGGCGGGGATGCAGCGCTGCATCGACATCTCAGGCATCGGCTCGTGGTGCTTCCCGGGGGAGCCGCCGGCGACCTGCGACGAGATCAACGCCCAGGACTGCTTCAGCAACTTCGACTGCGCCGAGGAGCTGCGCTGCGAGGACGTGGTCAGGGACGAGCTCTTCCCGCTGGCCTGCTGCGTGCCGGGGACGCGCGGCGCGGGCGAGAGCGGCGCGGCCTGCACGGCGGCCGAGGACTGCGTCTCGGGCGTGTGCATCGAGGGCGACGACTTCCAGGGCTGCTCCCAGGAGTGCGTGCAGGACGCCGACTGCCCCGAGTCGATGCCGCAATGCATCAACCTGCTCGGCAGCGCGTGGTGCTTCCCCGCGAACTGAGCGCCCGGCCGGGGTCAGTCGACGCCGTAGCGGAAGCCGACCTGGAAGCTGGCGAAGTGCAGGGTGCTGATCAGCGAGCGGGCGACGTTCTCCTCGGTGACGACGGCGTTGTTGATGCTCTGCTGCGTGCCGTTGGCCTCGCCTGTAAGGATGAAGTTGTAGCGCGCGTCGAAGATGAAGGCGACGCCGCCGATGACGAGCTCGGTGGTGAAGCCCGTCCAGGCGTGGAGGCCGAGGTTGGAGTCGCCGTCGTTCAAGACGCTGGCCGCGACGAGCCCGGCGCCGAAGGGCAGGTAGGCCTCGATGATGCCCTCGGTCAGGTGGTAGCGGTAGCCGGCGTCGAGGGTGAGGAGGCCGAGGTTGTCGCTGCCGACGAGGGGCTCGTTGACCTTCACGGCGGGATCGAGGGGGGAGTAATTGACGCCCGCGTCGTCGATCAGGGTGCGGTCGATGGAGCGGGCCTCCTTGTCGCCCTCGAAGCGCAGGAAGGTCGGGCCCCAGTTGAAGGAGTAGCTGCTGACGGAGAGTTCGAAGCTGCGGAAGGTCAGCAGGGCCGTGGCGCTCAGGCCCGGGTTGTTGGTCGCGTCGGCGATGAAAGGGGTGCCCTGGTCCGGGTTGAAGCCGTCGGCGTCGCGCAGCACCGAGGCGGTGCGGACGTATCGGGTGAAGGGGGCCGTCAGCCCGAGCTTGACTTCGAAGCCATAGCGTGGCCTGGCCTGCGCGGCGCTGGACCACAGGAGCGCGCACAAGAGCAACCCGAGGCCAAGGGTCCGGTGCTTCATCGCGTCACTCCGCGGGCTAATGTTTGAAGCTCAGCTCTTCGAAGCGGTAGATGATCAGGCCCTTGTCGGGGACCCGCTGGTGGTACCGCAGCGCGAAGCGCGCGTTGAGGGCCATGAGGTGCTTGTTGCTGATCGTCTCGGGCATCTTCCGGAAGGGCTCGGCGGGATCAACGAGCAGGAACCACGCGGCCAGCGGCATGTTCTCGGCTCTGAGCTGCCGAAGCTGGATGTCGCCGAGATCCTCGGTGGACTCGCTGATGATCCGGCCCTCGTCGCAGGAGAGCTGCCGCAGGGTGCGGCGCTCGCCCTCGATCCGGACGATGGTGAAGGAGGCCGACTCCTCGCAGGGGTCGTTGGTCGGCGCCGGAGGGTCTTCGCGGGCCTTCGGGGTCTCGATCACGACGACCTTCGTGATCGGGTCGGGCTTTGCGCGCTCTCCGACGCGCTCCTCGGCGTATTGCCACCCGCACGCGGCGGTCAGCAATGCGGCGGCGGCGGCGATCCAGGGGCTTCGAGCGGGCGACAGGGTCTTTTTCATGGGATCTCGCGTCTGTATGTCGTCGTGGCCTCGCGGCGACTCCAGCCTACCGCCCCTCCTTCTTGATGCCAAGGGCAGCGGGCGCTTGAAGTTCACCCGGTTCCAGTTAGAATGCCGGGCGGATGGACAAGCCAGGGAAGCGAAGGGCTCCAGACAGGTCGCCAAAAACACCTTGGAGCAGGAGCATGCCCGGCAGAACCAGAAACATCGCCCTGATGATCGCCGCCTTCCTCCTGGTCGTCGGCGTCGCGCTGACCGCGCCGGTGATCACTGGCGGCGCGCAGGCCCAGGAGGGTGGCCCCGCGCCAGACCGCAAGCCCGCCAGCGAGCCCGCGAAGTAAGGGCGCCGAAGAGATCGGAGGATAGAGGATCATTGCCGCTCGCCCTTCCTGCTGCCTGGCCGTGTCCTGCGCTGCCCGCTCTGGATGACCTTCGGAGGGTCGTGGGGCCGCACCGACGCCCCCGCGCGCGCCTCCTGTCCGAAGGGAGGGCGGCGCTGGTTCTGCTGATCGGGTGCCTGGGCGCCTGCGCGTCAACGCCGCGAGAGGCCTCGGACACGTCGACCGCGTCGGTGCTGGTGGTGCCGGAGCGCGCGGCCGAGGTGCCGCCCCCGGAGCCCCGCTGCGAGGTCTTCACGCCCGAGGTCGAGTGGCCGGCGCTGGCGCCGCCCGATGGCCTCTCGCCCGTCGAGGTGGTCCTGTGCCCCAGCGCGGCGCAGTTTGAGGCGCGGCTCGCGGCCAGGGCGCGCTACGAGCCGCCCTTGCCCGTCCTGCCCGAGGGGTTCGAGGATGCGCTGGAGGTCCGCGGCGGGCTGGCGATCTACGAGCGGGCGATCCGCGAGGCGTCGATGCTGGCCTGGCACGCGCCCGTGCTCTACTTCCACACCCCGCCGATGGGGCAGTCCCAGGTGGACTACTTCGCGGCCAACCCGGGCGCGCTCAAGCAGGCCAGGGCCATCTGGTCGTCGCCGCCGCGCTCGATGTGGCGGCGCGTCCAGGCGCTGGCGCGGGGCAAGGACAAGGTCGCGCTGCGCCACACGCTCTTGCGCGACGGGGCCGTCTTCTTCGAGGATCCGGCGGTGGCCAGGGTGGTCTTCGAGCGGCTCGGCCTCCAGCACCTCTTCGACGAGCCGGAGATCTTCTTGAGGCGCGGGGACGCGATCCATCGCCTGGAGCAGGTCAGGGGGGGCTATGCGTTCTCGGAGGGGGTGGACAAGGGCGCGCGGGCGCAGCTGTTGATCTTCGATCGCGTGGCGACCTCGCGCGAGGCGCTGGCCGGGCGTCAGGGCTGGGACTTGAGCCGATACAGGCGCCGCGCGGCGCTCAAGGCCTTGTCGCTCAAGTCGGTGAGCCCGGATCTGCTGCGGATCGAGGCGGTGTTGTGGAGCGGCCAGCGGCTCGACGCGGCGATCGCCGTGACCGAGGGCGGCGTCCACGAGCTGGCGCTGCTGGTGCCGCCGGAGCAGGCCGAGGCGGTGGTGGGGCAGCTCGATCGCGACAGGCGGGAGATGGCCCTGATGCGAGGGATCGTCCAGGCCGGCGAGGTGATGGTGCGCGAGGGGCTGCCCTTTGACGAGCCCAGGACGGAGGATGGGCAGCAGGACGGGGCCTTGCGGATCATGTGGAGGCACGCCTACGCGAACGGCGCGAACTATTACAGCTTCAACGGCGACTTCTACTCGGTCTTTACAGGGGAGGGCCAGCCGAAGGTGCCCCAGGTGTGCGTCGACTTTGTCTGGGACAGCGTCGAGCGTTGGTCAGGGCGGTGGTGGAGCCCCAAGGGCGAGGATCGGGCGCGCACGGAGGGTTTTCTGGACGTCGAGGCGCTGCTGGGCAACCGGAGGCAGGTGCGTCGGATGGTGGAGTACGCGGCCGAGAACCCCGACAAGGTGGCGACGCTGTCGCGCTTCGAGGAGGGCCAGCGCGTGCCTTACATGAAGCGAGAGGCCTTCTGGTCGCGGATCGAGGGCTGGTCGGAGGACGCGCGGCCGGGGGACATCGTGGTGATCTGGGGTCCGCGCTCGGACGGCCGCAACCACTGGCACACCTTCATGATCTACGACACCGATCCGGTCTACAACGTGCCGCATTTGTTGATCGGCAACGCGGGCGTTGCGCGGGTCACGGTCTGGCACGACACGATGAGGACGGCGCCCTTCCGCGCGATCACGCACCGGCTGCGCTTGAGGCCGGAGTGGCTCTCGGCGCTCAAGGGAGGCCAGGGTGGGTGATGAGCGATGGAGAGGACCTGCTGGCCGGCGGATCAGCGGGGCAGCTCGCTGGCTTTGATCTTGTCGATGACCTCGGTGTAGGAGGTGTTCTGGACCATCTGGGCCAGCAGGAGCTGGTACTTGGTGACGAGCTCGGGGCGCCCCTCGGAGCGGTAGTGCTGGAGGACCTTGTAGACGTGGATGAAGGCGCGCTCGCTGTTGACGAAGTAGCTGACGGCCTGGAGGGTGGCGCCGACGCTGGCGCGGCCGACCGAGGTTGAGCGCGCGGTGAAGCGGAATTCGATGTTCTCGCTGGACAGGACGGTCAGCTCGACCTCGGCGTCGGCGTTGGCGCGCCTGGTGTCGCCGGTGCTCATCAGGCCCTTGACGGTGAAGTTCCGGAAGGAGATGGACTTGATCGAGGGGTGTTCGTCGGCGAAGGCGCCCAGGAGGCCGTTGAAGCAGGCGTCGACGAGCCCTGCGCCCTGCCCCTCGACGACGACGACGCGGTTCTTGTCGTTGACGTCGACGAGCTTGAGCTTGATGCGGGCGACGTTGGTGTCGAAGTCTTCATCGAGTTGATAGGCGATGGCCTGCAGGACGAGCAGCTTGTCGCCGAGGATGTCGCGCATCTTCTCGGCCATCTCTTCCTGTTTGTGGATCATCGTCATGGGGATCTCCGTCGTGGTGTCGGTGGTGCGCGGGGTCGCAGCCACCCTGGAGCAACCCTGAGTCAGCGCCCCTTCTTCCCAGGAGGTGCGGGCTGGCGTCGTGCGCGGGGTCGCTGTGTGGGGTCTTCGGTGGAGGTGGGTTTTTCGAAGCGATCCTTGAGGCGCTGCGGCGTCGGGATGGTGTCCTGGTCGCGGGCGTCGTGGCCGGTCGGGGTCAGGAGGATCTTCCAGACGGGCAGCCCCTGGCGGGTGATCTTGACCTCCCGGGTGGTCTGGGGCCATCGGTCCTCGTCCTGGGGCCAGCGTGGGTCGCCGGGGTGGATGCGGCGCCAGCGTGCGGAGGCGGCGGCCATCTCGGCGACGGCCTCGGCGTAGGGTTCGACGTCGGTCTTGATGACGAAGAGGCCGTCGGGCTGGATCTTGTCGGCGACGAGGTCGAAGAAGGCCGGCGTCAGCAGCCTGCGCTTGGAGTGTCGCTTCTTCCACCAGGGGTCGGGGAAGAGGACATAGAGGCGCTCGACGGTGCCGTTGGCGAAGAGCAAGGGGAGGGCGAGGTTGGCGTCGGCGGCCAGGACGGCGGCGTTGGGGGGTCCGTCCTGGGCCAGCTCCAGGGCGAGCGCGTCGGCGTAGCGGCTGCGGATCTCGATCCCGAGGAGCGTGCGATCCGGTCGGAGGGCGGCGGCGAGCTTGAGGAAGCGCCCGCGGTTGGAGCCGATCTCGACGTGAAGGGACAGGGGGAGGTCGCGGCCGGAGGCCCAGGCGCGGATGGCCTCGATGCTGTCGATCTTCCAGATCTGGGTGGCTTGATCGAACTCCACGTGTTGGATGTCCATGGCCTCTGCCTGGGTGGGTCGGGGTGGTGCGGGCGGCGTGTCGGGGTCGGTCAGGGGTGGGCTCAGGGGTCGCGTCTGGGCCTGGGGCGGTCGAAGGTCTTGAGGAGGTCGAGGGTGTGACCGTCGCGCGCGGCGATGGTGCCGGGGAAGAGGGCCTGGGTCCTGACCTCGATCTGGCGCAGCTCTTCGTCGTTGTGCGAGGGGTTGTGGTGGATGAGGTAGAGGCGCTCGACGCCGGCGGCGCGCGCGACGTTTGCGGCGCAGTCGATGGTGGCGTGTCCCCAGCCCTGGGTGGGCAGGCCGGTCTCGGCGTAGGTCTCTCGGGTGTACATGGCGTCGTGGATGAGGACGTCGGCGCCGCGGGAGAACTGGATCAGCCGCCTGTCGCCAAAGACGTACCCTTCGGTGTCGGTGGCAATGACGACGGCGCGGCCGGCGTGCTCGATGCGGTACATCATCACGCCGCTCTTGGGGTGGTTGTAGCCGCGGAGGGTGCGGACGACGAGCTCGACGTCCTCGGGAGGCGGTGCGCTCTTGCGCAGGGTGGAGTGTTTGACGTTGACGGAGAGGGGGGCCTCCTGGCCCTTGACGAAGAGGATCGCCTCGGGTTCGCAGACCTCGCCCCAGACGATGGTGCCCTCCATCTCGTAGATGGGGACGGGGTGGAAGGGGGGGTGGACGTAGAGCCTGAGGGCCTGCTCGAAGGACAGACCGGGGCTGCGGGGGCCGAAGACGTAGGTGGTGCTGTCGGCGAAGTAGAGGGGGCCGTAATAGGGGAAGCCGCAGATGTGGTCGTAGTGGCAGTGGGTGTGGAAGAGGTAGCTGACGACGGGTCCAGGCGCGCCGGTGGCGAAGTGCTCGCCGAGGATGCGCTGTCCGAACTGGACGATGCCGCTGCCGGAGTCAAAGACAAGGCGCCTGCCGTTGATGGTCAGGCCGATGCAGGTGGTGTGGCCGCCGAATTCCTGGTTCTGCGCGCCGGTGGTGGTGCGGGTGCCGCGGGTGCCATGGAAGGTCAGCTCAAACTGCTCAGGCGACGACGACATGAGGACAGGCCCGTCAAGGAGGTTTGTGAAGAGCGCGGCGCCGTGTCCGCTCCAAGGGGCATCCTACGCCGAGGACGGGGGCTGTTCAAGAAGAGTGTGAGCTCTGGAGGCCGGGGGATCGGGAATCAGGGCTCCTCGACCTCGACGACGATCGCGTCGAGGGTGTGCTGGAGCTTGTCGAGGCGCTGGTTGACGCCGTCGAGGCGCTGCTTGATGTCCTGGACGTCGGCCTGGCTGGCGATGCCGATGGCCTCGGTGATCTCGGACTGCATGTCGCGCCAGTGGCGCATGAAGTCGCTGCGCAGGATGCGCTCGAGGACCTCGCGGCGGTTGAGGAGCTTGAGGAAGACCTCCAGGAGCCGCTCGGCGGTGTCCTGTCCGATGGGCTTGAGGTCGAGCAGGAGCTTGAGGACGCGGGCGAGGTCCTCGACGCCGAGCCGCGAGCCCTTGCGTCGGCCGCCCTCGTCGTCGTTGTCGTCGGCGGGGTCGTCGTTGAGGGGGTCTTCGGGGGCGTTCTTGTTCTTGTCTCGATCGCTCATGGGTTGCTCCCGGTGGTGGCGTCCCGCTCGTGTTCGGCGGTCGCGGGGTCGAGTCCAGCGTCGGCGTGGGTTTGCGGCTGTCCTGGGGTGTCGTCGAGCGAGTCCAGGGTGGGGGGCGCGATCTCAGGCGTCGGTGTGTCGAAGGTGCTCATGACGGCAGAGATGCCGGAGGCCATGGAGTCCTTGAAGATGAAGACGAAGGCGAGCATGCCGATGAGCAGCACGAGCGTGACGATCTCCGAGGTGCCGGCGGGTCGAAATTTGCGGGCCCTAGGTCGCCGAGCCATCGTCGCCCTCATGGGTGAGGTGGGGTCTTGCGTCGCGGAGCTGGAGTTCAAGCCTGGGTTTTCCGCGGTGCAGAGTGTGCCTGGGAGTCAGGGCCACGTCCACGGGTCCGGCCATGATGTCAGCCAGGGGGGCCATGGTAAAGCCGATCGCGTCGCAGAAGGTGTTCTTGTCGCGCAGCTGGACGCGCAGGTGTCGTTCGCTGATGACGCGCTTGCGGACGCAGCGCACGTCCGAGGCGATGAGGATGGGCTCGGGGTGTCCGACGCCGAAGGGGGCGAGATCGAGCAGCTCGCGGTTGAAGAGGTGGTCGAGCTCGGCCAGGTCCCCGGTGGTGTCGATGGGCAGGGAGGGCCCGGGCAGGGAGGCGAGCTGTCGTCGGATCTGGTCGTCGAGGATGTCGTAGACCTCGTCGAGGTCATCGGCGGCCAGGGTCATGCCGGCGGCGGCGGTGTGGCCGCCGAAGGAGATGAGCTTGTCGGAGGCGGCGCTCAGGGCGGCGATCAGGTCCACGCCGGGGGTGGCGCGCAGCGAGGCGCGCGCGATGCGGGAGGCGGGGTTGATGGCGGCGATGGCGGCGGGTCGGTGGTAGGCCTCCTTGATGCGGCTGGCGACGATGCCGAGCACGCCCTCGTGCCATGTGGGGCTGCTCAGGAGCAGGAGGCTGCGGTCGGCGGCGATGGCGGTCTCGGCCAACTCATTGGCTTGCTTGAGGATTTCGCGCTCGGCTTGCTGTCGCCGGGTGTTGTCGTGCTCAAGCTCCCTGGCCAGGCCGATGGCGAGGCTGTAGGAGTCGGTCGTCATCAGGTCGACGCAGCGGTTGGCGTCGCCCATGCGGCCGGCGGCGTTGATGAGCGGGGCGAGCCGGTAGCCGATGGTGCGGGCGGTCACGGGTCGGCCGTCGATCTGGGCGCGCTCCATCAGGGCCTGGATGCCGGCGCGGCGGCGCTTGCGCAGGACCTCAAGGCCCATGCGGACGAAGACGCGGTTGTCGCCGAGCAGGGGGACGGCGTCGGCGACGGTGCCCAGGGCGACGATGTCGAGGTACTCGCGCATGTCGGGCGCGCCCTTGGGGAAGGCGCCCAGCGCCTTGAGGGCCCCGTTGAGGGCGGAGATGAAGTTGAAGGCGACGCCGACGGCGGCCAGGCGCTTGAAGGGGAAGGCGCAGTCGGGCTGGAGGGGGTTGAGGATGGCGACGGCGGGGGGGAGCTCGGGGGGCAGGGTGTGGTGGTCGACGACGATGACGTCGATGCCCACCTGGAGGGCGTGGGTGATGGATTCGACGTTGCTGACGCCGCAGTCGGTCGTGATGATCAGGCGGTGGCCCTGGCTGCTGGCCTTCTTGACGTTGGAGACGGTCAGGCCGTAGCCCTCTTCGGTGCGGGTGGGGATGAGGCAGCTGACCTGGACGCCGAGCCTGGCGATGAACTGGTAGACGCAGCTCGCGGCGGTGATGCCGTCGACGTCGCTGTCGCCGAAGACGAGGATGGGATCGCGGTCGCGGATCGCCTCCAGGACGCGGTGGACGGCGCGGTCGACGCCGAGCATGGTGGAGGGGTCGCCGAGGTGCTCGAAGGTGGGGTTGAGGAAGGCGTCGGCTTGATCGGCGGTGGTGATCCCGCGCGAGACGAGGATGCGCGCGGTCAGGGGCTGGATGCCGAGCTGTCGGCAGAGCGCCATGGCGCTCTGGTTGTCCAGCGGCGCCATGTGCCAGGATCTGGGCACTTGTGGGGGGGGGGCGGCGAGGCGCGGCTGTGGGGGGCGCTCGGTGTCAGGCACTGGCTTCTTGCTGTTGGCGCTGCTGGTCGAGCGAGGCCCGTGTCTTCTTGCGGTCTTCGAGGAAGTTGTGCATCGCGATGAGGATGGGCGAGGCGATGAAGACGGTCGAGTAGGTCCCGACGACGATGCCGACGATCATGGCGAAGGCGAAGTTCTGGATGAGCCCGCCGCCGAAGAAGAAGAGGGCGAAGACGGCCAGCAGGGTCGTCAGCGAGGTCAGTATGGTGCGGCTGAGGGAGTCGTTGACGGAGACGTTGACGATGGTCTTGATGTCGCGGCCGGTCATGTCGGTGAAGTTCTCGCGGTTGCGGTCGAAGATGACGATCGTGTCGTTGAGGGAGTAGCCGACGATGGTCAGCAGCGCGGCGATGATGGGGAGGTTGACCTCGAGCTGGAGCACGGCGTAGACCCCGAGGGTGATCGCGACGTCGTGGAAGAGCGCGATGACAGCGCCGGGGGCGTAGCGGATGTCGAAGCGGAAGGCGACGTAGATCAGGATGAGGAGCAGGGAGATGAGCACGGACAGGATGCCGTTGTCGCGCAGCTGCTGGCCGACGCGGGGGCCGACCGTCTCGACGCGCTCGACGCTGGACTCCTTGCTGAACTTGTCGGCGCCGAAGATCTCGGTGAACTTCTCGGCGATCTGACCCTGGAGCTCCTGAAGCTGGAGCTGGTACTCGGCCCGCTCGCCCGAGCCCTGCTTCTTGACCTCGAAGTTGCCCACGGCGACCTTCTTGACGGCCTCGGCCAGCTTCGCCTCGTCGACCTCCCCGGCGCTGAAGCGCACATACATGATGTCGCCGCCCTCCTCGGCCCAGGAGAAGCGCTTGATCTCGCCGACGTCGGCCTTGAGCGTCTCTTCGATCTTCTTGGCGCTCTCCTGGGTCAGGATCGAGATCCGGGGGATGCTGATCAGGAAGCGGTTGTCGGACGAGGCGCCGAAGCTCTGCACGTCGGCCTTGTCGAAGCCGCTCTTCTGGGCCGCCTCGCGGACCTCGCCGGTGGTCACCGGCGCCTTGAAGGCGACGATGATCTCGGAGCCGCCCCGAAAGTCGACGCCGTAGTTCAGCCCCAGGATGCCGACCAGCGCGATGCTGACCAGGACCGCGGTCGTCGAGAGGATCAGGAAGGGCTTCTGCTTGCCGATGAAGTCGAAGCGGGTTCCGGGCTTGATGATTTCCATGTGAGCCTTGCCTTGCTTTCTTTCGTGCGATGCGGTGAGGCCAGGACGGGCGGCGCCGCTTGCTCAAGCCGGCCACGACGCGGCGCGGTCGGGGTTGTTGTCAGATGCTCAGCGTCGCCGGCTTGTAGCGCTCGTTGATGAAGTCGTAGATCATGCGGGTGACCACCACGGCGGTGAAGACCGAGGCGATGATGCCGATCAGGAGGGTGACGGCGAAGCCCCGGATGGGGCCCGAGCCGTACTGCATCAGGACGACCGCGGCGATGCCCGTGGTGATGTTGGCGTCGAGCACGGCCGACAGGGCCTTGCCGTAGCCGGCCTCGATGGCCGCCTTGGGGCCCTTGCCCAGCCTGATCTCCTCGCGGACGCGCTCGAAGATGATGACGTTGGCGTCCACCGCCATGCCGATCGTCAAGATGATCCCCGCGATGCCCGGCAGCGTCAGCGTGGCGCTGATGGCGGTCAACCCCGCCATGATGAACAAAATGTTGAGGACCAGCGCGAAGTTGGCGATCACGCCGCCGCCCTTGTAGTACATGAGCATGAAGCCGATGACCAGGAACGAGGCGACCGCCAGAGACATCTGGCCGCGTTTGATGGAGTCGGCGCCCAGGCTCGGGCCCACGCTGGTCTCGAACTCCTTGTGGATGGGCGCCGGCAGCGCGCCGTGGCGCAGCACGATCGTCAGATCCTTGGCCTCGGCGAAGATCTCGTTGTAGCTCTTGTAGCCGCCCATGCTGATCTGAGCCCGGCCGCCGGGGATGGGCTCGTTGATGACCGGGTCGCTCTTGAGCTCGTCGTCGAGCAGGACGGCGAAGCGCTTGCCGACGTTCTCGGTGGTGATCTTGCCGAAGAGGTCGGCGCCGGTCGAGTCGAAGGTCAGCGAGACGTAGGGCTTGTTGGTGCGGTTGTCGGTGGAGATCTGCGCGGTGGTGATGTACTCGCCGGTCAGCTCCGTGCGGCTGAAGACCAGGCTGGTGCGCCAGTAGGACTTCTCCTCATCGACGATCTCCTTGGCCTTGTCGACGTAGAGGACGACCTGCTCGTAGACGACCTGCTTGTCCTCGGGCACCTTGCCTTCGAAGAACTTCTTGAGCTCATCCTTGGTCCGGGCCTTGATGGAGGGCTGGCCGTTCTCGGTGGTGAACTCCACCGTCGAGGTCGGGTCGTCGGTCTTGATGCCCCCGGCCACCTCGGTGAAGAAGGCCGAGAAGCCGGCCTCGTCCACCATCTTGAACTCGAGCTGGGCGGTGGTCCCGATGAGCTTCTTGGCCCGACCGAAGTCCTGATCGCCGAGCCCTGGGAGTTGGACGACGATGTCGTTCTTGCCCGACTTCTTGATGTCCGGCTCGGCGACGCCCAGCGCGTCGACGCGCTCCCGGATCGTGCCGATGGCCTGCTCTATCGCGTAGTCCTGGGTCTGCTCGATGTACTGCTGGTCCATGTCGAGCCGAACCTGGCCGTCCGGCATGTCCGAGCGCAGCATGTTCGGGAAGTAGTTCAGCATGTCCTCGTCGAGCAAGGCGACCTTGGACTTGTCCTCGAACTTGACGTAGACCGTCCCGAGGCCCTCGCGGCTGGTGGTGAACTTCGCCGTCGGGTCCTTGTCCTTGAGACGCCGGGTCAAGTCCTCGTCGATCCGGTCGACCTTGTCGCGGACGGCCTTCTCGACCTCGACCTTGTACTGCAGGAGCAGCCCGCCCTGGAGATCGAGCCCCAGGTTGAGCCTCTTGCTCCAGACCTTGTCGTAGCTCGCCAGCCACGCCGGGGCCTGCTCGCCGCTGTCCTTCTTGGGCGTGAAGATCGTCGGGATCAGCGCCCCGACGGCCAGCAGCGCCAGGACCGCGATCATGCCCATTTTCACTATGGAGGCTCTCTGCATCCCCGTACCTCGATTGCGCCGGGCCGCGCGGCGGCCCGTTCAAGTCACTGCTTCTTGTCGCTCTTCTTGTCGTCGCCCTTCTCGTCCGAGGTCTCCTCGGCCGAGGGCTGGGTGCCCGCGATGTGCGAGCGCATCACCTTGACGCGCACCCTGTCGCCCAGATCCAGGGTCAGCACGTCCTTCTCCACCTGCGTGATCTTGCCCAGCAAGCCCCCGTTGGTGACGATCTTGTCGCCCACCTTGAGGTTGTTGAGGAAGTTCTCCTGCTCGCGCTGCTTCTTCTGCTGGGGACGGATGACCAGGAAGTACATGATGCCGAAGATGATCACCATCGGCATCATGAGCCCGAAGAGCCCTCCGGAGGGGTCCGCGCTTCCGCCGCCCTGGGCGATCACTGCGTTGAGCAACTCATTCACTGCGACATACTCCATGAACTTGCAGACAAGGCCAGCGCTCTCATACCACGTCGGCGCCGCTGCGAGGGCCGAGATCTGGCCTTGATCGCCGCCCCAAGGGTGCTCGCCCTCAAGGAGAGCCCCTGAAATTACGGGGCTTTGCGGAGCCCATGTCTCCTAACAGACGTCCACCCCGCCGTCAAGTGTCCCGACGCCCCCTCACCAGCCCCCCTCTTGCGCCCAGCCCGCCTCTCGCTCCCCGATGTAGGCCGCCAGATCCCCGCGCAGGATGGCCGCCCTGGCCCCCTCGATGAGCTGCAGATAGTAGTAGATGTTGTGCTGCGTGATGAGCTGCGCGCCCAGCATCTCATTGTTGACGAAGAGGTGGCGCAGGTAGGCCAGGCTGAAGCGCGCGCACGTCCCGCAGCCGCAGGCCGGATCCGGCGGCCCCGTGTCCAGCCTGTAGCGGGCGTGCTTGATCGTCAGCCGACCCAGGCTCGTAAAGAGCTGACCATTGCGCCCATTGCGCGTCGGCAAGACGCAGTCGAACATGTCCACCCCACGGCGGATGCACTCGAGCAGATCCCGCGGCGTCCCCACCCCCATCAAGTACCGGGGCCTGTCCGCCCTCATCATCGGGGCCACCGCCTCGACCGTCTCGATCATCGCCGGCTTGGCCTCTCCCACGCTCAAGCCGCCCATCGCGAAGCCGTCAAAGGGCAGCTCCGAGAGCTCCTCCACGTGCCGGCGCCGCATCTCGATGTCCACCCCCCCCTGCACGATCCCGAAGAGCGCGCAGTCCGGTCGCGTCCTGGCCTCCAGGCAGCGCGCCGCCCAGCGCGTCGTGCGCGCCATCGACGCCTCCATGTACGCCGGCGTGCACGGCAGCGACGGGCACTCGTCGAAGGCCATCATCACGTCCGAGCCGATCACCTCCTGGATCTGGATCACCCGCTCCGGCGTCAGCCGGTGCTTGTCCCCGCTCTTGTGATCCCGAAACTCGATCCCTTCCTCATCGATCTTCCGCAGATCCTTGAGGCTGAAGATCTGGAAACCCCCCGAGTCCGTCAGGATCGGCCTGCTCCAGCCCATCATCCGGTGCAGCCCGCCGTGCGCCTCCAGCACGTCCAGCCCAGGTCGGATGTAGAGGTGGTAGGCATTGCTGAGGATGATCTGCGCCCCGCACCCTTCGAGCGCCTCCGGCGCCATGCCCTTGACCGTCCCATAGGTCCCCACCGGCATGAACACCGGCGTCCGCACCTCCCCATGCGCCAGGCGCAGCCGCCCCGCCCTCGCCTCGCCGCACCGACCCTCCACCTCGAAGGGCGCCAGATCAAAGCGCCCCTGCGCCGCGACGCTCATCGCTCCCCCCCCGGCTCCCGAAAGAGCAGCATCGCGTCCCCATAGCTGTAGAAGCGCATCCCGATCCGCGCCGCCTCCGCGTAGGCCGCCATCACGGCGCCGTGGCCCGCCAGCGCCGACACCAGCACCATCAGGCTCGATCGCGGCATGTGGAAGTTCGTCACCATCCCGTCGACGATCCTCCAGTCGAAGCCCGGCTTGATGAAGATCCGCGTCCTGTACTGGCCCGGCCTGACCTCCCCCCCGAAGCGCAGCCCCTGATCCTCCAGCGCCCTGACCGAGGTCGTCCCCACCGCGATGATCCGCCCCCCCCCGGCCCGCGCCCGCGCCACCTGCGCCGCCAGCGCCTCCCCCACGCTGTAGCGCTCCTCGTGCAGCTCCTGCCCCGAGATCGAGCCCTCCCTCAAGGGCTTGAAGGTCCCTATCCCCACATGCAGCGTCAAGAACCCAAGCTCGACCCCTCGCCCCCTCAAGCGCTCCAGCAGGCCCTCGCTGAAGTGCAGCCCCGCCGTCGGCGCCGCCACGGCCCCCGGCTGCGCCGCGTAGACCGTCTGGTATCGCTCCAGATCCAGCGCCTGCGCCTCCGGCTCGCCCAGATCCCTGCGCCGCTTGACGATGTAGGGCGGCAGCGGCGTCCTCCCGCACCCCTCCACCAGCTCCAGCAAGCTCTCGACGCCCTCAAAGCGCGCCGACCACCCGCCGTCCTCGCCGCGCTCCTCCAGCACCGCCTTGATCGTCGCTGGCCCCTCGGACTCGATCTCCAGCGTCGTCCCCGCCGACAGCGCCTTGTTCGAACGCGCCATGATGCTCGCGCGCACCGGCCCCGACGTGTCCGACCAGCCCCCCGCGAGCGGCCCCAGGACGAAGATCTCCACCTGACCGCCCGTCGCCTTTCGCCCCGACAGCCGGCACGGCACCACCTTCGTGTCGTTGAAGATCAGCAGATCCCCGGCGCGCAACAGCCCCTCGATGGCCTCAAAGGCCATCACCCGGTTTCGCCCCCCCTCGCAGACCATCAGCCTGCTCCCCGTCCGTTCGAGCGCAGGGCGGTGGGCGATCAACTCCGGCGGCAACACATAGTCATAGGCGTCGGCGTCATCGAGATCGACAAGGTCGTCGTCTGGATCGACAAAGTCGTCGAGATCGACAAGGTCGTCGAGATCGACAAGGTCGTCGTCTGGATCGATGGGGTTGGCTGGATCGACGAGGTCGTGTTGACCGACGAGCTCGTGTCGATCAACGGGGTCGCCTGGATCGACGAGGTCGTGTTGATCGAGGGTATCGCGGTGTTGATCAACGGGGTCGCGTGGGTCGTCTGTCGATCCGGGCTTCTTCAAGAGGCGGGGCCTTTGGGTCACGAGGCGCTCTGGCGCGCGGCGGCTCAACCTAAACGCGGCGCTCGCCTCTGGCAACAAGTGTCGTCGTTGGCTCGCGGCCGGGCAGGCGAGGGCGCGCGCCAAAGCTGCCAAAGGGCCCGTCGAGGCGAGGCCTTCGGCGACGGATTCAGGCGCGTCGCTTCGGGACCGGCGACGGGATCGCGCCTGCCCGAGTCTCGCCGCGATGGCATAAAATTGTCAATAAATACAATGTGTTGGTATGGGGCGGTGCACGCCTGCGCGCTTGGGTGGGCGGCGCGCGTTGGGGGGATTTTGTGCGCCCATCGGCGCGACCCCATCCGAGGTTTGTATTTGGGGCGCAGGACGGCGACAATGGGGCGATGAAGAAGGTGAACGACATTAAAACATCCTCCCTGGTTTCTCTCCTGGCGCTGCTCGTCCTGTTGTGGGGCTGCGGCGAACCGGACTCGGCGCCGGAGTCTGGCCTTCGGCTGCGCTTCTTGCCGCAGGCCGACGGGGCCGCCCCGGCGGGGCTGGCCTGCGAGGCCTCGGCGCAGGGTGAGGGGCTCAACGGGGCTCGGGGCGCCGTGAACATCGGGGCGGTGCGCTTGCGGGTCTTGTCCGACGAGGGCGAGGTCGTGGCGGACAAGGTCCTGGAGGTGGTGGGTCAGAAGGACGCGCTGCTCTTCGAGGGCATCCGGGTGGGTCGGGGCTATGAGGTGGAGGTGGCGGCCTGCCCGACGGTCGATGGTGAGGCGATCTGGGTGGGGGTGGAGCGAGGGATCGCGGTGGCGGAGTCGCGCACGACCGAGCGCGAGATCCAGCTTCTGCCGGCCGAAGGCTTCGGGTGCACGGGGGGGGATCTTGGGGAGGGGCTGGCCTTTGCGGCGGCCTTCTCGCCCGACGGGGACGACGTGGTGATCGCGGGCGGGCTGACGAGCTGGACGGGGGCGGGCCAGGCGACGGCGACGGCCAGGATCCAGCGCTTCGTGCGCGCGACCGGCGCCTTCGAGGTCCTGGAGGTCGCCTTGCCCTCGGCGCAGGCCATGGGGTCGTCGTTGGTGGCCAGCCGGTCGCCGGGTGAGCCGCCCTCGATGCTGATCGTCGGGGGGGTGTCGGCGGTCGTGGAGGGGGTCGATTCGCAGCACGGCGATCTGCTGCCCTTCGGGCCTGCGGCGGGCGTCGAGATCGGGCGCGCGATGTGGGTCGGCGGCGACCCGCTGGCTGTCGTGGTCGAGTCGTGGCCGACGATCCCGCGCTTCGCCGCGGGGGTGGGGGTGACGCGGGTCGAAGGGGTGGACATCGTGGCCGTGGTCGGCGGGATCACCTACGCCGAGCTGGGCGCCCGGATCTCGGACACGGCCGAGATCATCCGGCTTGGGCCGGACGGGCCCGTGTCGACGCCGGTCCAGCTCCGGGTTCAGCGCGTCGGCCCTGCGGTGGTCGAGCTGGCGCCGGGCGTCCTGGCGCTGGTCGGCGGCAATGTCGGCAACGACGGGGCGCTCATCGAGGTGCTCGATCTTCGGGGGGAGTTCCCGGTCAACGTCCCCGGCGTCATCACGCCCGTGGAGGGGCTGCCCGGGGACATCGCGGCGCTGGCGCGGCCCTCGGCCTTCCCGCAGGTGGTGCTGCTGAACGGCGGCCTGGTCGTCGTCGGGGGGCTGCCGATCTTCCCGGGGGCTGATCCTGGCTTGCGCCCCGTGGCCTCGGCGGCCATCGATCCGGTCCTCTTCCGGCTGCGCTTTGACGATCCGGCCTCGGGCGCCTTCGCGCTGGACTCTCCCTTGAGCTTCAACGGCGCGCTGGAGCGCCCGGCCAGCCAGCGCGCCTTCGCCACCCGGCTGGTCGGCGAGGCCGGGCAGGTCTGGTTCATGGGGGGCGTCAACCCAGACGTCGCCTCGCCCTTCGTGCCCCGCGTCGACTCGCTCGCCGTCGATCTTGAGTCCGGGGAGGTGTCCACGGCGGGGCCGCTCCCCTACCGCGCGATCGGGGCGACCTCGGTGGAGCTCTGGGATGGGGTGACGCTGAGCTTTGGCGGCGTGGTGGAGGTCGCGGGGGGGCTCAACCAGCTCAACACCACCTCGACCGCCGTGGTGCGCCGAGGCGCCCGGTCCTCGGCGGCCCGCTGCGCCGACCCTCCCGTCGACCCTTGAGGTGCGATGACAATCTGCCTTGTCGGGCCTTGGGGTGGATGTGTCGAGCGGTCGTGACAGCGCCCGCGGGGATCGCGCGGCGATCCCGTCTGGGGCGCGCAGGATCTCGTCGCCGTCGACCCCGGATCGCGCGCATGATGTTTGCAACAGAAGCCAGCGCGGCCGCCCCGCTCTCGGGGTGGCGCGGACGCGAGCGAAAATCCCTTCATGGTCGTGAACGCTAAAATCATTGTGTGGGCGCTGGCCCTCATCCTGCTTTCGGGGTGCGGAGAGCAGGCCGACGACAAGAACCCCTTCCGCCCGCCGATCTGGGGGGAGCCGCCGGGCAACCAGATGGTGATGCACGAGGGCTCGCTTCAACTCCAGGAGGATCTGCGCGAGGGGCGCTTCGACGAGGGCCGCTTTCAAGGTTTTCTGATGTACGGCGGGGCCTTTACGAGCGTGAGCCTGTCGCTGCGGCGCCTCGACGGCCAGGCCGACCCGGTCCTCATCGTCTATGGCCCGCGGCAGGACGGCGAGATCTGGGGGCGCCACGTGGCCTTCGACGACGACGGCGGCCAGGGCGGGGGCGCTCGGATCTCGCGCCTGCGGCTGCCTTCGCTCGGGGAGTATCTGGTGCTCGTGACCAGCTACGACGGGCTGGGGCAGGGGCGCTTCGAACTCTCCGTGGGTTGCGATCAGGGCTGCGAGGTGGCCGCCTGTCAGGCGCTGGAGTGCCACGAGAGCGACGCCTGCATGGGTGGCTTCAAGAACGACGCGCGCGGGTGCCGCTCGTGCGACTGTGTCGATCAGTGCATGACCTCGGCGGACTGCGGCCCGGCCCAGATCTGCGTCGACGGGCAGTGCCGAAACGACTGCACCTGCAGCGGCGATCTGGCCGAGGTCTGCGGGGGCGACGGGATCACCTACGCCAACGAGTGCGAGGCCCGCTGCCTCGGCGTCGAGGTGGTCAACTTCGAGCCGTGCGCGGCGAGCTGCGCGCCGCTGGAGTGCGGGCTGTCGTGCGTCGACGGCTTCGTCCTCGATCGCGAGGGTTGCCCGACCTGCGCGTGCCAGTCGCCCTGCGAGGTCTGCGACGAGCGCATCGAGCCGGTCTGCACCCGCAACGGGGTGACCTACACGAACGAGTGCCAGGCCCTTTGTCACGGCGAGATCGTGTCCTACGCGGGGCGCTGCAACCCGGAGTGCGGGGCGCTGACCTGCGGCCTGGATTGCCAGACCTACAGGCGGGATGGGCGCGGCTGCGAGATCTGCGCGTGCGAGATGACGGTCTGCCCCCCGGAGCGCGCGCCGGTCTGCGGCCTCAACGGGGTGACCTACAACAACCTGTGCGAGGCCGAGCGGGCCGGAGCGCCGATCGCCTTCGAGGGGATCTGCCCGCCCTCGTGCGAGGCGGACGCGCAGTGCCCGCAGGGATCGACCTGCGAGGGGATCGCGATGCGCTCGGATCAGTGCGACGAGGTCGAGTGCGAGCGGATCTGCGTGCGGTCCCAGGCGCCGACCCGGTGCGAGCGGCCCTCGGACTGCCTGTCGGGCTTTGTCTGCACCGAGGGGATCTGCACGCTGCCGTGCAACTGCTCGCCGGTCTACTCGCCGGTCTGCGGGGTGGACGGGCTGACCTACTTCAACGCCTGCGTGGCCCGGTGCGCCTCGCGGGAGGTGGCCAGCGTCGGGGCGTGCTGTGATCCCCAAGGTCTTGACGCTTGCGACCTGCGGTGCGAAAACGGTTTCGCCCTCGATGGCGACGGTTGCGATATCTGTCAGTGCCGGGAGGCTCCCCCCTGTGAATGCGAGCCGGTGGTCAACCCCGTCTGCGGCTCCGACGGCCAGACCCACCGCAACCCTTGCGAGGCCCGGTGCGTCGGGGTTCAGTGGGGCGAGGGGGCTTGCGGGCGCTAGGGCGCTCGGCGTGGCCCTCTTGTCGTGGGGGCTCGCCCTGGGTGGGTGGGGGTGCGAGGAGGCCTTTGTCACCTTCGCGCCTGGGACCAAGCGCCCGGTCGAGATGGCCCTCTTCCCCAACAACGGCCGCCGGGGCTCGGACCTGTCGGTCGTAGCCCTGCTCGACATCCCCAGCGCGCGGCGCAACTTCGTGGTCCTCTTTGACGCCGGGGCCGGCGTCGATCAGTTCAGCTTCAACACTGGCATGGGGCGCGGCTGCGAGCGCGAGGGCGTCGACGACCTGCTGGCGCTGCTCGGCGAGACGCGCGAGACGCGCTTCGCGATCTGCTTCGACGTCCAGATCTCCGACAGCGCGCCCCTCGGGCAGCGCCCCTTCAAGCTCGAGATCAACAGCGACGGCGAGCCGATCATCTCCCGGAGCGTCTTCTCGGTGTTGCCCGCGCTGACGCAGGGCCAGGGCCTGGCCGCGCCCGAGCCCGACGCGGGCCAGGAAGGCCCATGAGGTCTGCCTCCAGGGCAGCCAGCGCCTTTGCGGTCGCGCTGTCGGCGATGGCCCTCTCGGCCACCTGCGCCAGCGCCGACGAGCGCCCCCAGCGGCTGCCCAGAGACACGCTCGCCAGGGCCTCCACCTGCTACGTCAACCTCGACTACCCCTGCGTCACGGACCTGCTGGCGCTGCTGCCGGTCTGGTATGAGCCGCCCGCCCCTGGGGCGGTGCCCCCAGGGGTCCGCCTCGTCGAGGTGCCCCTGCTGCTGGAGGCCGGCAGGATCCTCGGCGTCAGCCACCTGGTGCTGGATCAGACCCGCTCGGCCCGCAGGGTCTTCCGCTGGCTGCTGGCCCTCGATCCAGGCTACGTGCTGGCCGGCTCCGAGATCCCCCCCCGCTACATCCAGATCTTCCTGGAGGTCCGCGCCGAGCTCATCGCCCCCCCGGTGGCCCACGAGATCACCGCCGTCGCCGCAGGCCGAGCCCTCGGCCTGGGCCTCCGACCCCGCGTCGTTCGCCGCGCCGTCGAGATCGCTCGCCTCGAAGCCGAGGTCAACCTCCCTCGCCCCCTCCAGCTCGAGCTTGGCCTCAGAGCGGGCGCCGGCTGGGTGGGGCTGACCCGCAGAGACGCCGAGGTCTTCTCCGACGCCGCCGGCTTCCTGCTCGGCGTCGACCTCTTCGTCGACGACACGGGCTATCTGCTCTCGGCCGACGTGGGCGGCTCGATCCACGACGTCAAGCTCGAAGACCTCATCCAGGAGGGCCAGGACTCCTTTCGGATCATGCACTTGATGGTCAGCGGCGGCCGCGAGTGGCGCTTCGCCTGGTTCGGCCTGCGCCCCTCGCTGGGCGTGGGGATGGGCGCCTTCGGGGTGTCGGCCTTCTTCGAGGAGGTCGGCCCGGCCGTGTCGGCGCGCCTGAGCCTGGACGCGCACGCCCCGACGGCCTTTCTCCTGTCGCTGCGCGGGGAGCTGCGCTCGGTGACCGTCTTCGACGGCGGGCCGCTGACGAGCGTGATCTTCATCGGAGGCCTGGACGTCGGCACGCGTTTTTGAGGCCAGCGCGGCTCGGCTTGCGGCTCAGTGGCCCAGCAGGAAGTACTTCATGTGCCCTGCGATCACGTCCACGCCCTGCTTGTTCTCGCCCCCCTCGGGGATGATGATGTGGGCGAAGCGCTTGGACTGGGCGACGTGGCGCACGTGCATCGGCCGGACGGTCTTGTAGTACTGGCGCTGGATCGACTCGATGTCCCGGCCGCGCTCCAGCAGATCGCGCTTGATCCGCCGCATCAGCCGGATGTCGTCGTCGGTGTCGATGAAGATGCACAGGTCAAAGCACTCGCGCAGCTTCGGGATGGCGAAGAGCAGGATCCCCTCGACGACGATGATCCGGTGGGGCCGGATGGGGAGCGTCTCCTGGAGCCTGAGGTGGCGCGTGAAGTCGTACTGGGGGCACTGGACCCCCTTACCCTGGCGCAGATCCGACAGGTGGGTGGCCAGGAGCTGGTTGTCCAGCGCGGCCGGCTCGTCGAAGTTCAGCCGCGCGCGCTCCTCCAGAGAGAGGTCGCTGACGTCTCTGTAGTACCAGTCGTGCTGGATCATGACCGCCTCTCCGGCAGGCACGCTGTCGACGATCTTCAGGGCGGCGGTCGTCTTGCCGCTGCCTGTACCGCCGGCGATGCCGATGATGAGAGGGGCCGAGGGGTGAGTGGGCGTGGTCACGGCGTGCTCCGTCGGGGGGGGATTCCCGGGTCGAGGGATCTACCGGAGGCAGCCTCCCGGGTCAACCGGCGTGGCGCGACCACCAGCGCTCTTGAGCCAGCTCGACGCGCGTTGGCCCCTGGACCCCGATGGGGTGGGGGTAGAGGGGGTCGCCGGGCAGGAGCAGGGTCAGGCGGCCGTCGAGCTCCGCGAAGCGGGGCATGATGGCCACGCAGCGCTCAGGGGCCGCCGCCATCACGGCCTCGACGCTGGAAAAGGGGCGCATGTCCTCCAGCGTCCGCAGCGTCGGAGGGGCGAGGAAGATCTCGCCCTTATCGTGTCGATCGAGCGCCTCTGCGGGCGAAAACCAGCCCGAGGCGACCGTTTCCCGATCGTCGTGCAAGGGGATCTGCCCGGCGGGCGCCCGCGCGAAGAAGAAGCGGGTGTTGAAGCGGCGAGGCTCGACCTCGGGCGTGATCCAGTGGGCGAAGTAGCGCAGCTCGCCCAGGGTGTAGACGAGCCCCTCGCGCTCGGCCAGCTCCGTCATCGACAGCGCGCCGCTCCAGAGCTGCTGGCGCCAGGTCGAGAAGCGGGCGGCGACCTCGGGATCCTCGAAGGACAGGGCGGCGCCGCCCGGGCCGGCCTCGCGGGCCAGCAGCAGCCCGGACTCTTCGAAGACCTCGCGCACGGCGGCGACGAAGAGCCCCAGCGCCCGCTCGGGGCTCAGCGGCGCGTCGTCCGAGAGCCTTTCGCCCAGCGGCGCCATCAGCGCGGCGGCCTGCTCGGCGCTGACCCCCTCGCAGCAGGCCGCCGTGGTCGCCGCGCAGTCCGCCTCGTCGAGCTTGCCGCCGGGGTAGACGTGGGCGCTGGCCATGAAGCCGCTCTTGTCGTGGCGCTTGACCATGAAGAGCTCGAAGCCGCCCGCCGCGCGATCGCGCAGCGGGACGACGGTGGCGGCGTGCAGGGGGGGGCTCATGGTCGGCTCCGGGTGGGGCGATCAGGGCAGGCGATCAGGGCAGGCAGAAGGAGAAGAAGCCGGAGTCCTGGCAGGTCGCGCCGGTGATCGCGGCGCAGTCCTCGTCCGCGATGCAGGTGATCGTGCACAGGTTCAGGTCGTCCTCGGGGGCGCCCTGGAAGCAGAGCTCGGCGTCCAGCACGCAGTCGTCGCTGGTGTCGCAGGTGCCCCCGACGGGCACCTCGCCGTTGCCCTCGAAGTCGACGCAGGCGCCCTCGACGCAGGACAGGCGGCGCACGCCGGTGTTGGTGCAGGCCGCCGCGTCGGCGCACGTCCCCGGCTCAAAGCCGACGTTGAGGGTGTAGGTCGTCTCCACGTCGACCTCGCCGGGGAACTGCAGGATCCTGAGCGAGTAGCGGCCAGCAGGGATCAGCTCGGCCACCAGAACCTCGCCGTCGTCCTCCTCGCTGATGCCCAGGCCGATCTCCTGGGTGCCGCCCTCCGGCAGGAGCCACAGATCCAGGTCGGCGCCGGCGCCGTAGGTCAGCGTCGCGGTCAGCGTGCCCGGCTCGGTGATCTCGATGGTGTGGAGGTCGAAGTCGTCGTTGCAGATGACCTGGTCGGACAGCTCGGCGGCCCCCTCGACCAGGGACAGGCGCTTGGCCTGGGTGTAGGTGTTGTTGGGCTCGTTGGCGTCGTCCCCGCAGGCGATCTCGGGCAAGGCCCCGCACAGGCCCCCGGCGCCGAAGCTCGGCACCAGGCAGGTCGGGCCGCCCTCGCTGCCCACGCAGTCGTCGTCGCTGCCGCAGGTGCGGCAGCGGCCCTCGCCGCAGAAGGTCACGTCATTGCAGAAGCCGTCGTTCTCGCAGCCACGGGCGCAGATCCCCTCCTGGGTGTTGCAGTAGGCGTTCTCGCCGAGCGCGGCGCAGTGGCTGTCCAGGCGGCAGCCGACCGTGCACAAAAAGCCCTCGGCGGTGTTGCTGTCCACGTAGCACAGGTCGGCGTCCTCGCCGCAGTCGTCGTCGCTGTCGCAGGGATCGCCCAGCGCCACCATGCCCTGGCCCTCGATGGGGGCGCACACGCCGCCCTGGCAGAAGGGCCGGCCGACGGCCTCAACGCAGTCCGAGGTCTGCTGGCAGGTCCCCACGGTCACGGTGACCTCCAGGGCGTAGTTCGAGGCCGCAGGAGAGCCCTCACTGACGAAGAGCGCCGCGACGACGATGTAGTCGCCAAGCTCAAGGTGAGGGGCGCTCAGCGTCTGGATCTGGCTCTCAGGGTCGACGGCGTTGGCCAGCAGCGCCCCCTCGGGGGTCAACAGGAAGAGGCCCATGATGGCGCCCTCTGTCTCCGGCGTGGCCTTGACGCGCAGGCTGTCGCCCTTGCCCAGGCTCAGGCTGAAGAAGTCCACGTCCTCGGCGCAGATCGCCAGGCTGTCGAGCAGCACCTGCCCGTCCTCGCCCAGATCCAGCGCGGAGGCCCGCGAGTCGCTGCCGTTGGGGTCCAGCTCGCCATCGGCGCCGCAGCCCGGCTCGGCGTAGTCGACGCACGACTCGGAGAAGAAGTCGCAGGCCTGATCGCCCTGACAGTCGGCGTCCACGAGGCAGCCGCGGTCGGCGGAGATGCCGTAGGCCGCCTCGGCGCCCTCGAAGCCGATGACGGCGATCACGTAGTCGCCCGCGATCCCCGCGACGAAGGCCACCGCCTCGTTGTCCTCGACGCCCTCGCTGATCCCCACGGGCTCCTCGAAGTCGGGGTCGTCGGGGCCGAAGACCACCAGATCCAGATCCCCCTCGGCGTGCGAGAAGCTCAGGTTGATCGCCACGCGGTCGCCCTCGGACAGCGTGATGACGAAGAAGTCGACGACGTCCGCGCAGATCCTCAGATCCTCGATGGCCTGGCCGATCTCAAGCGGCGTGGCCTCCTCCGGGCTGTGGTTCGGGCTCTGCGCGTCCTCCACGCAGGCGCCGCCGCCGCAGTCGGCCGGGCAGTTGGCCTCGTCCTCGCCCTCCTCGCACAGGTCGTTGCCGCAGCGCGGGGTGGGGTCAGGCTCGGGCTCCGGCTCCGGCTCCGGTTCCGGCTGCGGATCGGGCTCCGGCTCAGGGGCCGGCTCCGGCTCGGCGGGGGCGGGCGTGGACTTCGGGTCGTCGCCGCAGCCCGTCAGAGTCGCCAGCGAGAGCGCCGCGAAGAGGGCCAGGAGGGTGATCAGGTGTCTCATGTTCTTGCTCCGTAAACATATGTAATCATTATTGATGTTCAACTCGGCCGCGATGTTGGCTAGAAGTTGGTCTGGCTGGTGTGCTTGCCTGCGGGGAGGTCGCGCCCCTCGCTGCGGGCCTGCTGGTAGTCGTTCCAGGAGACGCGGGGCTTGCCGTTGTCGACCGGGACCATGCTGATGCAGCCCTCGACGGGGCAGACGATCTGACACAGGTTGCAGCCGACGCACTCGGCCTCGTCGATGATGGGGACGCGGGTGTCGTCGGCCAGGTGGATGCACTGGTGGGCGCCGTCCCAGCAGGCGGTGTGGCAGAGCTGACAGCCGATGCACTTGTCGGCGTCGATCTTGGCGATCAGCTCGTGGTTGAGGTTCAGGTTGCCCCAGTCGGAGTAGTTGGGCACGGCCTTTCCGATCATCTGGTCGATGGTCTGGTAGCCGTTCTCGCGCATGAAGTTCTCGGTGCCCTCGATCAGGTCCTCGACGATCCTGTAGCCGTAGTGCATCACGGCGGTGCAGACCTGGACGTTGGAGGCGCCCAGGAAGATGAACTCCAGGGCGTCGTGCCAGGTCTCGACGCCCCCGATGCCGCTGATGGGGATGTTGACGGCGGGGTTCTGGCCGAGCTGCCCGACCATGTGCAGGGCGATGGGCCGCACGGCGGGGCCGCAGTAGCCGCCGTTGGTGGAGGCGCCGCCGACGGCGGGCAGGGGCGTGGCGGTCTTGAGGTCGACGCCGATGATGCTCTTGATGGTGTTGATCAGGCTCAGGGCGTGCGCGCCGCCGCGCACGGCGGCTTCGGCCGGCTCGTTGATGTCGGAGATGTTGGGCGTCAGCTTGACGATCACGGGGATGGAGGAGAACTCCACGGCCCAGCGCGTGATCTCCTCGCAGGCGGTCGGCTCGGCGCCGACGGCCGAGCCCATGCCCCGCTCGCACATCCCGTGGGGGCAGCCGAAGTTGAGCTCAAGGCCGTCGGCGCCGGCGTCGACGCAGCGCTTGATGAGATCCTGCCACTCGTCGCGCGTCTCGACCATGAGGCTGGCGATGACCGCGTGCCGGGGGTAGCGCTTCTTGACCTCGTAGATCTCCTTGAGGTTGACCTCGATGGGGCGGTCGGTGATCAGCTCGAGGTTGTTGAAGCCGATGACCTTCGAGCCGCGGTAGTCCAGGCCCCCGAAGCGGCTGGTGACGTTGATGATCGGGTCGCCGAGGGTCTTCCAGACGGCGCCGCCCCAGCCGGCGTCGAAGGCGCGCATGATCTGCTCGCCGGAGTTGGCCGGCGGCGCCGAGGCCAGCCAGAAGGGGTTGGGGGAGAGGATCCCTGCGAAGTTCGAGGTCAGATCAACCATGGTCGGCCTCCTGCTGGGCGCGGGCGTCGAGGAATCGGGCAAGGCCGCGCGCGGCCCGCTTGCCCTCTGCGGCGGCGTTGACGACCTCCTTGCCGCCGTTGGCGCAGTCGCCGCCTGCGAAGTAGCGCGGGTTGGAGCACTGGCCTGTCTCGGCGTCGACGACGAGGCGGCCCTTGTCGAAGGCCAGCCCTTCGACGGCGGACATCATGGATTCGAGCTTGCTCTGGCCGACGGCCAGGACGACCAGATCGGCGCCGATGACCGACTCGCTGCCGGGGATGGGCTCGACCCAGGCGCGGCCAGACTCGTCCGGCCCCATGGGCTTGAGGCTCAGGCAGCGCACGCCGGTCACCTTGCCGCCCTCGCCGGTGAAGCCGACCGGCTGGGTCCAGAACTGGGCGCGGGCGCCCTCGATGCGGGCGGCGCTCCACTCGTGCTCGTAGCCGCTCATCGCGGCGCCGTCCTTGCGGTAGATCATCACGACGTCGTCGACGCCCAGGCCGCGCAGCTCGCGCACGACGTCGATGGCCGTGTTGCCGCCGCCGATGATGGCCGCCTTCTTGACCCCGCCGAGGCCGAAGCCCGGCTCCAGCTTCATGCGCTCGATCCAGACCGTCGCGCCGACGACCCCCTCGAGGTCCTCCCCTTCGATGTCCAGGACGCCGTCGGGGCCGAGGCCGACGCCGACGAAGATCGCGTCAAAGTCGGCCTCGAGTTGGGCGAAGGTGAGGTCCTGACCGACCTTGACGCCGGTTCGCAGCTCGATGCCGCCGATCTCCAGCACGTAGGAGACCTCCCGGATGGCGTCGGGCAGCTGGAGCTTGTAGGGGGCCACGCCGGTGCTGTTGAGCCCCCCGGGCAGCTCCCGGCCCTCGAAGATGACCGACTCGAACCCGAGCCGGGCCAGCTCATGGGCGCAGGCCAGCCCCGCCGGGCCGCCGCCGACGATCGCCACCCGGCCGGGGCGCGCGGCGCCGCGCTCGAAGAACTGCAGGCCGCGATCGTAGGCGTACTCGGTGGCCACGCGCTGAAGCTTGCCGATCTTGATCGGCGGGCTGTCCATCTCGTTGTAGACGCAGTCGCCCTCGCACAGGACCTCGGTGGGGCAGACCCTGGCGCAGGACAGCCCCAGGATGTTGGCGTCGAGGATCGCGCGGGCGCTGCCGGCGAGGTTGCCGGTGGAGATCTTGCGGATGAAGGTCGGGATGTCGATCGCCGTCGGGCAGGCCTTGATGCAGGGCGCGTCGGCGCAATAGAGGCAGCGGTTGGCCTCGGCCAGCGCTTGCTGGGCGCTCATCAGCGGCTTCTTGTCGTCGAGGCTGGCTTCGAGCCGGGGGGCCTCGGCGGTCCGCCGGGCGTCTGCGGGATCGAAGGGGGTGCCGACCTTCAAGGTGTCGGGAGATGTCATTCGCACGCTCCATGGGTGGGGTTGACGCCGATCGTTGACATCAAGCTATGCTGTTTTTAAGCGCCCGGGTCAACCACAAGGGCTCGACGGCCCGTCGCGCGGCCTTGACCTGCACCGACAGTCGGGCTTTAATCCTGCCGCTTTCAGTGTTGATCCACCCACCCACGGAGGCGGACATGTCCCGGATTGTCAAATGCGGCCTTATCCAGGCCAGCAACCCCATCAACGATGAGTCAGTGCCGGTGGCCGAGATCCAGAAGGCCATGCTGGACAAGCACCTGGAGTACATCGACAAGGCCGGCCAGGCCGGGGTGCAGATCCTCTGCCTGCAGGAGATCTTCAACGGCCCCTACTTCTGCCCCAGCCAGGACACCCGCTGGTACGACGCCACCGAGCCGGTCCCCGGGCCGATGACGGACCTGATGTCGGAGTACGCCGAGAAGTACTCGATGGTGATCGTGGTGCCGATCTACGAGGTCGAGCAGCCCGGCGTCTACTACAACACCGCCGCCGTCATCGACGCCGACGGGACCTACCTGGGCAAGTACCGCAAGAACCACATCCCGCACTGCAACCCCGGCTTCTACGAGAAGTTCTTCTTCCGCCCCGGCAACTTCGGCTACCCGGTCTTCGAGACCGCCTACGCCCGCATCGGCGTCTACATCTGCTACGACCGCCACTTCCCCGAGGGCGCCCGCGCGCTGGGCCTCAACGGCGCCGAGATCGTGTTCAACCCCTCGGCCACCGTCGCCGGCCTGTCGCAGTACCTCTGGAAGCTGGAGCAGCCGGCCCACGCGGTGGCCAACGGCTACTTCGTCGGCGCGATCAACCGCGTCGGGACCGAGGCGCCGTGGAACATCGGGCGCTTCTACGGGTCGAGCTACTTCGTCGATCCCCGCGGCACCTTCCTGGCCGAGGCCAGCGAGGACCAGGACGAGCTCGTCGTCGCCGATCTCGACCTCGACAAGATCGAGGAGGTCCGCCGCGTGTGGCAGTTCTACCGCGATCGCCGCCCCGAGACCTACGAGGATCTCGTCGAGCTCTGAGCCCACGGGCGCACAGCCGCCCCGTCGGGACCGACACCCGATGGGGATCCATCAACCCCGCCTGGGGTTGTCGACCTCGTCGGGGATTGTCGACCCCCTCGGGGGACTGTAGACCCCGTCGGGGATTGTCGACCCCCTCGGGGACTGAAAGACTCGCGTTCAGCGTTGAGGCCAGCCGAGCCCTGGCACACTGATCCCAACTGATCCCAGAGGAGACCATGAGCAGCGACCAGACCATCAAGACCGAAGGGGCTGACCCCGCCCCCGAGGGGATCGACCGCCGCAAGTTCCTGGCCGGAACCGCCGCGGTGAGCATCGCCGTCACCGTGCCGGGCCTGCTGGCTTGCAATGACACCAGCGCCGAGGCCGTCCCCCCCAAGGTCGAGGAGAAGCAGCCCGATCCCCCCAAGGCCGCGGAGAAGCCCGCCGTCGAGGAGAAGCCCGCGGCCGAGGCCGACAAGAACAAGCCCCCGGTCGAGGAGGTGCCCCCGGCCGAGCCCGTCCAGGAGAAGTCCTTCCCCATGAAGGCCCCCGGCAAGCTCGTCCAGGTCACCCACCCCGGGGCCACCACCGACATCAAGAAGACCGACGAGGCCATCGTCGCCAAGATGGTCGAGGAGGCCCTCAAGAAGCTGACCGGGGAGGCCGACGGCGTCAAGGCCATCGGCCGCTTCATCAAGAAGGAGGACATCGTCGGGATCAAGGTCAACTGCCTCGGCTCGCCCTACGCCTCGGTCCACCCGGCGACGGCCTACGCCCTGGCCGAGCTTGTCCACAAGCTCGGCGTGGCCAAGAAGGACATCATCATCTACGACCAGTACGGCTCGCGGATGCAGAAGGCCGGCTTCAAGACGCTGCCCAAGGACGCCAAGGACCCCGTTGACAAGTTCCCCGTCCACTTCCACGAGACGATGGGCTACGAGACCGAGCGGGTCGACCTGGGCGGCTTCAACAAGAACAACGACAAGCCCTACAGCTCCCAGCTCCCCAAGGTGCTGGCCCGCTTCACCGCCGTCATCAACGTCTGCGTCCCCAAGGACCACGATCTGACGGGGGTCACCGGCGCGCTCAAGAATGTCTCCTACGGCAATGTCGAGCGGGTGCCGATCTACCACTGCAAGCCCGACTGCAACCCCACCTGCGTCCACGGCGGCATGTGCAATGTCTCGCGGATCTACAAGCACGAGAAGATGGGCGGGCTGGTCCGGCTGGTCGTCTGCGACGCCCTGCGGGTGCTCTTCCAGGGCGGCCCCCAGGACAACATGACCTTCAAGGCCGCCCACAACGCCATCCTGGCCTCGACCGATCCGGTCGCCATCGACCGGGCCATCCTCACGATCGTCGACGAGTACAGGGCCACGCGCAAGCTCAAGCCCATCGCCGAAGATCAGGGCGGCCGCCGGGCGGCCCGCTTCATCGAGGCCGGCGAGAAGCTCGGCCTCGGCGTCAGCGACCTGGCCAAGATCAAGTGGGAGAAGCACACGATGGGCTGACGCCAGCCCCGTTGATGGGTTTGAGGGACCGACGAACGACGGGAGTCAAACCCACCAACGCTCCCAGACCCCGGACAGAGAAAGGCCGCCCCATGACCCGAGGTCATGGGGCGGCCTTTCTCTGTCCGGGGACTAGCGGCGCGCCGTAGGCGCGCCCCCCGGCCGTGAAAAAAGGAAGCC
>SYOX01000139.1 GCA_005804885.1 Pseudomonadota bacterium
CACATCTCCTCCGGGACCCGGCGCAGAGCCCTCTGAGCCCTTTTGACAGGCCCACGGGTCGATGAAGGATGGCGGCCAACACGGGATCGAGTTTTTGAGCAAGGCCAATGCACTGACCCCAGACCCATCAACTGAGTCTCTCCTCGACCCCCGCCACGACGGGCTCCGATGAGATGTGACCAAGAGACAGCCTTCCGGAGGGAGGAGGGGGACAGGGGGGTGGAGTGTGGGGGACAGGGGGTGGAGTGTGGGGCCATTTCCCTCTTTGGGCGCGCGGGGCTATGATGGCGCCCGAACCAGCCGGGGGGTCGATGACGATGGCCAAGATCAAACCTGGAATCCGAGCCTGCGCGGGCGTCTTTGCGCTCTTGATCGCGGCGGGCGGGTGCAGCGAGGGAGCGCTGACCGGGCAAGACGTCGATCGCCCTGGCGAGGGCGAGCCGGAGGGGGGGCCGGAGGGGGGACCCGAGGGCAACCCGGAGGGGGAGGAGCTGCCGCCCTTCTCGCCGGCGCCGGTGACGATCCACCGGCTGACGGCGGATCAGTATCGGCAGAGCGTGTTCGACTTGACGGGGGTCGAGGTCCGGACCGAGTTGGAGGCCGACACGCCGATCCATGGCTATGCGAGCGTCGGGGCCAGCGAGCTGACGCTGCCGCCGCTGGCCGTTGAGCAGTACGAGGCGGCGGCGTGGGAGGTGGCCGACGCGCTGGTGACCGATGCGGGGCGGAGGGCGGCCTTCGTGGGGTGCGAGCCGGCGCAGGAGGGCTGCATGCGGTCGTGGCTGGTGCGCTTCGGGCGGCTGGCGTGGAGGCGGCTGATGACCGGCGCCGAGATCGCCCAGATCGAGGCGGCGGCGCAGCGGGTGGGGCAGGAGGTGGGCGATCCTTGGCAGGGCGTGGCGACGGCGATCGCCATCCTGTTGCAATCACCGCACTTCTTGTTCCGGGTGGAGTTCGGGGAGGTGGACCCGGAGGGGTCTGGTCTGCTGCGCTATACGAGCTACGAGATGGCCTCGCGGCTGTCCTTCTTCTTGTGGGGGACGACGCCGGACGACGCCCTGTTGCAGGCCGCCGAGCGAGGCGAGCTGCAGCGCGAGGAGGGGCTTCGTGGGCAGGCCGAGCGGATGTTGAACGACCCGAGGGGTCAGGCGCGCATGGGGGCCTTCTTCGCGGAGTACATGGGGCTGTCGAAGCTGGGCACGGTGTCCAAGGACGCCGAGCGCTTCCCCGAGTTCGACGAGGGGCTGCGCGCCTCGATGCGGCGGGAGCTGGAGCTGCTCTTTGACGCGATCGTCTTCGAGGGCGACGAGGACTTCAGGACGCTCCTGACGACGCGGACGACCTTCGTGGACGGGCCGCTGGCCGAGATCTACGGCCTGGAGGGGGTCGCCGGGGACCAGGTCGCGCGGGCGGAGCTGCCGGAGGCCGCCGACCGGGGCGGGCTGGTGGGGCGGGCGGCGATCTCGGCGATCTACGCCCACGCGACGGTCAACTCGCCGACGCTGCGCGGCCGCTTCGTGCGCGAGCGGCTCCTGTGCCAGGACATCCCGCCGCCGCCTGAGGGCGTGGTGACCTCGCTGGGGGAGGACGATCCCGAGGCGGGGCCGCAGACCTTGCGCCAGCGGCTCGATGTCCATCGGCGCGATCCGGCCTGCGTGGGCTGCCACAGCCTGGTGGACCCGATCGGCTTCACGCTGGAGCACTTTGACCCGATCGGGCGCTGGCGGGAGCTGGACAACGGGCTGCCCATCGACGCGACGGGCTTTCTGGACGCCGCGCAGGCGGACGGCGCGGCGGAGCTGGGCCAGGCCATCGCCGAGAGCCCGCGCTTTACGGCCTGCGTCGCCCGGCAGCTCTACCGCAATGCGGCGGGGCACCTGGAGATCGAGGGCGAGCTGTCGACGCTGGCGGCGCTGGCGGCGGGCTTCGAGGCCGACGGGTTCAGGTTCAAGGCGCTGGCGGTGCGGATCGTGCTGAGCGATGGCTTCCGGCGGGCGGCGCCGCCGCTCGGCGAGCCCTGCGAGGCGGAGGAGGAGGGCTCGGATCGGATGTGCGGCTCGGCCTGCGGCCAGAGCACGGAGCGGTGCGAGGGCGGGTTCTGGAGCGGCTGCGACGCGCCGGCGCCCGAGCAGGAGGCTTGCAACGGGGTCGACGACGACTGCGACGGCCAGATCGACGAGGACGTGGTGCGCGCATGCGACGAGGGCGTGGGCTGCGGCCAGGGCTCGCAGCGGTGCGAGGGGGGGGCGTGGGGGGCGTGCGAGCGGCCCGCCCCGCCTGCGGAGTCGTGCAACGGGGTCGACGACGACTGCGACGGCCAGACCGACGAGGGGATCGCGGTGGAGCTGGTGCGGGTGAGCTTCGGCGTGCTGGCGGGCCATCATGACGGTTGTGAGGGGGCTCGCCAGCGGCGCGGGCCGCAGTGCAACGCGGCCATCCACCGGATGTGCGCGGCGCGGGCCTGCTCGGCGACGGGCTTCGGGCCGGTCTTGACGCAGGGGGATCAGGCGACGGCGGCCTGCGTCAGCGGGGACAGGGTCCAGACGCGCTCGACGACCTACACGGCGCTGGCGGGCCAGCACGACGTGTGCAATGGGTCGCGCGAGCGCTTCGGGCCGAACTGCAACGCGGCCATCCACCGCTGGTGCGCCTCGCAGGGTTTGACGAGCGGCTTCGGGCCGCTGGAGAACTCGGGAGATGACGCTCAGGTGGGGTGCACGCCGGGCGCCGAGGTGATCGTGACCAGCTACGGGGCGCTGTCGGGCTTCAACGCGGCCTGTCAGGCCGGCGGCGAGCGGATCGGGCCATCTTGTGACGCCGCCATCCACAGCTACTGCCTCGATCGAGGCTTCGTGGCGGGCTTCGGGCCGGTCGAGAACTCGGGCGACACGGCCGTCGTCACCTGCATCAGACCTCAGGAGTGACCATGCGCGCGATGAACCGAAGGACTTTCTTGCGAGGCGCCATCGGCGGGGCCGCTGTTGCGGTGGCGCTGCCGCCCCTGGAGGCGATGCTGGGCGTCAACGGCGACGCGTTCGCCGACGGAGAGCCGCTGCCGACGCGCTTCGGCGTCTGGTTCTGGGGCAATGGGGTGCGCCCCGATCAGTGGACGCCGACGGGGACGGGGTCAAACTGGACGCCCAGCGCGGAGCTGGCGCCGCTGGCCGGCGTCAAGCCCTATGTGAGCGTGGTGACGGGCTGCGAGATCAAGAGCGGCACGCACCCGCACCACTCGGGGATGACGGGGATCATGACGGGGGCGCCGCTCTTCCAGGTCGGGACGGTGCGCGATACGATCGTGTCGACCTTCGCGCGGCCCTCGGTCGATCAGCTCGCGGCCGAGGCCTTCGCCGGCCAGACGCCCTTTCGCTCGCTGGAGCTGGGGATCACGCACTTCCGGGGGACGGACGAGGGGACGACCTTCCAGCACCTGTCGCACAACGGCCCGAACAACCCCAACCCGGCCGAGTTCGCCGCGACCTCGCTCTACGCGCGGCTCTTCGGCCAGGATCTGACCCGGCGGGTGAACCTGGCCCGGACGAGCGCGCTGGACGCGGTCAGCGGCCAGATCCAGGGGCTGCGGCTGCGCGTCGGCGGTCGGGATCGGCAGCGGCTTGAGCAGCACTTCGACTCGGTGCGGTCGCTGGAGCGGCGGCTGGCCGGCGAGGGGCCGATGTGCGCGCCGCCGCAGGCGCCGACCTCGAACCACCCGGACATCGAGGGTCGAGAGCAGATCGAGGCCAAGAATCAGGTCATGAGCGAGCTGCTGGCGCTGGCGCTGGCCTGCGATCTGACGCGGGCCTTCTCGGTGCAGTTCAGCACGGCGGGATCGGGGGTGATCATCTGGCAGGCGGGCGCGCGAAACAGCCTGCACCAGATCTGCCACGACGAGGCGCTGCCGCAACCGACGGTCCACGCGGCGACCATCTTCACGATGGAGCGGCTGGCGGACTTCCTGGCGACCTTGCGGGGCACGCCGGAGGGGGACGGCAATGTGCTGGATCGGTGTTCGATCCTGTGCACGACGGAGCTGAGCGACGGCTGGCGGCACTCCAACCAGGAGTTCCCGATCGTGATCGCGGGCAAGGGCGGCGGCCGGCTCAAGGGCGGGATCCATTACAGGTCGGGGAACCGGGAGAACACCAGCAAGGCCGTCTTGACGGCGCTGCGCGGCGCTGGCATCGAGGCGGCGAGCTTCGGCCACGAGTCGGGCCGGGCCACCGAGAGCCTGGGGGCGCTGGAGGCCTGAGGCGCTCGGCGGGGTCGGGATGGATCGGGGCGATCAACCTCGACGCGACGCTGGAGGCCTGAGGCGCTCGTCGGGGTCGGGATCGAGGGGTCAGGGCCTGGGAGCGGGCTTGTCGCCCTCGGAGCCGGCGTCGAGGAGCTTGAAGACGACGCGGCGGTTGCTCTCGCGGGCGCGGTTGAGCTTGTTGCCCCGGACGCCCTCGATGGGGACGGCCGGGAGGGTCTCGCCGTAGCCCCTGGCGGTCAGGCGCTCGGCGCTGACGCCCTTGGAGATCACATATTCCCGGACAGCCTCGGCGCGGCGCTGCGACAGGGCGAGGTTCTGCTCGTCGTCGCCGAGGTCGTCGGTGTGGCCCTGGACCTCGACCTTCTGGAAGATGGGGTTGGTCTTGATGATCTCGGCCATCTCGTCGAGGGTCTGGTGGGAGCTGACCTTGATGTCGGCGGTCTTGTAGTCGAAGAGGACCTGGACGACGACGTCGTTGCAGCCTTGCCACTGGGTGACGCCGGCGACGTTGGGGCATCGGTCGAGGCCATCGGGGATGTTGTCGATGTCGTTGTCGGGCTCGGGGCAGCCGTCTTCGTCGTTGAAGCCGTCGAGGTCCTCGGCGGCGTCGGGGCACTTGTCGACTTCGAGGATGCCGTCCTTGTCGGCGTCGGGGCAGCCCTCGTTGGAGGGTGGCCCGGGGAGGTTGGGGCACTTGTCGGCGCTGTCGTCGAGGCCGTCGCCGTCCATGTCGAAGTCGGGGCAGCCGTCGGAGTCCTGGCTGCCGTCCTTGTCCTCGGGCTCCATGGGGCACAGGTCGAGGACGTCGTTGATGCCGTCGCCGTCGTTGTCGGACTCGGGGCAGCCGTCGAGGTCCTCGAACTGGTCGAAGTCCTCGGCGGCGGTCTTGCACTGATCGTCCTCGTCGCCGAGGCCGTCGCCGTCGAAGTCGCTCACGACGGTGGTGTACTTGACGTTGCCGAAGCCGCCGATCTCGGGCAGGAGCTGATCGGGGCCCTGGCTGAAGTTGCCGCCGAAGGTGATGATGGTGCCGGCCAGGGTTTCGAAGCGGACGCCGAGGACGACCCCGAAGGCGGCGTCCTTCTGGGAGCTGAGGAAGTTCTGGAAGTCGCGCTCGCCGGTGAACTCCAGGCCGAGGTCGAGCCGTCCTGACAGGAAGCCGTACTCGCCGGCGACGCCGTAGCGCAGCCTGCCGATGTCCTCGACGGCGTCGTCGCGGACGTTGTTGAGGTAGAGGCCGGCGAAGTTGAGCTTGGTGCGGATGGGGCTGGTGTCGACCTCGAGGATGGCCGTCGGGCCGATCTCCAGGCTGTCGTTGGAGAAGGCGCTGTCCTGGACGGGGGCGACGACGGGCAGGGAGAAGGCCAGGCCGATGTTGCGGTTCTCGGGGTTGATGACCATGCCCTTGACCGAGGCGCGCACGTCGCCGACGGCCGTCGGGTCCTGCCGGGAGAAGAAGATGGGGGCGTCGGCCGACACCTCCATGAAGCCGAAGAGGCCGATGGCGAAGAGGTTGGTGTTCATCAGGCCGGCCTGGTCGATGAAGGGCTGGTCGCCGCTGTCGGGCACGCGGACGGGCTCGAGCTGGAGCTCGGTGCCGGTGTCGAGGTGGCCGAGGACCTGGGCGCCCTCGACGCTGTAGAGCTTGTTGGGGCTGGGGCTGGCGCGCGGGCGCTGGGGCGGGCCGTTGGCGGCGGCGCCGCCGGTGACGGCGCCGAGGTCCAGGGTGGGGGCCGCGACGTTGGCCGTCAGCGAGAACTCGATGGGGTCGGGATCGTAGTTGGGATCCTCGCTGTCGACGTCCGGGCAGCCGTTCTCGTCCTCGAAGCCGTCCAGGTCCTCGGCCTTGAGCGGGCACCCGTCGTCGTCGTCGGCGATGCCGTCCTCGTCGTTGTCGAGTTCGGGGCAGCCGTCGGAGTCCTGGAAGCCGTCGAAGTCCTCGGACTCGCTCGGGCACAGGTCGGTGCTGTCGACGTTGTCGTCCAGGTCGCCGTCGGGGTCTGGCGGCGGCGTGTAGCTGATCTGGAGCATCCCGCGCAGGCCCGCCGCGCCGATCCCGCCGGTGAGGCCCTGCCCGACGCCCAGGCCGACGGTGACGTCGAAGGGGGTCCGGTAGCTCAACCCGAGCATGCCCTCGACGGGGTTGGTGGAAAATGCCTGGTTGGGGCTCACGAGGGCGCCGAGCAGGTTCTGGCCCACGGGGAAGTTGCCAAAGAGCAGCCCGTAGGCGCCGAGCCCCTCGACGAAGAAGAGCGGCGAGGAGGCCGCCAGCCCCCAGCGGCGCAGCTCGTAATCGATGTTCACCGCCCCGGTGATGCCCGAGTCGCTCTGCCAGTCGAACAGGACCCTCGGCTCGACCCGGAAGCCCTGGGAGTTGAGCTGCTCCTCGTCGCCCAGCGGGATGTAGACCGGGACCGTGACCCCCAGGCCCAAGCCGCCGACGTACTTGCGGTCCATCAACCGGATCTTGGTCGTGATCCTCGGATCGACCAGCTCAAAGCCCTCCGTGACGACCCCGGGGCGACCCAGCGGCGCCAGATCCTCGCCCTCCTCCTGGCTGAGGATCATGGGCACGGCGAACTCGACGTTGATCAGGTTGAAGAGGCCCAGCGCGCCGACGATCTCCGCCTTGACTTGATCGCCGATGAGCCGCTGCGGGGTGCGTTCGAGGCCCTCGGCCGGCAAGAAGGTCAGCGGATCCTGGACGAGGTGGAAGACCGCGCCGGCGTTGTAGTTGAGGTGATCGAGCACCCCGCTGGTGGCCACGTTGACGATGTTCGTCGTCGGATCGCCCATCGGCTCGAAGTGCTCCAGCTGAAGCACCAGCAGCTCCTGCGCCTCCACCCGACCTCCCCAGGGGACGAGCGCCGCGATCACCATCCAAGGCGCCCACACACACCCCGCCCACACAGCCGCCCTCGTGTCTCTCTTCACCACCGGATGACCTCTCTGCGTTGGCTCTTGAGAAAACCTCGCCCCTGCAAAGCAAGGAGGGTCTCTCCTTGCCAAGGAGGATGCTGACCTTCTTTCTGGTGTGCTCGCCGTATCACCTCCCTTGTGTATACCCCAATCTCGCCCCTGGTCCAACGGCGCGCCATGCGCCCCGTCACGAACGCCCCTCCATCCAGATCCCTGGCGCGCCAGGGGACGTTTCACCCCGAGATGGCCCGAACAGCGCTGCGCCGACGACCCACCCTCAAGCCCGCGCGACACCCGACAAAGTGGCGGACCCAAGGCAGGGACGAGGCGACCTCCTCACCCCTCGACGATCACGTCCGCCCCCTTGCGACGGGCCTCGGCCCCTTTGCCTTGACTTCAGATCTTCAGGGTTGTCACATGGTGGGGTAGCCAGGACAGTTCCATGACCCCTGGAGATCATTGAGCATGAGGAGGAGGATCCATGCACTTCGATATCGAAAATGACATTGTTGGCAATTGTCCCTCGCCGACCCCAAGGTTCGCGAGGCTGCGCTCGACGCCATCCATCCGACGCCTGCTCGTGCTGCTGGCCTGCGCCTCCCTCGCCGTCGGCCTGTCGGCCTGCAGCGACGACGACACCCCCGCCCTCACCGTCGAGCCCGAGCCCCAGCCCGAGTCGGAGCCCGAGGATGAGCCCGAGGATGACATCGAGGTCTGCGATGACGGGGCCGACAACGACAACGACGGCGACGTCGACTGCGACGACGCCGAATGCGCCGACAAAGAGGCCTGTCAGGAGCCCGAGCCTGAGCCTGAGCCTGAGCCCGACCCCGAGGTCTGCGACGACGGCCAGGACAACGACAGTGACGGCGACGCGGACTGCGACGACGCCGACTGCGCCGACGAAGAGGCCTGTCAGATCGCGGCTTGCGAGGGCGCCTGCTCGGCGCTGTCGATGTGCCCTGAGTTCGCCGAGCTGTGCCCCGCGGAGTTCCTGCCCGTCCTGCTGGGCCGCTGCCAGGGCGGCTGCCAGAATCCCGACGCTCGCGCTCAGATCCTGGCCG
>SYOX01000140.1 GCA_005804885.1 Pseudomonadota bacterium
GCACAGGAAACAGGTCCGCGAAGAGTTGCCATTCCAGATCGCTGAGCCCCTCAAACCGTCCTGCCATCGTCTCACCTCGTCGTCATCTTCGATGTCCACGAGGCCACTTTACACCTTCTATACGTTACTGGGATAGGCTCATGGGTTTTCGAGGTTCAGACAGGTCGAGCGGGGGGCGAGATCAGGGCATCTGCTGAGGTTGCTCGGCCTTGACGGGGTCGCCGGAGCAGACGCGACGGCGGATGTCGAAGCCGAAGAGCTTCGTCCGGGTCTGCGGGCCAGGGTGGCCGACGACGTCGAGGCCGTTCTTCTTCTGGTAGGCGGCGATGGCCTGGACGAACTCCTCGGTGCTGGCGCCGGAGATCCCGAGCTTCTCGGCGATCTGCTTGCGCATCTCGGCGCAGACGGGGCTCTTGGGGTCGTTCATCTTCTCCAGCGCCCGATCCAGGGCGCGGCCGCCGATGACCTGCCCGCCGACCGGCCCGTCCTTGCGGGGCTGGATGTCCGGGTCAAACTGGCCGTCGCCCAACGCCAGCGGGGGGTAGAGCGCCGGTTCCTCGCCCTCGCCGCCGCCCTCCGCCAGCGCGGCCTCGCCGGCGCCGGACCCCTCCGAGGGATCGCCCTGAGCTTCTGCGCCGCCCTGCGCGGGCAGCGCGTCGCTCTGAGCGGGTTGCGCGGCGAGGCTCGGGGTGGCGCCCTCGCCCTTGGCCGGTGGGGCCTCGGCGCTGGGCGTCGGGGCCTCGGCGGGAGTGGCGGCCTGAGGGGCGTCGGGGTCCTCGTCGAGGCGCTCGTAGATCCAGGCGGCCACGGCGGCCATGGCCAGCACGACGGCCAGCGCCAGCAGCGCCACGCGCCATTGCTGGCCGCGGCGGGCGTCGCCGGACAGCGGCGAGGGCGGGGTCCAGAGCCTGGGGGACTCGTGGGCGACGATGGGGGCGTTGAACTGCTGGGCGACGGGGGAGACGACCTGGACGACCTGGACGACCAGGACGGTGATGTTGTCCGAGCCGCCGCGCGCCTTGGCCAGCTCCACGAGCCGGTCGGCGGCCTGCCGAGGGTCGCGCTGGTCGACCAGGCGCATGATCTCGATGTCGCCGACGTGCGTGGTCAGCCCGTCGGAGCAGATGACGAGCCGGTCGCCGGCCTTCATCTCCAGCGGGTGCGGCGGGACGTCGACCTGCACATCCGCGGAGGCCCCGAGCCAGCGCAGGACCACGCCGCGCTCAGGGTGGGAGCCGACCCGCTGGGCGTCGAGGCGACCCTCGCGGATCAGCTGCGACACCTTGCTGTGATCGTCGGTGAGCTGGACGATCCGGTGATCCCGCACGAGGTAGATCCTTGAGTCGCCCACATGGCAGAAGTGGATCATCCGGCCGTGGATGGCGGCGGCCGTACACGTCGAGCCCATCCCTCGCCAGGCCTCGTTCTGGTGCCCGTACTCGTAGACCGTCAGGTTGGCCCGCTTGACGGCCTCGACGAGCGCCTCGGAGACCTTCAGATCCCGGCTTTGATCGTAATAGGCCTCCTTCGTGGCCTTGACGACGAGCCGGCTGGCCTTGTCACCGCCGACGGTCCCGCCCATCCCATCGGCCAGGACGATCAGCTTGCCGCGCGCCGCGTGCGTGAAGGGATCGCGCGGCTCGTAGATCAGGTAGCTGTCCTCGTTGACCGTCCGCACACAACCGACGTCCGTCCGATGGGCGATGCGCACCGTCGATGAGGGCAGGTGGGTCGGCGCCAGCGGGTGGTTTGATGCGATCATGGGGTTCTGACGGGCGGCGGCGCGGGATCGCGCCCAATGGCTGCGTGGCTTCAGAAGGTGGAGCGCGCTCGCCCTGTCCAGGCGGGCGGGGCGACCAACCGAGGCAGTGTGACTCCCACCCGAGGACGTGTCAATATCACCGCCGCCCTCCAGCGCGATGCGCGCGGGCATAACCAACCACTATTTCGATAGATCAGCGAAGAGTCCACCAAAGATGTCTCCAGATAAATCAGTTGTTGAGATCGGCCCACTCGACGAGGTCGATCAGGCCGACGGCGTTGATCGTGCCGACGGCGTCTCCGACGGCGTTGATCGTGCCGACGGCGTTGATCGTGCCGACGGCGTTGATCGTGCCGACGGCGTCTCCGACGACGTCCTGACGGACGACGTCGATCATGCCGACGGCGTCTCTGACGACGGCGTCACCAGCGGGGTGGTCGCGATCCCGCGTCGCCCGCAGAAGGGTCAGAACTTCGAGGTGGTGGTCGAGCGCCTCGACGCCAAGGGGCAGGGTGAGGCGTGGCTCAGGGTGGCGGTCGGCCCCCAGGGTCAGCTCAAGCGCTATGGCGTGCTCGTTCGCAAGGGGTTGCCCGGCGATCGGGTGCGGATCCGGGTAGACGCCATCAAGCGCGGGGTGATCGAGGCGGGCGTCGAGGAGGTGCTGGAGCCCTCGGAGCGCCGGATCGAGCCTCGGTGCAGGCACTTCGGCCAGCGCGAGGAGCCGGGGCGCGGCTGCGGCGGTTGCACGCTTCAGTCGTTGGAGTACGTCGATCAGCTTGAGGTCAAGCGGGGGCTCATCGCGCGGGCGATGAAGGGCGCGGGTCTGGAGCGTCTGGAGGTCGCGCCGGTCCTGGGTCACGTCGATCCCTGGTACTACCGCAACAAGATGGAGTTCTCGTTCGGGACGGATCGGGAGGACAAGCTCTCTCTGGGGCTGCGGCCAGCGGGGTGGCGCCGCGAGGTGCTGGCGCTGTCGGAGTGCCACCTGAGCTCGCCCTTCGTGTCGGGCTTCGTGCCCTTGATCCTGGGGTGGGCCGAGCGGATGGGGTTGGAGCCCTACCACTATGGGCGCAACGCGGGCTTCTTGAGGACGCTGACGGTCAGGGAGGGCAAGCGGACCGGCGAGCGGATGGTGGAGCTGACCACGACCGCCGACGAGATCGTGATGAGCGCCGAGGGGTTGACCAGCGCCGAGGGGCTCGCGTCCTCCTTCGTCAAGGCCGCCCACGCCGCGGCCAAGGCGCTCGGGGGGGTGTTGACCTCGATCCACTGGACGCAGCACGTCGCGCTGAAAAAGGAGCGCACGCGCCTGGTCACCCGGCACCTGTACGGCAAGCCGGCGCTCCATGAGGAGATGAGGCTGCCGGGCGGGCACAAGCTGCGCTTCGAGATCAACCCGCGCGCCTTCTTCCAGCCCAACACGCTGCAGGCCGAGGTGCTTTACGGCGAGGTGATCAAGACGGCGAAGCTGGCGCGCGGGTCGGCGGCCCGGGTGCTGGATTTGTATTGCGGGACGGGGACGATCGGGCTGTGCCTGGCGCCCTACGCGGCCAGCGTCGTGGGGGTGGAGCTGGTCGAGGACGCGGTGGAGAACGCGCGGCACAACGCCCGGATCAACGGGCTGGGGGGGGTGACCTTCTTCGCGGGGGACGCCGGCAAGCTGCTCAAGTCCGAGCTGGCCGGCCAGCCCTTCGATCTGGTCGTCGTCGATCCGCCGCGCTCGGGGTTGATGCCGGAGGCCGTGGCCCACCTGAGCGCGCTCGCTCCTCCGCGGCTCGTCTACGTCTCTTGCAACCCCGTCGCGCTGGCCCGCGATCTGGCCGGGCTCTTCAAGGCTGGCTACACGCTGGAGGGCGCGCTTCAGCCGGTCGACCTCTTCCCGCACACGCCCCACGTCGAGACGATCGCCACCCTGGTCCGCGCCGAGGTCTGAGGCCTGCCGCAGGTTTATCGGCGGCGCGAAGAAAGGCCCTTGCGCGTGGCGCCGTGTTGTCGTACAAAGTGGTCAGACCAATTGGTCGGACCAATTTTCATGAGGGCGCGGGGCGGCATGGTGTCGAGGGGACAGGAGGGCGAGGGTGGCGCGGCGCGGTCGGCGGGTGGAGGCGCCTCGGAGGTGGCCTACGAGCGGCTGCTGTCGCAGATCATGCGCGGCGATTACGGCGAGCGGCTGCCGGCGGAGCGGGAGCTGGCCCGTCAGCTTGGGGCGAGCCGGGCGACGGTGCGTGGGGCCTTGAGGCGGCTGTCGTCCTTGAGGCTGGTGGAGGCGCGGCAGGGTTCGGGGGTGGTGGTGCGGCCACGTCGGGAGTGGTCGATCGAGGTGTTGCCGGCCTACTTGCGCTTTGGGGGATCGGACGGGCGGTCGATCGGCGCGATGCTGGGGGATCTGATCGCGATCCGGCGGGCGCTGCTCCTGAGCGTGCTGGGGCTGGTGGCCGGGCGGGTGGCGCCGGGCGGGCTGTCTGGCGCGCGGGCGGCGTTGGCGAGGGCGTGGGCGGCGAGGGCGGACGGTGCGGCGTTCACGGCGGAGGATTTTGAGATGATGCGGGCGATCGCGGAGTCGGCGCGCATTTTGCCGGCGATGTGGATGCTCAACGACGTGGCGGGGATCTACCTGGAGATCGCGCGGGCGTGGGCCGGCGGCCTGCCGCCGCTGGAGGATTACGTGGAGGTTCACGAGCGGCTCTTCGAGGCGTTGGAGCGTGGGGACCGGGAGGGGGCGCTGGGCACGATCGGGGCCTACTTCGAGCGCCATGACGCGCGCCTGATCGGGGCGCTGGAGGCATTCACATGAGCGAGGAATTCAAGGGCTATCGGCACAGCCTGCGGACGCGGCAGATCTTGTGGGTGCTGGCGCCGATCGTCTGTCCGCCGGAGATCGTCGAGCGCGATCTGCTGGAGCCGACCATTGACCATATGGAGAACTTCATGCGGTCGTTGCCGGGGCCGATCCAGGGGGCGACGCTGCTGGGGCTCAACGCCTTCGAGGTGACCGCGGCGCTGCACCCGGCCCACGGCGGTCGGACCTTCACGCAGCTGGACAGGGCGGCGGCGGAGCGCTGGTTCGAGCTCTGGTGGCACAGCCCGCTGGCGCTGATGCGCGAATTCGCCAAGAAGACCAAGGGGTTGGTGGTGATGAGCTACTACGAGCTGCCGCAGGTGGCCGCGTCGATGGCCTACCACCCGGATCGCTGGATCGCGGCGGTGGCGGCGCGGCGCCTGGAGCGCTACGGGGAGGAGATCCGGCGCAAGGAGGCGCAGGTGCGCCAGAGCGATCCGCTGTCGGCGGCGCTGGTCGAGGGGACGGGGCGCGCGGTCGCCGAGGAGGTGTCGGGATGATGGAGGATCACGGGATCGAGGGCGGCCGCAGGCGCCCCAGGGGGGTCTTCGGGCGAGAGGACATGGCCGGGCCGACGACGCTCTCGTGCGACGTGGTGATCGTCGGCTCGGGCGCGGGCGGCGCGACGGCGGCGGCGGAGCTGGCCGAGGGCGGCCTGGACGTCATCGTGATCGAGGAGGGCGGCTACCACGACACGAAGAGTTTTACGCCCAACGCCTCGGAGATGATCAGCAAGCTCTACCGGGACGCCGGCGCGAGCGCCTCGCTGGGCAACCCGCCGGTGCTCTTTCAGGAGGGGCGGACGGTGGGCGGCTCGACCGTCATCAACGGCGGGATGTCGTGGCGGACGCCGGAGGCGATCCTGGATCGCTGGCACCGGGAGGCGGGCCTGCACAGGGTCAGGCCGCAGGAGATGGATCCCTTCTTCGCGCGGGTCGAGGATCGGATCAACGTCGCCTATCAAGATCCGGAGACGATCGGGCGAGACAACGCGCTGCTCAAGCTCGGCGCCGACCGCAAGGGCTGGGAGGTGATCGACAACCGCCGCAACCAGCTGCATTGCGCGGGGACCAACAACTGTTTTTCCGCCTCGACACGCGCCTGGGTCCTGCGAGACGGTCATCCCATATTGGCCACGCTGGGCGATCTGGCAGAGATCTCGCAGGGCGAGCACCCCATCGAGGTCCTGGCGGGAGACGGTCAGAGCCGCAAGGCCGTGGCGAGCTCGTTCGGGGTCCAGAGACTCGTGACCGTGAGCTTTGCGCCCCTCGGCCTGCGCTCGAATTTCCGGCTCCGCTACGACGTGACTCAGGATCACCGTTGGATCCTCGAGGACGGCTCTGAGACGACCGGGCTCATAGTCGGTGACAGGGTCAAGATCGAGACTTCTCTCTTCCGGGCCGACGCGCGAGATGATGATCTGGCCAGTGGTTTCGCCCATGGCTTCGTCTTCGGTGACGGCACACGGCATACCTACGATCGCGATCGGTTCGATGTCCGGCTGTGCGCGGACAAGGACAAGCAATACCTCGAACACCTCGAGCGCTCTCAGTTCCATGTCAGTACAACCTGGCCGAAGACCTACGGGGGAGATCCTGTCGCCCGCTTCAAGCTGAAACCCGGCATGAACTGGAAGGCCCTGCCCGGTGAAGACACCAGCCTGGCCTATCAACGGGCGTTCGTGCGGGGTTGGCTCGTCGCAGACGGGAGCCTGAAGCCTTCGGGCTCCATCGCCCTTTGCACTCAGAACGCGGAAGCGGGGTCGTGGTTGTGCGAGCGGGCGCCCCTGCTCGGCTACTGCGTCACGGGGTTCAACCATGACTCCGTTCAGGAGACGAACTTCGGGCCGCGCTCAGCACCCATGATCTGGATCTCTTTGACGGACACGGACACCACGTTCGTGGTGAAGTCCATCCTCCAGGAGGGACGCCAAGAGGAGGTCTTCTGCATCACGGAACCTGTCACGGGCCGATTTGCCCTGGAAGGCGGTCTGGTGACAGGGAACTGCGCCTTTGGTTGCCCGGTGGGGGCCAAGCGCTCGGCGCTGGTGACCTACGTGCCCCGATCGCTGCACTTCGGAGCGCGGGTCTACAGCGACGTCCGGGTCGACAGCATCACCCGCAGCGGCAAGCGGGCCACCGGCGTCGAGGGGCACGTGACGCTGCCGGGGGGCCGCAGGGGGCCGAGCGTGCGGGTGCACGCCAAGGTGGTGATCTCGGCCTGCGGGTCGATCCAGACCCCGGCGCTGCTGCACCGCTCGGGCTTCAAGTCGCCCTCCGGGCAGCTCGGGCGCAACCTGAGCATGCACCCGAACGCCAAGGTCGTGGCCGTCTTCGACGAGGACGTGCGGGGGTGGGAGGGCGTCCACCAGGCCTATCAGGTGCGCCAGTTTCAGGAGGAGGGCTTCCTGATGGCCGCCGTCAACATCCCCCCGAGCATCCTGGCGATGACGGCCCCGCTCTACGGCGGCGCCCTCGGGGAGCTGATGCAGGATTACAACCGCACCGTGATCGCGGGGATCCTGGTGGAAGACTCCACGCTCGGGCGGGTGATCACCACCCCGTCCGGCAAGCCCGTGGCGGTCTACCAGCTCAACGACAAGGACGCCCAGCAGCTCGTGCGCGGCACCCGGCTGCTGTGCGAGCTGCTCTTTGGCGCCGGGGCCCGGAAGATCTACCTGCCCTTCGACGGCGTCGACACCCTCTACGGCCCCGACGACATCGCCAGGGTGCTCGACCGCCCCATCGCCAAGGGGGGCATGGAGGTCGTCACCGTCCACATGATGGGGACCGCCAGGATGGGCGCGGATCGGGCCACGGCGGTGACGGACAGCTACGGGAACGTCTACGACGCCGACCGCCTGCTGGTCTGCGACGCGAGCCTCTTCCCCACCCCCATCGGGGTCAACCCCTGCATGACCATCCAGACGCTGGCCACGCGCAATGCCGCGCACATCCTCAACAATCGACGCAGGTATCTGTCATGAGCGCACAACCAGGGACCCCGAGTCTGGCCTACCGAGGCCTGGAATCCATGAGCCCGGCGGAGCTGGAGCAGGTCTTCCTGCGCGGCGTCACCCCCGACCTCGACGGCCTCATCGGCTGGCAGTTTCGCGGCTGCAATGCCCCGGACTGGGCGCGGATCGTGGGGATCAAGAAGTTCATCAAGGGCTTCTTTCGAAAGGGCGATCAAGTGATGGGCTACAACTGCCCCGTGCGCCAGGACGCCCTGAGCCTGCCCTGGAAGGCCAAACCCTCCGACGCCGCCCCGAAGCGCTTCGGCTTCTACACCGTCGACCCCGTCGACCCCACGGCCCGCGACAACGCCTACCTGCACGCGGTCCTGCTCGATTACAGCCGCGGCGACAACCCCGCCCTGGACCCCTCGCGCGGCCTGCGCGACTACCTCGTCCAGGTCCACGCCGACAACCCCGACCTCCTGCTCGGCAAGGCCTACTACGCCCTCGGCCCCGCCCGCGTGGCCACCTCCTTCTTCATCCTGGAGCGCGATCGCCGAGCCGAATGAGTGCCCTTGAAAAACACTGTCCCGATGTATAGTATGTGTTGGGTGGTGAAAGGGCCTTGCAGGGGTTGGGATCATGAGCGCGGGAGACATCGGCGGCCGGCGGCCCGAGGCGCGGCTGGACAACAGGGCGGCGGCCCGGCGCCGTGAGCGAGAGATCGAGCCCGACGAGGGCGACTTTGACGAGCGCGGCGCGCTGCGCGAGGCCGTGGACGGCGGCGCCTTCTGGGGGACGGCGGACGCGTCGGCGGCCGTCGACGCGCTCAAGTGGGGCGTCTTCGCGGGGCGGGACGCGTGGTCCTGGGGGCTGCTGGCGCTGTGGCGCCAGTACATCGGTCGGCGCCTGGCGCTGATCTCGGCGATCACGCGGCGCGGGCTGGATCGGGGGGCCTTCCGCCACCCGAAGCACGCGGCCAACGCGCTGCGCAAGCACCAGCGCGGCGCCACCGGCCAGGGGGACTTCATCGAGAGCTGGCAGCAGGAGGTCGAGCGCCGGATCAGCGCTTCGGCCGCGCTCAGCCGCTCTTGACCGTGGAGGCTGGCGGCGAGAGGCTCGACCTGGCCCGTCGCGCGAGCAGCACGCCCCCGTTGTCGCCCCCCAGCGTGAGGATCGTCGGGGCGACGTCGAGCACCGTCGCCCCCAGAGCCCGGCGCGCGGTCCGGTCGAGGCGCGGGGGGGGCGCTCAGGGCTGGCAGGTCTCGCAGCGGTTCCTGGCCTCGGCGCACTGGCCCTCGGACCAGCCGCAGCGCTCGGTGAAGTGGCCCTCCTCGGGGAAGCGCCCGGAGATGGCGCAGATCCGGCTTGAGGAGCTGCAGATCGCCTCGGCCACCTCGCAGACGCGAGGGCAGGAGCGATCGACGGGCTCACTGGGGGGCTGCTCCTGGCCGCCCCCGTCGCCCTCGACCCCGAACTCCTCCCGATAGCTCTGGCTCAGGCGCTCGATCTCGGCGGCGAGGCCCTCCAGCTCGCTGGCGTCGCCCTTGAGATCGCTGGCCTTGCCGCCCAGGGCGCCCACGGTGTTGCCGGGGGATTCCCTGTCCCTCTCGATCAGCATCTCGCTGCTCGACGAGGCGCAAGCGCCCATCCCGGCGGCGACCGCGAGCAGCGCCCCGATCTTCAACATGTCCCTTGCCCACGTCGGCATCCTGTCCTCCCTTCGAGATCGACCCGCGCCGCCCACACTGCCCCGCGGCTTGAGCGCGGGTCAAGGCCCGCGCCTCCGACGCATGATGGCGCCAGAGGCGACCTTCGCTCAACGCGGCAGGGGCGGCTTTCTATCACCCGCGACGCGAGATCTGTCGCGGGCGTAGTCCTCTCAGTCGCGGGCGTAGTCCTCGATGGGCGGGCAGGCGCACACGAGGTTGCGATCGCCGAAGGCGTCGTCGACGCGCCCGACGGCGGGCCAGAACTTGTTCTCGGCCACCCAGGGGAGCGGGAAGGCCGCCTGCTGGCGGCTGTAGGGGTGGGTCCACACCTCGGCGGTGACGGCCTCGGCGGTGTGGGGCGCGTTCCTCAGGGGGTTGTCCTCGCGGTCGAGGCGGCCGTCGGCGATGGCCTGGATCTCGGCGCGGCTCGCGATCCTCGCCTCGCAGAAGCGATCGATCTCGGCCAGCGACTCGCTCTCGGTCGGCTCGATCATCATCGTGCCGGCCACGGGCCACGAGACCGTCGGGGCGTGAAAGCCGAAGTCCATCAAGCGCTTGGCCACGTCGGTGACCGTCACGTTGGTGTCGCGCTTGAGGTCGCGCAGGTCCAGGAGGCACGCGTGGGCGACGCGCCCGGCCCGGCCCTTGTAGAGCACGGGGTAGTGCGCCCCGAGCCGGTTCGCGATCGCGTTGGCGTTCAAGATCGCCACCTTGGTCGCCCTCGTGAGCCCCTCGCCGCCCATCATGCGGATATAGGCCCACGAGATCGGCAGGATGCTCGGGCTGCCCCAGGGCGCCGCCGACACCGGGCCGATGGCCTGCCCGCTGTCGGAGATCTCGACGACGCCGTGGGCCGGCAGGAAGGGCACCAGGTGCGGCGCCACGCCGATCGGCCCCATCCCCGGCCCGCCGCCGCCGTGCGGGCTGCACATGGTCTGGTGGAGGTTCAGGTGGCAGACGTCCGCGCCGATCTCGCCGGGCCGGCACAGGCCGACCAGCGCGTTGAGGTTGGCCCCGTCGAGGTAGACCTGCCCGCCGTGGGCGTGGATGATCTCACAGATCGAGCGGAAGTCCTCCTCGAAGACCCCGTGGGTCGAGGGGTAGGTGACCATCAGGCAGGCCAGCGCCTCGGCGTGCTGGCTGGCGCGCGCCTTGAGGTCGTCCAGGTCGATGTTGCCCTCCGAGTCGCAGCGCACCGTGACGACATCCATGCCGGCCATGACGGCGCTGGCCGGGTTGGTCCCGTGGGCCGAGGTCGGGATCAGGCACACCCTCCTGCCCTTCTGCCCCCGGCTCAGGTGCCAGGCCCGGATCACCAGCAGCCCCGCATACTCGCCCTGAGAGCCGGCGTTGGGCTGCAGCGAGATGGCCGAGAAGCCCGTGATCTCGGCCAGCGCGGCCTCAAGCTGGCGGAAGAGCTCCGTGTAGCCCTCGGCCTGATCGCGAGGCGCGAAGGGGTGCAGCGCGCCGAAGCCCGGCAGCGTGATGGGCATCATCTCCGCCGTGGCGTTGAGCTTCATCGTGCA
>SYOX01000141.1 GCA_005804885.1 Pseudomonadota bacterium
CCGGAGTCGCCCATGGGGCCGCCGACGACGAAGCGGCCCGTGGGGTTGATGTGGTACTTGACGTTGGCGGCGAGCAGGTTGGCCGGGATGATGGGCCGGATGACGTGCTCGACGACGGCCTCGCGCAGATCGGCGGTCGTGACGGAGTCGGCGTGCTGGGTCGAGACGACGACGGCGGTGACCTCGACGGGGCGGCCGGCCTCGTAGCGCACCGTGACCTGGCTCTTGCCGTCGGGGCGCAAGAAGGGCAGCGTGCCGTCCTTGCGCACGAGGGCGAGCTGACGGGTGAGCAGGTGGGAGAAGTGGATCGGCATCGGCATCAGGGCGTCGGTCTCGTTGCAGGCGTAGCCGAACATCATGCCCTGGTCGCCGGCGCCCTGCTCGGCGACGACGCCCAGGTCCGTCCGAACGCCCTGGGCGATGTCGGGCGACTGCTTGTCCAGAGAGACGAAGACCGCGCAGGTGTCGCAGTCAAAGCCCTTGGCCGAGTCGTCGTAGCCGATGTCCCGGATCGCCTCGCGGACCACCCTGGGGTAGTCGACGACGGCCGAGGTGGTGATCTCCCCGCCGATCATGGCAAAGCCGGTGTTCAAGAAGGTCTCGCAGGCGACCTTGGCGGTCGGATCCTGGCTCAGGATGGCGTCCAGGACGCTGTCGGAGATCTGATCGGCCATCTTGTCGGGGTGGCCTTCGGTGACAGACTCGGAGGTGAAGAGGTAATTGCGCGGCATCGCAGGCTCCCAGGGTTCTCGCTGGCGCGGGGCTGGCGGCGTGGAACGAAAGGCCCCTTTCTAAGGCGGCGGACCTTAATCGGCGCGCCGCGGAGAGTCAAGGTCACGCCCACCGCAAACCCTCAAACCCTCAAACCGCCAGCCCAGACGCTGGCACGCGCTGTGGCGCAGACGACACCCCCCAGAGACAACCCTCAGGGAACGCCACCGCAAGCCCGCGACGCGGCGCAAAGCGTGGGCGGGCTTGACGGGCGGAGGCCGAGCGGGCGAGCCTGCCCCACGGTTCAATCGCGGGGACCGTCTTCAGGGATCGCGCCCAAGGCCGCGCCCAAGGCCCTCAGATCCGCTTCCAGAGCGACCGATCGTTGCTCGGCGGCCTCGGCGTTGGGGGGATGTGGACCAAGGGGATCGTGGGCGTTCTGGTCGTGCGCTTCAGGCTCTCGATCCGACGCCCAGACTCAGAGTGGCAATGCCCCCTTCACGGGTCAACTTTTCAGCACGGCACTCGGAGCACGGGCACAAGGACACCCAGAAGCGAAGGTCAGCGCAACCTAAAGCTCGCTCTCGGAAGTGGCCTCAAGCGCCCGCTGCATGAAGGCATCGAGCTGCTCCTGGCTCATGGCCGCAAGTCGCGGCTTCCAGGCGGCCTCGTCCACACCAAACTTCGACGCCAACAGCCTCAACACCACCCTCTCGACGCCCTCCCTGAGCCCCTTCTCGACGCCCTCCCTGAGCCCCTTCTCGACGCCCTCCCTGAGGCCCTCCTCGATGCCCTTGAGGCGACCTTGCTCAAAGCGTCTTTGTTCCCTCTGGTCGATGTTCTCAAACATGGTGCGCACCTCCATGAGGTCGTTGAGTTGGCCGGTGGGCATCTGTGCCCCGCGCTTGCTGAGCACGCCGTTGAAGAAAATAAGAAACACCCGGCGCATTTCAACCCGAGCGGGGTGCTCCTGGGTCAGCCTCAAGAGTCGATCGAAGATGGCGACGACCCCCAACCCTTCGTGATGGGAGGCCTGCTCCATGTCGAAGAGCGTCGAGACGAGGTTGGGCTCGGAGGGCTTGTCGGCCTCCCCCAAAGCGTTGATGTCGATCAGAAGATACTCGATCTGGAGCTGATAGCGCTCCAGGTGCGAGCCCACAACCATGGGGATGAAGTTGGCCAGGGAGCGGTTGGCCCCCCAGGTCGCTTCACCGTTGTAAAGCACGATCGGCAGCACGGGCGGCAGACGCTGGTCGAGACGCTTGCGCTGGGTTTGGATCAGGTGCTCATAAAGCAGGCTGACGTAGGTGGCCACCCGCGCCGCCATGAAGCTGTCCACCGACGACTGGAACTCCAACACCAGGCACAGATACAGGGGGTTGTCGTCCAGCGTGGGGATCTCCCAGATGCAGTCCGTGTGCCGCCTGCCCAGCGCCTGCGTCAAGAACGTCGTCTGGATCGGCTCCATGTCCTCCAGCCGCAGGAGCTTGACGATCCCTGCCGGTGCGAAGGCCTCCAGGAGCTGACGCACGAGGTCGGGCTGGGCAAACAGGGTTCGGTAAGCCCCGTCAGCGTCCTCATTGTCCGTGTCCGAGTCCTTGTTGTCCCTGGCCATCGCTCCCTCTCTCCTTGCGCCGACCCCTGCACTCATGTTCTCCCACCCCACCTCTTCTCCCTCGCCTCGCTCCCTTTGGCAAGCCTCTTCGATCGGGTCTCCGCAGCGCACCCCCTCTCCACCCGCCCTTGACGGCTCCTGATCCCGACCCCCGACAGCCCAGCCCACCCTCCACGTCGGCGGCCTGTGCTCAACCACGCCGATCCCCGCAGCGCAAACCCCGAGTAGCACGCATCGGCCACCAACATGACGTGCTTGCTCTTCAACAACCCCAGCCAGCTTTGCAGCTCCTCCATCGAGATCCCCGTCCCTGCGGGCGACTCCATTTTTCCACCCACCGGCAGCAGGTAGCCCATGGGGGACTCCTCGTCGCTCAGCGTCGTGCCGTGGCCCGCAAAGTAGATCAGCACCCGATCGCGCCCGACGACCTCCCCGCGCAAGACGTTGGTGATGACCTCGGCGATGTGCTCCTTGGTGGCTTCGCCATCCAGGATCAGGATCGCCCTTCAAAGGCCCGAGCGTGCAGCCCCCCAGCATCAGAAGAGACACCGCGAGCGACACCGCGCACAGCGACCGCGCAGCACCCGGCGACGACCAGCTCGGCCCCCGCGCCAAGCGCTCGACGCGGCCCCCTGCTGACTTCTCCAGAGCGCCATCCGCGCCGCCGACCTGGATTGCGTCTCCTCCATCGACCTGTCTCCCTTCGCTTTGCGCGCCTTCACGCTCTCGTTCATGGCGGCTGCCCTCATCCCTTTGCCCCACACCAGCGGGGCTTTCGTCGCTCGATCCCGAGCCGCTGATCTTCTGGCTCACCGCTCGGGCGCGACCTCGTCTCTGCATCTGGATCGACCCGGCGCCGCGACCTCGATCCTTTGGAGCAGGCCACGCTGCTTGTGTGACAGGAATCTCTTCTAAAAATTGCCCCAGATCCAGCCACCCACGACGAAGCCAGCGCGACGATCTCGACGATCCCTCTCGCCGCTCCCGCCCGGCCAGGGGATCGAGGCCCGCGATACGCGCGACCGACGCCCTCGGTCACCACGACCGACGCCCTCGGTCATTGCGACCGACCCCTTCGGTCACCGCGACCGACGACCTCGGTCATCGCGACCGACGACCTCGGTCTCGCGACCGACCCCCTCGGTCACCACGACCGAGGGGCGGCATCCATTGGACCCATCGATCAGGAGGAGAGCCCCGAAGGGGCGAGACGCCGTCGGCATGAGACGCCGTCGGCACGAGTAGGTGGGGCGCTATTGGGGGAGGATGAGCCAGCGCCCGGTGGTCGGATCGCGGCCATCGACCCGGAGGTGGACCGCGTCGCCGATCTTGATCGCGGCGCCGGTGGCGCGGGTCAGGATGGTGCGGCTGTCGTTGGTGGTCGGGGGTGCGCCGTCGAGGGCCGCCAGATCTTCGGCGTAGACCTTGATCTCCATCGGCGGGTCGTCGAGCTGGACGTAGAGGCGCGAGGATCGCACGCCCAGGACGGTGCCGACGCGGGCGGGGCGCCGCTCGACGGGCAGCTGGAGGTCGTCGGCGAAGAGCTGATCCATCAGCCGGTGGTGGACCGCCTTGGTCAGCTCCCGCTGAAGGCCCTTGGAGCGGTTGCCGGCCTCGATGACCTGCTCGCGCAGCGCCTCATCGGCGGCGTTGTCGGCCTCAGGCGAGGGGCCGTGGAGCTTCTCCAGGGCCTCCTTGTGGGTGAAGATGCCGACGATCTCGCGCATGGGGGCCGAGAAGCGCGCGTACTGTTCGGCGCCGATGCCAAAATGGGGTCCGCGCACGTCGGTGAAGGACGAGGGGGCGATGGTGATCATCGCCTGCCGCTCGATGGCCTGCCGGACGCGCGCCGAGGCCTCATCGGCGGGCAACCGCTCTACGAAGCGCGCGAGGCTCTCGCGGGGGCCGTCGCCGTCCAGGGGCCAGCGCCAGACCGCCGGGTCGAGGCCGCGCGCGGCCACCAGGGCGTCGATCTGGGCCGAGAGGCGCTCCAGATCTCGCCCCTCGGGGAAGGGGTGGACGCGGTAGATGGGCTGGACGTGGGGGTCTGCGTCGGCGCTCATGAAGCGGGCGCCCTCCATGTTGCACAGCAGGGAGATCTGCTCGTTCCAGCGCTCGATGTCATTGCGGACGTCGAGGCGGGCCTCGAAGGCCGAGCCCTCGTCGTCGGTGAAGCCGATCTCGGACGAGACTCTGTTGAACTGCACCACGTCGCGGGCCTCGGAGAGCGCCAGGCGCTTCTTGCCGACCTCGCCGAGCAGCATCAGGCTCTCCGTCCACGGGCGCTCGGTCAGCGGGCTGCCGCAGGGGTCGTCGTGGAGGGCCTGGACCCCGTCGTAGGTCAGCTTCGCGCGGCTGCGCACCCTGGCCTGGGCGATCTCGGTCTGAGCGCGCGCGCCCTGCTCGTCGAGGCGGATCAGGAAGACGAGCGCCCGGCGAGGCACCTCGGCGTTGAGCGAGACGATCCCCTCGGAGAGCGCCTTGGGCAGCATGGGGGCCACGACGCCGGGCAGGTAGAAGCTGGCTCCGCGCCGCTGCGCCTCTCGCCACAGCGCCGTCCCTGGCCGGACGTAATAAGCCGCGTCGGCCAGCGCGTAGAAGACCGTGTAGCCCGGCCCGCCGCCGCTCTGGACGGTCGCGTCGCCCTGACCGCGATCGGCGGCCTCGCCAGCTTCTTCGCCCGGCGCGCGCAGGGAGGCCGCGCCGCGCTGGATGAAGAGCGCCTGATCCAGATCGCGGGAGCTGGCGTTGTCGATGGTGACGAAGGGGAGGTGCTCCAGGTCGATCAGCGCCGGATCGTCGAGGCCGGGGGAGGCCAGCAGCGCCTCGACCTCCAGGCGCACGGACGCCGGAAAGAAGGGGTCCACCTGGCGCTCGGCCAGGAGCTCATAGAGGCCCGCCAGCGCGCTGCCCGCCCTCGCCAGCCGCTCCAGCGCCCGAGCCCCGCCCGGGCCGAGGGCCACCAGGACCACGTCGCCATCCTCAAGCCCGTCGATGGGCGACAGGTCGAAGGGCTCCCCCTTCGCGAAGAGATCCTGCGCCGTCCAGGTGTCGCCGACGGCGCAGACCTGCGCGACGATATGATCTCGATCCGGTGAGCCTGTCATCATGGTTCGCGCTCCGCTGTTGACTCTGGACGCGCTGGTATGGGCGCCCTTGAGATCCCCTCGGGGAGAGAGGGCGCCGAGGGCAGGCCTCGACGACTCAAGGGGCCGCTGGCGCCTCCTGCGGTGGCCTGGGCACGTCGCTCGGCGCCTTGGGCGCGTCGCTCGGCGCCTTGGGCGCGTCGCTCGGCGCCTCGCCCTGCTCACGATCGTGCTCATGACCGTGGCCCTCAGGGGCCTGGCCGTCTGGCCTCTGACCGCCGGGATCCTGTCCGGGGGGGAGCTGGGGCGGGCGCTTGAGGCCAGGCGGGCCCTGGCCGTGGCCGTGGCCGTGGTCGTGCTTGTCGATGACCTTGCCCTTGGAGCGCGCGTCGACCTCGGCCAGATCGCGCAGGATGGCGTCGCGCCGGCTTGTCAGGGGGTGGATCTCCAGGGCCAGATCCAGGTGCTTCCTGGCCTTGGGCCAGTCTTGATCGGCCATGTAGCTCTGCGCCAGCGTGCTGTGGAGGCGCGAGGCCGTCCGGATGTCCTGCCCGTCGATCTTCTCGAGGGCCAGGAGCAGCTCGGTCTGGGACTTCTCGATGTTCTTGTCGACCATGTAGGCGTTCGAGAGGCGCTCGTAGACCAGGATGAAGCGCGGGTGGAGCTCCTTGGCGAGGTTGAAGTTGGCCACGGCGCGGTTCATCATTTCTCGATCGACGAACTCCATGAGCTTGGACGGGTCGATCTTCTCCCCGCCTGGCGCCTTGGGAGCGGGGGGCTTCCCCGGTTCGGGGGGAGGGAGCTCGCCCTCGATCTTCTTCCACTTGTCGCGGCCCCGGCGGGCGGCCTCGCGCATCTGGAGTTGGCCGAGCGCGACGTAGAGCCTCGGATCGTGGGGGCGCAGCTCAAGCCCTCGCATCAGGAGTTGCTCCACCTCGGCCTGGGTGCGGACGACGTCGGCGAGGTTGGACTGGTTGAAGACGGCCAGATCATTGCCGGGCATCACGGCGATGGCGGCGCTGTAGGCCGCGTTGGCCTCGTCCAGGTTGCCGGCCCGCAGCCAGACGTCGCCGCGGGCCTTGTAGTAGTCGCTCATCGTCCAGGTCACGCCGAGGCCGAGGGCCAGCGTTGCGGCCACCAGCGCGGGGGTCGCGGCCAGCCCGTAGCGCTCCAGGGCGCCGAAGCCCTGCCGGGCCGGGTCGATCACCCAGGGCGAGGCGGCGCCCTTGTCGTCCAGCTTCGACAGCGCCTCGCGGCAGAGCAGGCCGGCGGCGACGGCAAAGAGCAGGGCCGTGAAGGCCAGCTCCAGCGAGGCGCTCAGGGCGAAGCTGAACACGAGGGCGTCCAGGGTCGCGATCAGGCCAAAGACGCCCGTGATCCAGCGCACGTCGGGCTCGCCCTGCTCCTTGACCCGCAGCGCTCTGAGCGCCACGGCGCCGATCAGCGCCAGCCCCATCAAGAAGAGCAGCAGGCCGACGAAGCCGAGCTCTGCGGCGAGCTGGAGGAAGCTGCTGTGGGCGACGTGGGGGATGGGGAAGGCCAGCAGGTGGCTGTTGTACCAGGTCGAGGCGCGGTCGAGGTTTCGGGCCTGGATGTTGCTCCAGTTGCCGGCGCCCACGCCCACGACGGGGCTGGCCAGGGCGGTCCTCCACGCCGTCGACAGGGCGTGCTCGTGGGCGCTCCAGTCCTTGGGGGCCGGCGTGCGGCCCCAGTCGACCGCGCCGACGGCGAGGCTGGCCCGATCCCGCTCGTCGATGACGCCGTCGTCGATGGAGGAGTCGGTGGCCTCGACCAGCTTGCCGTTGACCTGCGCCATCCTGGGCTTGGGGGGTTTGTCGAGCGCAATCGCCCCGAGGGCGACGAGGGCGGCGGCCACGCCGAGGGTGGCCAGCGGCCTGCCCAGCGCCTTGAGCCCGCCGAGGCCTCGACCGATGCCCAGCGCCGCGACCCCGCACAGCACGCCGCCTGCGGCGAAGGCCCAGCCCAGCGAGGCGCCCGTGGCCCCGACGCAGAGCGCGGTCAACGCCATCGACGCCCCGATCAGGGCGCGCGCGGCAGGGTGGCGGACCAGCCAGAGCCCCGCGGCCATCAGCGGCAGCGCGCAGGCCAGCGAGAGGCCCGCGTGCTTCGCATCGTCGAAGCTGCCGCGCAGGCCGTCGGTCGGCCCGGAGGGGGCCATGGTGTCGATGGCGACGCCAAAGACCTGCAGCAGCCCCACGGCGGACGCCAGCCCTGCGCCGATCGAGAGCGCCACGGCGGCGTGGCCGAGCCGGATTGGCCTCGGCGATCCGCCGAGGATCGCCGCCATCACGGCGGCCAGCGCCAGCCAGCGGGCGCCGCTCTCGAGCGCGACCCAGCTGGCGGGCGCCCAAAGAGCGCTGGCGAGCGCGAAGACCCCGAGCCCCAGCACCGGCAGCAGCACCAGCCACCCCCGCAGCTCAAGGGGCTGACCGCGCAGCACCCTGACGAGCCACATCAGCGCCAGCACGCCGCCGCCGAGCAGCAGCACGCCGCCCTTGAGCGCCTCGTAGGTCGTAAAGCCGCTGGCCATCACCACGGGCAAGGCCGCCAGCAGCGCCAGCACCACGCCGCCCTCCGGCGACATCGCCCCTTGCTCCGCCCCGCTCTCTTTCGATTCTTGCGTCATGGAAGTGTTCAACCCTCTTCATCGCGTCCAGACGGGTCGGCGTGTGCCATTCCCATGCCATATCCACTGTTCAAGAACGAACGCTTGTCAACTCCACTCGAGATCCGCGCCCCTGACGGGCTCGCCGAGGGCGCGCGGCGCCAGCGTCGGGCCGGCTGGACTGTTGACAGGTCCGGATCGACCTATACACTCAAGGTCAGGGCCCTGAGCGCCCATCAGGGAAGAGCCTCGATGAACACAACGACCGCTGACCCACAAGATCCCTCGGATCCCGGCCTCTCGCCCATCGAGTACCACGGCGAGACCGCCCGGCGAAGCAAGATCGCGGCGATCCTGCTGACGGGGCTGCACCCCGCGCTCGGATACCTCTACGTCGGCAAGACGGGCGCGGCCGTGATGGCGGCCACGGCGCTCGGCCTCTACGTTGCGATCTTCATGGTGGTCTGGGGCGCCCTGCAGTTCTTCCCCCTCTTGCCGCTCTTCGTGGCCATCGCCGGCTGGATCGTCCTGGCCTCGCTCTGCCTGATGGACGTCTTGAGGGAGGTCGACAGGCTCGGCGAGGGCTACGTGCTCAAGGGCTTCAACCACGCCGTGATCTACGCCCTGGTGCTGGTCTTCGTCGGCGTCCTGCCCGGCGCCGTGGCCTGGCAGGCCGCCACCGGCGTCCTGTGGGGCGTCGTCAAGATCAACGACAACACGATGTACCCGACCCTGGCGCCCGGCGACACCCTGCTGGTCGACCGGCTCGTCTTCAAGCGCCGCGCGCCCCGGCGCGGCGACAAGGTCGTGGTCAAGACCAGCGACAGCGGCAACCCGAGCCGGGTGCTCCTGAGCCGGATCGTCGGCCTGCCCGGCGACCGCGTGATCCTCGACGACAGCGACGTCGCGATCAACGGCACGCGCCTGGCCCGCTTCACCTACGGCGACGAGGGCGACCTGTCCGAGGGCGCGCTGGCCGGCGCGCCCGTGCCCGGCAACGCGCGGCCCTACGTCGAGGACAACGACGGCGCGCGCTACCTCATCGCGGGCGACGTGACCCCACACTCCGACGAGCCCAGCGAGCCCGTCGTCGTCGGCAAGGACGAGATCCTTCTCTTGAGCGACAACCGAGGCATGATCGGCCCCGAGCCCTTCGTCACCGTCTCCCCCGACCAGATCATCGGACAGCCCCGCTTCATCCTCTTCTCGGAGGCGCCGCCCCAGGAGGCCTCATCCCGGACCCGCTGGGAGCGGATCGGCCTGCGCGTCGATTGAATCAGAGGCCCGCCATCGACTCCAGGCCCTTCGAAGCCCGCCGCCTCGGCCAGCTGTGGCGATACCTCCGCCCCGTCCTGCCCCGCTTCCTCGTCGGCGCGGTCTTCCTCGTGGCCACCAACCTCCTGGCGCTGCGCATCCCGCGCGCCATCGGCGCCGCCATCGAGCACCTGCGCGCCGCCGGCGACCCCGCCGCCATCGACGTGGCCCTCGTCGAGGGCTTCGCCCTGACGATCGCCCTGCTGGCCGTCAGCTCCGCCGTCGCCCGCATCCTCAGCCGGATCCTCATCTTCAACGCCGCCCGGATCATCGAGTACAAGCTGCGCGCCGACCTCTTCGAACACCTCACCCGCATGGACACCGCCTGGTTCCAGCGCACCTCCACCGGCGATCTGGTCAGCCGCATCACCAACGACGTCACCTACGTCCGCCTCCTGTACGGCTTCGGCGTCCTCCACATGGTCAACACACTCGTCGCCTGTGTCCTGGTCATCGGCCTCATGTTCGACGTCAACCCTGGCCTCGCCCTGCTGGCCCTGATCCCCTACCCCCTGATGCTGGTCGTCACCCGCCTCTTCACCCGCGCCATCTACACACGCACGCAGACCGCCCAGGACGCCCTCGGCCAGCTCTCCGCCCGCGCCCAGGAGAACCTCGCCGGCATGGCCGTCGTCAAGGCCTTCGGCGCCGAAGACAGGGAGTCGGCCCGCTTCCGGGCCGTCAGCGACCTCTACCTCGACCGCAACATGGCCCTGGCCCGCGTCCGAGGCGCCCTCAACCCCATCATGGGCTCCATCGCCGGCGTCGGCACCCTCGTCGTCCTCGGCTACGGCGGCCTGCAGGTCATCGAGGGCGACCTCACCCTCGGCGCCCTCGTCGAGTTCTCCAATTATATCGTCATCTTGGCCTTCCCCACGCTGGCCATGGGCTGGGTGCTGGCCATGTGGCAGCGCGGGATCGCCGCCTTCGACCGCCTGCGCGAGATCCTCGACGCCTCACCCTCGCTCGCCGATCCCCACCCCGAGGACGCGCTCGCCCTCGAAGGCCCCCTGGGCGACATCGCCCTCCACAACGTCTCGCTCACCTACGACGACGGCACGCGCGCCCTCGCCGGCCTCGACCTGACGATCAAGGCCGGCTCGAAGGTGGCCATCGTCGGCCGCACCGGCGCCGGCAAGAGCTCCCTGCTCAGCCTCCTGCCCCGGATGCGCGACCCCTCTGAAGGCCACATCACCGTCGGCGGCCTGCCCCTGGACCGCCTCCCCCTGGCCGACCTGCGCCGCCAGATCGCCATCGTCCCCCAGGACCCCTTCCTCTTCTCCATGACCGTCCGGGAGAACGTCCTGCTCGGCGCCCGCAGCGACTCGACCCTCTCCCTCGACGACGCCCTGCGCGTCGCCTGCATGAGCGGCGACCTCGACGCCCTGCCCAACGGCCTCGACACCCTCATCGGGGAGCGCGGCGTCACCCTCTCCGGCGGCCAGAAGCAGCGCCTGACCATCGCCCGCGCCGTGCTGACCAACCCCAGCCTCCTCATCCTCGACGACGCCCTGGCCAGCGTCGACGCCGACACCGAGCGCAAGATCCTCGAAGCGCTGGCGCAGGTCATGACCGGCCGCACCACCCTCATGGTCACCCACCGCACCAACGCCCTGGCCCTCTTTGACGAGGTCGTCGTCCTCGACCGGGGGCGGATCGTCCAGCGCGGCCACCACGACGCGCTCGCAGCCGTCGACGGGCTCTACCGCCAGCTGACCCTCAAGCAGCAGGAGGGCGCGTGAGCCGACGACCCCAGGCCGCCCCACCCTCCGCCCGCGAAGAGGCGCTGGCCCCCGAGAAGGTCGATCGCGACTCGATCATGTTCCGGCGCCTCGGCGCCATCATCAAACCCTACCGCCTCACCTTCGCCGCCTGCCTGCTCCTTCTGCCCGCGATCTCTGGCCTCTCCCTCGTCCAGCCCTGGATCATCCAGCAGGCCATCGACCACCACTACGTCCCCCGCCAGATCGACGGCCTCGGCCTCCTCCTGCTGGCCTACGCCGCCACCCTCGTCGGCGAGTTCGCCCTGCGCTTCGTCCAGTTCTACCTGATGGAGCACGCCGGCCAGCGCGCCCTGCGCGACCTGCGCTGCCAGGTCTTCGAACACATGCAGCGCCTCAAGATCGCCTTCTTCCACCGAAACCCCGTCGGCCGCCTGATGACCCGCCTGACCACCGACGTCGACTCCCTCCAGGAGGCCCTCTCCAGCGGCGTCGTCACCATCATCGGCGACGTCTTCACCCTCGTCGGCATCGTCGTCATCCTCCTGGCCCGCAACTGGCACCTCGCGCTGGTGACCTTCGCCGTTGTCCCGCTGCTCATCGGCATCAGCGTCATCTTTCGCATCCTGATGCGGCGCGCCTACCGCCTGCTGCGCGTCAAGATCGCCAGCCTCAACGCCCTCCTCCAGGAGTCCGTCACCGGCATGTCGGTCATCCAGCTCTTCACCGCCGAAGGCGCCTCCCGACAGCAGTACGACGCCGTCAACCAGGATCACCGCGACGCCTCCTTCCAGTCCATCCGCTACGACGCCATCCTCTACGCCCTGGCCGAGATGATCAGCTCCATCGCCATCGCCTCGATCATCTGGTTCGGCGCCGGAGAAGCCGCCAGCGACCTGATCACCCTCGGCGCCCTAGTGGCCTTCATCGAGTACGTCCAGAAGTTCTTCATCCCCATCCGCGAGCTCTCCCAGAAGTACGCCCTGGTCCAGTCCGCGCTGGCCAGCGCCGAGCGCATCTTCGGCATCCTCGACGAGGACGACCTCATCCCCGAGGACCCCGACCCCCTGCCCATCAAGGCCCTCGCCGAAAAAATCACCTTCGAGGACGTCTGGTTCAGCTACCAGCCCGCAGAAGAGGGGCGATGGGTGCTCAAGGGCGTCTCCTTCGAGATCGCGCGCGGCCAGAAGGTGGCCATCGTCGGCCACACCGGCGCCGGCAAGTCCACCCTCATCGGACTGCTCACCCGCATGGTCGATGTCCAGCGCGGACGCATCCTGATCGACGGGGTGGACATCCGGCGCCTGCGGCTGGCCGACCTCCGCGCCCTCTTCTCGATCGTCCTCCAGGACGGCTTCCTCTTCACCGGCTCGGTGCGAGACAACATCGCCATGCACGACCCCGCCATGGCAGACGCCGACATCCGCCGCGCTGCGGCCATCGTCGGCGTCGACAAGATCATCGAGCGCGCCCCGGAGGGCTACGACCGCCATATCCAGGAGCGCGGCAGCAACCTCTCCACCGGCGAGCGCCAGCTCGTCACCTTCGCCCGCGCCCTGGCCCGCGACCCCGATGTCCTCATCCTCGACGAGGCCACCGCCAACGTCGACACCGAGACCGAGGCCTTGATCGACGAGGCCGTCGCGGCCATGCTGGCGCAGCAAACCTCCGTGGTCATCGCCCACCGCCTGTCGACCATCCAGCGGGCCGACCAGATCATCGTCCTCCACAAAGGCGAGGTCGCCGAGGTCGGCGCTCACGCCAGCCTGATGGCCCGGGAGGGCCTCTACAACAAGCTCGTCACGCTCCAGAAGGCGCGCATGAACGACACCGAGCCCACCCCATGACCCTCGACCCCTTCCCGCGCCCCGATGACCTCCCCGCGCTCCACCCCGACGACGTGGACACCCGACGCGCGCTCTCTCCCTGGCGCTCGCCCGACCTCGACGCCTCGCTCGCGCCCCTGGCCGCAGAGCTCGTCGCCTTGACCGGCCGCGAGGTCCGCCTCGACGCCGGCGACCTCCTCGTCCTCAAGGGCGCCCAGGCGCTGGATCTGAGCCACCACGGGCACGCGATCGCCGTCCGTCGCGGCGGTGAACCCCTCGGCGCCCTCTGCGTCGAGATCGAGGTTTTGCTGGCCGCGCTCGACGCCCTCTTCGACCGCGATCCCGACCCCGCGCGCCGCCTGCGGCCGCTGAGCCCCGCCGAGCAAGGGCTCGCCCGCGCCGCGCTGGCCTCCCTGGCCTCGCGCCTCTCCGCGCACATCGGCGCCGACCTCCACCTCGGCGCGGACAGGGACACGCCCGGCTCCCTTGAGGCGCTCGGGGCCCTCGAGAGCGTCGCCCTCTGGCGGATCGAGGTGACCGTCGGCCCAGTCCGGGGGCTCGCCTGGGCGCTGGCCCACCCCGACGCGCTCAAGCGCCTCCTGAGCGACGGGCCGCCGCCTCGCTGGCGCCCGACGCCCTTGCTGCCCTTCCTCGACCGGGTCGCGCCGACCCTCGAAGCGACGCTGGAGCTTGCGCGCTTCAACCTGAGCGTCGGGGCGCTGGCGAGGCTGGAGATCGGCGGCTTGATCGTCGGCGCGCTCGACCGGGCGCCCACCCCAGGAGATGAGGCCGGCGCCCCCGCAGCCAACCCGGGACAGGTCGCGATCACGCTGCGCGCCGGCCAGCGCCCCCTGGCCCGCCTGATCGACGCCTCGACCGCCGACCGCCCGGATCTCTGGCGCCTCGCGCCGACAACGCCCCTCAGCACACCCCAGGAGCATGAACCCATGAGCGACGAAGGTCTGATCGATGTCCGTTCGCTGCCCGTTGAGGTGACCCTTGAGCTGGGCAGGACCTCGGTGCCGCTCGACGCGCTGGCCAGGATGAGGCCCGGCGACGTGATCGACCTCGGCCAGCCGCTGCGGCGCCCCGTCGCCATCATGGTCGGCGGGCGGCGCGTCGGCCAGGGCGAGCTCGTTCGGGCCGGGGAGGCGCTGGCCGTCCGCGTGACCGCGATCGAAGCCATCTCCCCATCAGCCGACAAAGATCAATAAAAACAAGACATTACTGACCGGAAGGCTGCGTCGGGCAGGATTACTTGTTGTCGGGGTCGCGCCTGACGGGCACCACCGGGTTGGTCCGGGTTTGCTCTTCGAGGGCCTTCTTGATCTTGTTGACGTTCAGCTCGGTGGTCTCGTCCACGTCGATGGAATCGGGCTGGACGGGCTTGAGCGCCGAGGTGTCGCGCTGGACCGTCGTCTCGTCCTCGATGGTCTCGTCGGGGATCGAGCGCTGGGGCTGGGCGTCGGGCGAGGCGGATCCGCCGACATGGACCTCGATCCCCGCCGGGCGGAGGCGGCCTGGGATCGGGGGCTCGTCGTCGGAGGGCTTGAAGGTGGCCGAGCGGTTGATCGCGGAGTAGCGGGACATGCGCCGGCTCGATGGCAGGCTGTTCTGCTCCTGAGAGGCGGCCACGGGGGGCGCAGAGCTGGGCGGAGGCTGGCGCTGGAGGCGGTTGATGGTGCCGGAGAGCATCCGGCGCTGGCCGGCGACCCCCCCCATGACGCCCGCAGCGCGCTCGGCCTCGGTCAGCGCCGCCGAGCCTGAGGACGGAGACTCGGAGTCGCCGTCGGCCTCGAAGGGCTCTTCCTCCTCAAGCTCGACGGTCGGCGCGCCGGAGCGCACCAGCGGCGGCGAGCTCGATGGGGCGCTCCGCGAGAGGATGGCCGCGCCGGAGGTGCTCGCGCCGGAGGGGCTCGCGCCGGACAGGGAGAGCCCGGGGGAGACGGCCGGGATGCTCGGCGAGGAGCGCGGCGTGCTGTCTCGGCGACGGGGGATGGGGGTCAGGCGACCCGAGGTCCCGAGGGGCTCGCTGCCGTCATCGAGGGTCGGGCTGAGGCCTTCGTCCAGGATGACGTCATCGGCGTCGGGGCCCCGGCTCTCCTGCGTCCGGGCGGTCGCCAGGCTCACGTCGCCCGCCCCCGCGAACCCCTCCGAGGGCACCTCGCCCGCCCACGGGCCTGACGAGGGGGGCTTGCCGAGGCGCCGGTTGAGCCGCGCGGCCACCTCGGGGCTCAGGCCGGAGGGGCGCGCCTCGATCGCCTCGGGCTGCGCGCCGAAGGACGCCGGAGCGCTCGAGGCGACGGGCTGGCGGCTGGGCCCGCTCGTCGACGGGGGCTGCGGGGCGTCGCTCAACTTCTCGGGGCCGCTCTGGGCAAGCATGCGCGAGCGGCTCTCAGGCGAGACAGGGTGGGCGTTGGACGAGACCGAGGAGGGTGATCCGGCGGAGCGCCCCAGGCCGGCCCCGGGCGCGCTGGAGGGCGCGCCCGGCTGGATGATGGAGGGAGCAGGCCTCGACGCGCTGGACGGGGGCGGGCGCAGCGTCGGCACGGAGCCGCTGCGCGCGAGCGCCTCCGCATTGCGCCGCTCGATGCTGGCCTCTGCCACCCTCGCCCGGATGTCGGAGGAGGGCGTCCGGCTTCCCTTCTGGAGGGGCTCGGAGGAGGACGTCCGCCCCAGGGCCGACTCTCCCTCTTCTTCGTCGAGCGGTTCGGGCCGCTGCGCCTGGATCGGCGGCTGCGCCGCGCTCGACGAGGGCGAGGCAAGCGACCGACCCAGGGGCGCCACGTCGGGCGCAGGATTGGCGGCTGGCGTCGGGCTCGACGGCGCATCGACCTTGGCGTCTGCGGAGCTCGACGGCGCGGGCCTGTCGACGGGAGCGGCGGCCGAGGTCGGGATCACCGGATCGGGCGCAGGGGGCGACGGTGGCTGCGCGGCCTCGGATCGGCCCGCGTCGAGACCTTCCACGGAGGCCCGCCTCGCGACGAGCCGATCCGTGGAGGGCTCCTGCGCCGCCGCAGGGCGCGCCGCCTCAAGGCGCGCCGCAGGGAGCGCCCTGGCGGGCTGCTCTTCGGAAGGGCGACCGGCGGAGGTCAGCGCGCGATCGTCGACGGCGCGAGGGGGAGGGGTCATCGCCCTGGGCGGCGCGCCTGCGGCGGCGAGCAGCGCCTCGAGGGGCGCCGTGCGGGACTCCAGGGCGGCGACGGGATCGTCGGGGATCTTGAAGAGGCCAAGGAGCCGCCCGCTCTGACCTTCCTGGGCCAGGGCCGCGAGCGCCTTGAGGTTGAGGACATCACGCAGGCCGCGGCCAGGGTCAGCCCCGGCGGCCAGCGCGCGGCGGGCGATCCCCTTGACGACCTCCAGCGGGTCGTCGCCCGGCGCGGTGAGGAGGCGCTGCTGCGGAGAGGGGGGCTGCCCGATCGCCCAGGCCCAGTCTCGATCGGTGTTGAGCTCGTCGGCGATCAGCAAGTCCGCGCGATCAATGAGGTCTTCGACGACGGCCCGGTCGGAGCCGGCCTCCGGGAGCATGGATCGGCGCAGGCTGGTCAGGGGCAGATCGGAGAGGTCGATGCGAGCGCGGGCCTCGATGTAGACCGCGTGGCGAGAGGCGTCCAGAGTGCCGAGCAGCCCTCCCAGCAGCCTCGCCCTGATGTGTGGGTCGGCGCCAGCGATGACGAAGCCCGCGCCCCCGGACAGCATCCCGGTCATCATCTTGAGCGCGTCGGGGCTGGCGAGCCCCTCCTTGACGAGATCCGCGGCGCTGGGGCGCGCAGGGCGGACGCGGAGGATGAAGACCGCAGGGCTGGCGTTGGTGACGTGGGGTTCGAGCCGTAGCCACCTCAAGGGGCCGCGCTCAAGCGCCCCGAGAGGGCTGGAGGCGGCCAGCGAGTCCAGCGCCTGACAGACGCCATCGACCTCCCGGGCGTCGAGGGGCTCATCGGCCCAGGCGCTCTGGCCCGACCGGCGCCAGCGCACGCCGCCGCCGACCAGCAGGTGGATCTCGCTCACGCTCGGGTCGTCGATGAGGGTCTTGAGGGGCGTCAGCCGCTCGATGGTGCGATCGAGTCTGTCAGACATGGTGCCTCACCAGCGGCCGGAGGCCGGGTCGCCGCGTTCATCCAAGGGGGCGGAGCCCTCGCCCTCGGCGTCGAGCTCCTCGTCGAGATCCCGGAGCAGGTCCAGCTCCAGGCGATATTGTCGGCCGGCCTCGGCCTTGAGATCCAGGAGGTAGGGCAGGTAGCCCTCGCGGGCGACCTCGATCTGGCGAACGCCGGCAGGCACGGGCAGGGTGTGATCGCGCAGGCTGGTCAGGACGGCGACCGGCGAGCCGTCGACGCTGATGGTGGCGTCGGGGGGATCGCACTCGATCTGGAGCAGCGCGAAGGGGGCCGCCTCTCCCCCATCGACGAGCTGGACCGCGCCGCACCCCAGCGACAAGAGCCCAACGGCTCCCCACAGGACCACCTCGATGGCCCTGAAGTGGCGCGCAGCGGCGGCGGGTCGCGGGGAGAGGGTCATCGGGGTCCTCAGAGGGGTCGCCAGGTCAGCCCGCTGGAGACCGAGATGAACTGATCCTTGTTGATGGCCGTGGTGATGTCCTCCTGCCGCGTGGCCGGCCCGGAGAAGTTCACCTCGTAGCTGTCCAGGCCGCCCTTGAGGAAGAGCCCCAGGTCCGGCGAGAGCGCGAAGCCGACGCCCCCCTCCGCGGTGATGAAGGTCGCGCCGCTCTGCTCGCCGCTGTTGAACTGGCCCTGATCGAGGCCCCCGAGCAGGACGACACCCCCCGAGGCGAAGAGATCCAGCGGGCCGAGGGCCGCGTTGGCCTCGGCGACGACGCGCAAGCCCATGTAGGCGTTGGTCAGAAAGACCGGCGGGGTGTTGGGCTGCTGCTGGACGGTCTGGATGTTGAACTCGTGGTAGACGCCGCCGACGGTCAGGCCGGCCCACGTCGACCTGCCGCCGCCCGCGTCGCTTATCGGGAAGCGGCCGGTCAGGTCCAGCCGGATACGGTGGGTCTGGTTGGACAGCTCCACGGCCGGCGCCGCATTGCTGAACTGGACCTCGATCGGCGCGCCAAGCCCAAGCTGGTACTCCACCCCCGCCCCGAGGTAATCCAGGAACCACGCCCGCGCGCCCACCGAGGGGCCGGCCAGCGACGAATCCACGTTGTAGAGCTGCAAGAAGGGGTTCGAGGGCGTGTCCGAGTTGAAGGTCTGCGAGGCGAGCTGGAAGTTCCCCCCCAGAGTCACCTCCAACACCGTCGCCCCTGGCGGCGTGGGGCCGGGATCTTGCTCGCCGATCCCCCCGTCCAGATCGTCGATGTCCCCCAGCCCGCCGAGCTCCCCGCCGCCGCCACCGACCTCGCCGCCGTCGCCGCCGTCGCCGACCTCGCCGCCGTCTCCGCTGCCCCCGTCAAGCCCGCCGCCGCCGTTGGGCAGCGCCGCCGCCGAGGCCATGATCTGATCGGCGCGCACCCAGCCCATGTCGCCGTCGATACGCAGCTGGACCCACTCGCCGTCCTCCGAGCGGCTGGCCACCGCGAAGCTGTCACCCCGGAAGATCCGCTTGAGCGCGAGGTAGGCCTCGCCTGGGCCGGCCTTGACGTCCGCGAACTCGTCCACGATGGTGACCCGCTCGGCGGGCTTGTCGCCCAGACCCGAGAGCTGGGGGCTGTCGGTCAGCCCGCGGACCATCTTGCGCAGGATCCAGCCCTTGCCCCGCGGCAGCTGGACCTGGACCCAGTCGCCCGACTGGGCGATCACCTTGAGCTGCTGACCGGCCTCGATCCGGAGGATCACCCGGCTGCTGTCGTCGGCCTCCTCGAAGACCACCCCGTCCACCGACACGATGACGGTGCTCTCCTGGGCGCAGACCCGGCCCGGGGACGCCAACGCCACGGAGGCCACGAGCCCTGCGGCGACGATCAACGCGATTCGCATGGTGACTCCCTCTCCAGGGTCATCGCAGGATCCATCCAGGGCGGAGCTCGACGCGCCGCGGTGAGAGCCTGTCTCCCGCTGCGCAACCCCTGCCCTGGATCGGAAGTTCTACCAAGAACGCCCTGATCTGTATAGCCCGACGCCTCACCCAGGTTCGCTCAGTGAAGGATCCAGGCCCCACGAGCGCCCCACCCCATGGACCACGATCGGGCCGCCCCAGGCTCGCGCCCGGCGCTACAGCTCAGGCACGCCCCTGCGGGGCTCACGACAGGGTCAATGCCTTCGCAGCACCCTGTCACAAGCCACAAGGGACGCGATGGGTTGAGGGTTCTGGTGTCCAGGGACACGACGCCCGCAGGCCGACTCCCTGTCGAGAGCCCCCAAGGGGCGTCCCTTCTCTGTAGCCCCAGGCGCGAGCCTGGGGCGAGACGCCGTCGGCCCGAGTGACCTGTGGGGTGTAGGAACCTTCACTGAGCGAACCTGACGCCTCACCCCTGACGGCGACCCCGGCGCGCTCGCCGAGGGCGCGCCCCTCTTGCCCTGAGATCGCGCCCCGCCCGAAAAATGACCACCGCGCGCCCAGACACCTTGAACATCTCCCTTCGGGCGAGATAGCCTGTGCCCTGTGAACCCTGCTCGAAGGCGACTCGACGCGCCGCCATGCCGCCAACCCAGGAGAACCATGAGCCTGATCGACGACGAACTCCGAGGCGCCGTCCAGGCGGCCGAGGTGTGCGCGGCCAGGACCACGGCGGTCGAAAAGAAGCGCTGGGGGCAATACTTCTCCCCCCCTGAGGTCGCCGTGTTCATGGCCTCCCTCCTCAAACCAGCGCAAGGCTCCCCCGGCGGCTCGATCCGCGTCCTGGACCCCGGAGCCGGCACCGGCTTGCTTGGGCTGGCCGCCGCACACTCGTTGCTCGCCGATGGGATCTCGCGGGTCCATCTGGTGGCCGTAGAACCCCACCCCGCCACGCGCAGACTCCTCCAGGACACGCTGCTTGAGGCCACCGCGCGTCACGGTGACCGATTGAGCGTCGAGATCCTCGACCTGGACTTCCTCGATCTCGCCCAGCCGCGCCTTGACACCCCGACGCCGCCCCCCTTCGATGTCGCCATCGCCAACCCGCCCTACTTCAAGATGAGCCCGAACGACCCACGCGGCGGCACCGCTCCGAACATCTACGCCCGCTTCATGGAGATCGCCGCGCACCTCCTGAAGCCAGGCGGACAGCTCGCCTTCATCATCCCGAGGAGCTTCGCCTCTGGCCTCTACTTCCAGAAGTTCCGGCGTCATCTCCACGACACCCTGGCGCTGACGCACGTCCACACCTTTGAATCGCGCCGCGACGCCTTCAAGGCCCAGGGGGTCTTGCAGGAGAACGTCATCGTCCGCTACGTCAAGAACACCCCCCAGCCCGCCTCGATCGCCGTATCCAGCTCGACGGGCGCCGAGGATCTCCAGACCCGCACGACTCTGGAGGTTCCTCGCGACTTGATGCTCCGCCGCGACGATCCCCAGCGCGTCCTGAGGTTGCCCTCCACGCCCGAGGATGTCGCTCTCTTGAGCACGCTTGAGCGTTGGAAGGATACCCTGGACAGCCACGGCCTGAAGGTATCCACCGGGCCGGTTGTCCCCTTTCGGGCCACCGAGTCGCTCACCCGCCATCCCAACGGCGCCCCGACCGCCCCGCTGCTCTGGATGCAGCATGTCAGAGCCGAAGGCGTCACCTGGCCCCTCGGCGCCAGATTTCGCAAGGCCGAACACCTCCTGCTCTCGGCCACCGACAAGCTGACGATCCCAAACCGGACCTACATCCTCCTTCGCCGATTCTCCGCCAAGGAAGAGGCCCGACGGCTGACCGCCGCCGTGTTGCGCGCCGGCGATCTCCCCGGCGATGAGATCGGGCTTGAGAACCACCTCAACTTCATCCACCGACCTGGGGGGCTGGTGGACATCGAAGAGGCGCTCGGGCTCGCCGCGCTGCTGAACTCCCCGCTGCTTGACCAGTACTTCCGCATCGTCAACGGCAACACGCAGGTCAATGCCACCGATCTGCGCGCGCTCCCGCTGCCCCCCCGCGATGTCATCACCGAGCTTGGCCGCAAACGCCTGGAGCGCCCGGCCTGCCCCGTCGACGCGCTGATGGATGAGGTGCTGCTTGTCAAAAATCGACCAGACCAGGGCGATCCTGGCCGCGCTGGGGATGCCCCCCCGGCAGCAAAACGAGAACGCCATCTACACCCTGGTCGCGATGGCGAACATCGGCCCGGATACCCCTTGGGCTGACGCTCAGCAGCCGAGGCTCAACCCGCACGGCGTCATCGCGTTCGCCCGCGACCAGTACGGAAAGCAATACGCAGAGAACACTCGCGAGACGATCCGCCGTCAAGCGATCCACCAGTTCATCCAGGGCGGCGTCCTCGCCCGCAACCCCGATGACCCTTCGCTCCCCACCAACAGCCCCAGGACCCACTACGCATTGACAGACGAAGCGCTTGGAGTGGTGCGCGCCTTCGGCACCGACGCCTTTGAACAGAAGGCCAGGGACTTCCTCATGGCGGTTGGCGGCGGGCTGGCAGCGCGCTACGCAGAGCCGCGCGCTCAAGCCTCCATCACGGTCCAACTCCCAGGGCAGGAGATCACCCTCTCACCAGGATCACACAATGAACTCCAGCGCTTGATCATCGAGCGCTTTCTCCCCGCCTTCGCGCCCAAGGCCCAGGTGCTCTACCTCGGCGACACGGACCACAAGACGCTCCTGTTGGACACCGAAGGGCTGGCCGCCCTCGGCATCTCCATGACCCGGCACGACAAGCTGCCGGACGTCGTCGCCTACGACCGCGACCGACACTGGCTCCTGCTCATTGAGGCCGTCACCTCGCATGGCCCTGTCTCTCCCAAACGGCGCCTGGAGTTGCAGGAGGCCCTCAAGGGCGCCTCCCCGGGCCTCGTCTACGTCTCCGCCTTTCTCGACTTCCAGGAGTTCAAGAGGCACGCAGACCAGATCGCCTGGGAAACAGAGGTCTGGATCTCGGACGTCCCCACGCACCTCTTGCACTTCAACGGCGACAGGTTCCTCGGCCCCAGATGATCCCCTCCCCCCTCGCGCAGGGTGTGGAGCAGGCTCTGATCGTGCGGCCAGCGCACTGGGCCGCCCCAGGCGTAGGGCCGCCGCCCTCGCGCCCGGCGCTACAGAGAAGGGACGCCTCTTCGAGGCTCTCGACAAACTCTGGGCCAGCCATCAGCGTCGTGTCGCTCGGCTCGATGGCCTCAACATCAAGCGCCACTTGTGTCGAGTGACACGATCCCGGCAGGTTGACGCGCTGTCGGAAGCCCCGCAGGGGCGTCCCTGGGCTTGTAGCGCCGGGCGCGAGCCTCGGGAGGCTATCGTGGAGCCCGCTGGCCCGGGGCGACCCCTGCGCTCCCCCCATGATCACAGCCTGCTCCACACCCCTGACTGACAGCCCATGTGCACACAGTGGGCCTCGCACCTCCCCCCAACGCCGCCACGACGACCTCGCGACCCGCCCCAGCCGGCCAGCGATCCCGCCACGGGCTCCTGCGGCCCGCCCACTGTGTCTCGACTTGCCAACAGCTCGCCCCGTCGGGTCGATCCATCTGGAGGGCGTCAACGACGAAGGCCAGCGGGCGGCTGATGGCTCGGCGAGGATCAACGGTGATGCTCGCCGAGCCATCGGCGGCCCAAAGAGCATCAACGGTGATGCTCGCCGAGGCGCCGATGCCTCCGAAGGCATCAACGCTGATGCTCGCCGAGCCATCGACGGCTCAACGAGCATCAACGGTGATGCTCGCAGAGGCACGGATGGCTCAAAGAGCATCAACGGTGATGCTCGCCGAGGCGTCGATGCCTCCGAGGGCATCAACGCTGATGCCCTCTGGGAGGATGGGAACAGAAAGGGGCCATTTTGCAGCGCCGCCCAGGAGGATCGACCCCTGCGAGGCGCTCCATGTTGATGACATCAGGAGGATCGACCCCTCAAGGCGACCTCATGTCGATGGCACGAGGAGGATCGACCTCAAAAAGGGCGTCACCGTTGATGCCTTCGGAAGGATTGGCCCCTCAAATCGACCTGTCGGTGATCCTCGGGGAGCCATCGACGCCTTCTGGCCTCTTGATGTTGTCGGATCTGGAAGGATCGACCCCAAGGGGTCTTCTGGATCCGAGCGCATGGGCTCAAGGATCGCGCAGCGCGACGATGGCGTCGAGCTTGCACCCACCACGTGGAAGGGGCCTGGAGCCTTCCCTGAGCAAACCTGAGGCTCCGGCGGAGACATCAAATCGCCTTTCAGAACGCGGGCATCCGCGCTACACTGATGGCGTGACACACCCCAGAGAGAGATACGATCATGGCACGACCCCTTGCCCGACATTCATCGCTGCGCGTGTCCATCCTGACCCTCGCCCTCGTCGCCGCAGCCTGTGGGGATGAGGGTGATGAGGCCCCGCCGAGCTTGAGCGTGGAAACCCCCGAGGGCTTGAGGGCGGCGCTGGAGCAGGCCCGCAGCGGCGACGTGATCACCCTGGAGGGCAAGGCCTTCGAGGGCAACTTCGTCGTCCCGGCCGGCGTGACCCTCGACGGCGACGGGGCGAGCTTTATCGCCACGGGCGCGGTCTTCAAGCTCACCGGCGGCCAGGAGACCCCGACGCGGCTGACCAACCTGACCATCGAGAGCCGGGGCGTCGGGATCCTCGCCTCCGGCGGCGGCGAGGTCCAGATCGACAACGTGGCCGTCGCCGCGATCACGGGGGTCGGCGTGGCGGCCGAGGCGCTCGACAAGCTCACCATGGAGTCGGTGACCCTCGACGGCCCCATCGAGGAGGCCGACCTGCCCGACATCGGCGGCACCATCGACGGGCGACAGACGGCCATCGCCGGGCTGATCGTCTCCGGCGGCGCGGTGGAGCTGGCCCGGGTCGACGTGACCGACTTCGCCGGCTTCGGCGCCGTGCTCTTCGAGGTCCAGGGCAGCTGGTCGGACAGCACCGTCTCGGGCAACGTCGGCACCTCGGTGCTGATCGAGGCCTCGACGCTGGACATGGCCGGCCTCACCGTCCAGGAGGCCCGCGCCGGACAGAAGCTCGGCGACAACTTCATCTCCATCGGCGTCGTCGCCTCGGCCGGCAGCCGCCTGACCTCCAACGACCTCCAGATCCTCGGCGGCCGCGGCGTCGGCCTCCTCCAGGACAACGCCTTCGGGGATCACACCGACCTGACCGTGCGCGACAACAACGACACCGGCGTCTGGGTCCAGAACGCCCTGCGCGACAGCGACACCACCGCGCTCAGGATCACCGGCCAGGCCTCCGAGATCAGCAACAACAAGGGCGTGGCCGTCTTCGCCCGCGACGTCACCGGCGTCCTCATCGAGAACGCCTCCATCTCCAACACCCGCCTCCAGCCCCAGGTCGTCGGGCTGGCCTCCATCGCCGACGTCGGCGACGGCATCCAGCTCGTCGGCACCTCCGGCAGCGTGGCGCTTCGAAACCTCCAGATCCAGGCCAACGAGCGCGTCGGCCTCCTGCTCGACGGCACCTCCGACGAGCCCGGCCTCCAGACCGCCTTCGACTTCGATCAGATCACCATCACGCCGCCCGAAGGCGAGCTCGCCGACGAGGTCTTTGGCTTCCTGACCCAGAACGGCGCGCCCGAGCGCGACACGCTGCTGGACGGCCTGACCGTCAGCGTCGAGCTGAGCACCCGCGACATCGAGAACACCCGCACCCTGGACGTCACCGAGACGACCGACATCCCCAGCGCCGGCCTCATCGGCGAGAACGGCCTCATCGGCGAGAACGGCCTCATCGGCGAGAACGGCCTCATCGGCGAGAACGGCCAGGTCGGCCCCGAGGGCCTCATCGGCGAGAACGGCTGATCGCCACCTTGCGCCTCGCGCAGAGGCCGCCGAGCCGACTTCGTTGACGGACAAGGGGGATCGGCGAGTCGACTTCGTTGATGGGCACGTTGAGATCGGCGAGTCGACTTCGTTGATGGGCACGTTGAGATCGGCGAGTCGACTTCGTTGACGGGTACGTCGAGATCGGCGAGTCGACTTCGTTGATGGGCAAGGGGAGATCATCGAGTCGACTTCGTTGATGGGCACGTCGAGATCGGCGAGTCGACTTCGATGGTGAGCTCTGAACGTTGACGGTCCACCCGGGCTTGCGCCCGGGCCTTGGGTTTTGTCCTGCGTCGCCCCGCC
>SYOX01000142.1 GCA_005804885.1 Pseudomonadota bacterium
GAGCACCTGGTCACCGAGATGATCACGGGGCTGGATCTGGTCCACTGGCAGGTCAGGATCGCCGCCGGGGAGCCGATCCCCTTCGAGCAGTCGGACGTCAAGCCCAATGGCGCCTCGATCCAGTGCCGGATCTACGCCGAGGACCCGGCCCAGAACTTCAGGCCCTCCCCCGGCCTCATCGAGCACCTCTCGACCCCCTCGGGGCCCGGCGTCCGGGATGACTCCGGGGTGGACTCGGGCGCCGAGGTGCCGATGTACTACGACCCGATGGTGTCCAAGCTCGTCGTCTGGGCCGCGGATCGGCCCGCCGCCATCGCGCGGATGAAGCGCGCGCTCGGGGAGTACGTCGTGCGCGGGATCCGCACCAACATCGCCTTCCACCGGGCGCTGCTGGAGGCGCCGCGCTTCGAAGACGGCACCTACGACACCCAGCTCATCGCCCGCGACCTCGACGCGCTGCTGGACCGGCAGGCCGGCGACGAAGGCGACGCGCTGGACGATCTGGCCACGGTGGCGGCCGCGCTGGCGGCCTTTGATCGAGACTCCAGAGCGCGGCCAGGGGCGAGCCCGAGCGCCGGGGCGCCCACCCTCGACCCGTGGCGGATCCAGGGGCGGCTCGACAGGCTCAGGCGCTCATGAGGCGGACGGACACGAGGCGGACGCAATGAAGAAGATCTACACCGTCGATCCAGGGACCGCCCGAGAGCGCGTCGTGGCCGTCGAGCGCGACGAGGAGGGCCGCCGCGCGGTGGTGACCCTGGACCACGGGCAGCCGGGCGCGCGGACCTTCGAGATCGACGCGGCCCGCACCGCCCAGGGCGGCATGAGCCTCCTGTGGCGGCAAAACTCCTACGAGGTCGACTGCGTCGAGCGCGAGGATATCTGGAGCCTGCTGATCCGGGGTCAGGTCTTCGACCGCCACGTCCTCGACCAGCGCAAGCTGCGCATGGCCATGGCCGCGGGGCAGCGCCTGGGCGGCTCGGACCCCAGCCTCAAGACCCCCATGGCGGGCCGGGTCGTGGCGCTGCTGGTGGCGCCTGGGCAGGCGGTCGAGGAGGGACAGGGCGTCGTCATCATCGAGGCTATGAAAATGGAGAACGAGATCAAGGCGCACCGCGCTGGCCTCGTCGGCGCGATCAAGGTCGCGCCAGGGGACACGGTCGAGGCCGATCAGCTCCTGGCCACGATCGACGACGCGCACGAAGGATGACATACCCATCCATGAGCCGCATCGTCGCGATCGCCGCGACCCTCTCCTTGGCCCTCACCGCCGCAGGGGTGGGCCTGTGGTTCTGGAGCGACGGCGCGCTGGACACCTCGTCGCTGCTCGACCGGGACACCTTCCGGTGCCTGTCGGCCAGCGAGTCCATGCGGACGATCGGCTACGCCCGACACACCCGTAAGGCCGCGCAGATCAAGCGGATTGATCGACTGCTGGGCCACGATCTCGAGGCCCTGGACGCGGCCAAGCTGCGCAGCGAGCGGGCGATCCTGGCGTGGGAGGGGGAGGACGCGCGCTTCCTGAGGGATTGCGCCGAGGCCTATTACACGCCGGGCGGCACGGGGCTGCGCGAGACCTTCGGCGACCCGCCCGCGGCGATGGACTACGGCCCCACGCAGGCCAGCTTCGAGGCGGCGCTGGCCGAGGTCCCTGAGCGGCTTCGTCCCCACGGCTTCGAAGAGCGGGCGGCGCTGCACCTGGCCGAGGCGGCGCTGGCCCGCGGCGACGCGAAGGCGGCCATCGAGCAGGCGCGCAAGCACCTCAAGGAGGATCCGCAGGGCCTCTACACCGACACCATCCAGCTCGTCCTGGCCGACGCGCTCTTGATCGAGGGCGACCTGCCGGGCGCGACGGCGATGTACCAGGAGGTGGGCCGGATGCGGATCGGCCAGGACGCCCAGTACGCCCGCTACCGGCTCTCGATGCTGCTGCGCGCCCAGGGCGACGAGGCCGAGGCCGAGGTGCTCTACGAGGACGTGCTCGAGTGGGCCGAGCGCGGCGGGCGCGTGCCCGTCGAGCGAGCCCTCCAGCCCGGCGACGCGCCCATGCCCCCGCTGCCGATCCCGCGCCCTGCGCCCTGAGCCCGCCTCACGGCGCGATCACGAGGACCTCGACCCGATCCGTGTCCTTGGTGCCCTGATCGTCGATGACGGTCAGCGTGACGAGGCGCTCGCCGGGCTCGGTGAAGGTGTGAAAGAGCGCGTCGCCGCTGGTCTGAAGGAGCGGCGAGCCGTCGCCGGGGTCAAACAAGAACTCCTCGATGAAGCCGTCCGGGTCGCTGGAGGCCGAGGCGTCCATCAGGACGGGGCGACCCGCCTCGATGCGGGCGGGGAGCTGGAGCTGGGCCACGGGGGTGTCGTTGTCGCCCAGCGGCGCGTCTTTCTCCTGCTCGCCGCACGCGGCGAGCAGCAGGGCGGCGGCCATCAAGGCGGCGCCGACGAGGGGGCGCTTCGGGCGGCAGAGAGAGCCTGAGTGGGTCATGGCCAGGGCCTTTCAGGGGCCGCGCGACCTGGCGGGGCGCGGCTGTGGGGCGCGGCCCGCGCGACGGGGCGAGGCCGACCTCATGGTTTTAGCGCCGCCGTGGCCGCTTGTCGATTGTCCCCAGCCCCGCACTCCAACCCCGCACTCCACCCCCTGTCCCCCTCCGAAGGGCACTGCCCTCGCGGCGCAAGGAGGGGGGACGCTTGAATTACGGGATGGGTGGATCGCACTCCACCCCCTGTCCCCCGAGAGGCACTGCCTCCCTCGTGGAACGAGGAGGGGGGACGCTTGAATTGCGGGCAAGGTGACTTGGGGGGGTGGGCCGCAGGAGCCTGCGGCGGGATCACTGGCCGGTGACCCCGTCGGGAACAATCAAGGCGGGTGGAGAGGGCGTGGTGGCGGGGTTCAATCCATCACCGCTGAGGATCACCCGAAATCAGGCGGGGGGGAGGTACTTGTCGAGGAGGATGGCGAGATCCCGTCGGGTGGAGGCGGGGATCATGTCGGGGGAGGTGATGATGGCGTTCTTGAGGGCGCTGTAGGCCTCGCACTGCGCCTCCTGGCCGAGGGGGACGGCGCCGACGACGCGCTTGATGACGCGCTGGGCGTTGGCGGCGTTGGCCATGAGGTTGGCGATGATCTGGGCGACGTCGACGTGGTCGTCCTCGGTCCAGACGTCGTAGTCGGTGGCCAGGGCGAGGCAGGCGTAGCACATCTCGGCCTCTCGGGCGAGCTTGGCCTCGGGCAGGGCGGTCATGCCGATGATGGAGGCGCCCCAGGAGCGGTGCATGTTGGACTCGGCGATGGTGGAGAAGAGGGGGCCTTCCATGCAGACGTAGGTGCCGCCGTCGTGGACGCTGAGGCCCTCGTCGCGGGCTGCGGACAGGAGGATGGCGCGCAGGTCGTTGTGGAAGGGGTAGGAGAAGCCGCAGTGGACGGCGATGTCGTCAAAGAAGGTGTTGACGCGGCTGCGCGTGCGGTCGATGACCTGATCGGGGACGACGAAGTGGCAGGGCTCGATCTCGCGCTTGAGGCTGCCGACGGCGCTGACGGAGGTCAGCCAGAAGACGCCGAGCTTCTTGAGCGCCCAGATGTTGGCGCGCACGGGGATCTGGGTGGGGTTGTGGCGGTGGCCGCGGCCGTGACGCGGCAGGAAGGCGACCTTGCGGGGGCCGGCCTCGGTCTCCATCTCGCCGATGATGATGGCGTCGCTGGTGGGGCCAAAGGGGGTCTGGATCTGGACCTCCTCGATGACGCGCAGGCCCTCCATGTTGTAGAGGCCGCTGCCGCCGATGACGCCAATGCGGATCGCTTCGTCGCTCATTGTCTGCTCCTGGGATCGGGCGCGCTGGGCGCGTCGAGGGGTTGTTGAAAAATCAGGCCTTGCGGTCGATCACCGCCGAGACTAGATTGAGGGGGCCCTGTGTAGTTCGTGGCGGTTCAACAATTCTGTCCCTTGTATCGATTCAGAGGGCGACGTCACTGAGGCCGCCAAGGTCAGGCCCCACACCATCAGGGGAAGACCGAAGCACCTCATACAAATGCCCACCTTGCGAAAGCAAGGGCTGATGAAGCAACCCATACCGGCTACGTCGGGGAAATGACGCGGCAATCCTTAAAAGGGTTGTCGCGTCTCCTTTTTCTTGCCCGGTCATCCGGGCGGCCAGCCCAGCGCCCGCCCCCCGAGCAGGTGCAGGTGCAGGTGGTAGACGGTCTGGCCGCCGTGGTCCTTGCAATTGATGACCAGGCGGTAGCCCTGGGCGGCCAGCCCCTGCTGGCGGGCGATCTCGGCCGCGGCGAGCATCAGGCGCCCGAGCAGCTCGGCGTCCTCGGGGCCCGCGGCGTCGATGGTCGGGATGTACTTCTTCGGGATGACGAGGATGTGGGCCGGCGCTGCGGGGTTGATGTCGCGGAAGGCCAGCACCTGGTCATCCTCGAAGACCTTGTCGCAGGGGATCTCGCCGCGCAGGATCCGACCGAAGAGGGTGTCATTGTTCATGGGGGCTCAAAAGGTCTTGTCGCTGTCGATCAACAGCGTGACGGGTCCATGGTTGATGAGGTCGACGTCCATCATGGCGCCGAAGCGGCCGGTCTGGCAGCCCACGCCCAGAGCGCGGACCTCTTCGACGAAGACATCGACGAGGGCCGAGGCGCGCTCGGGGTGGCCCGCGGCGACGAAGCTCGGCCTGCGGCCCTTGCGGCAGTCGCCATAGAGGGTGAACTGGCTGATGGCCAGCAGCTCGCCGCCGACTTCGGTCAGATCGAGGTTCATCTTGCCTGCTTCGTCTTCAAAGATGCGGAGGCCGAGGAGCTTCTGGGCGCACCAGCGCGCGATCGCCTCGTCGTCGTCGTGCCCCACGGCCAGCAACACGAGCAGACCGCGGCCGATCTGGCCGATCACCTCGCCCTCGACGGCGACGCTGGCGCGGGAGACGCGCTGGACGACCGCGCGCACGGCTCAGTCGCCCGAGCCGGGCTCCGCGCTGGCCGAGGAGGCCTTCTTGCGGGTCCGACGCCGACGGAGGCTGCTGCCCTTGCTCTCATCGTCGCCTTCGTCGCCCTCGTCGCCCTCGTCGCCCTCGGAGGTCTCAGGCGCGGGCGCCTCGGCGACCGGCTCGGTCGCAACGGCGGGCTCTTCGGCCGTGGCAGGCTCGGGGGCCTCGACGGGCTCAGGCGCCTTGGTCTGGGCGGGCTCGGGGGTCTTGGCGGCAGGCGCAGCGGCCTTGGCCGCGGTCCGACCGCCGGCCAGCGCCGAGAAGCGTTCGTGGACCGACTCCATCCGGTCCTCGTTGACCAGGACAGCGACCATCGCCGCGATCTCCTGGCTGGAGTAGTCGCTCTGATCCTTGAGGTTGGCGTCCTTGACCGCCTTCTTGAACACATTGCGCGCGGACTGGAAGTCAAACCGCAGCTCAAGAGCGTTGATGAGAGCTTCCTTCCCTACCTTGCTCATCGAGCGCACCTCCTTGAAGAACTTAGGAGCCTCGCCGGCCACCGTGGCCGAAGCCGCCTTGTGTCGGGTTCGCAGGGAGACAGGAGCCCGCCGCCCCCTTCGCCCATTGAGGAGCACCCCAATGGAGGGTAGCGCCGCGCTGGTGCATCCTGGCCTCGTCTCCCGTCCACAACAGGTTGTTTGCATGACACAAGGGGCTCTGACCTGTCAAGCGCACCGCGCACAAGGTCACTTGAAGGTGGCCCGAAAGTGGCGCGCTTCTGATAGAATGACGCCAACACCCTGAGGAGGAGCGCCATGGACCGAAAGGCGATGTTCGAGCAAGGACGTGGGGCGATGCGCAGGGGCCTTCAGGCGCGCGGCGAGGGGGCGCTGGAGCTGGCGATGAAGGAGTACGCCGAGGCGCTGGACCTCTTTGAGCGCAGCGAGCAGCCCAGCGCAGCGATCATCGCGCTCAACAACATGGGCGCGCTGATGCAGCTGCGCGGCGAGGTCGAGCGGGCCGCGGGGCTCTACCGGGACGCGCTGGCCAGAGCCGAGGCCATCGGGGACGAGGAGCGCGAGGCGCTGTCGTGCGGCAACCTCGGCGCCCTGCACCTCGACGGCGGCGATCTGGTCCGGGCCGAGATCCTCGTGTCGCGGGCGCTCGATCTCTACACGCGGGGCGACATCGCCGGCGGGCGAGCCAACCAGCTCGGCAACCTGGGCCTCATCGCGTGCGCGCGGGGCCAGATGGACGAGGCCCGGGCGCGGATGTCGGAGGCCACCGGCGCCTTCCTGAGCGACGGCAACCTGATCGGCGCCGGGCGCACGCTCTTGAGCTTCGGGGAGTTCGCCCGCCAGCAGGGCGACCGGCAGTCCGCCCTGGACGCCTTCGAGCGCGCGCGCTCCATCCTGGCCAGGGCCGGCGACCGGGCCGGGCTCGCCAACGCCCTGCGCGGGCTCGGGCAGCTCGCGCTGCGGGGCGGCGACCTGGAGGCCGCCCGCGCCCACTTCGAGCGCGGCATGGAGCTCCACCGCAGCATGGAGGACCGCCGCGGCGAGTCGGCCGCCATGATCGACCTGGCCAACATCCACCTCCAGCTCGGCGCCCTGCGCCCCGCCCTCGACCTCCAGCGCGCCGCCGCGCAGCTCGCCGGGCAGGTCGGCGCCCGCGAGGGCATGGCCTCCGCCCTCCTGGCCGCCGCCGCCTCGCACCTCGCCCTGGCCGAACTGGGCGCCTGTCAGGAGGCGCTGGAGCAGGCCTCGCTGCTCTTCGAGGCGCTGGAGTCGGATCGCGGCAGGGCCAGCGCCCTCGGGACGCGCGCCCGGCTGGCCATCGCCCAGGGCGCCCCCTCCCAGGCCCTCAAGGACGCGCGCCTGGGCCTGGAGCTGGCCGAGCGCGCCGGCCTCGTGCCCCTGGAGGCCGCCCTCAAGGGCATCTGCGCCGGCGCCGCCGAGCTCCGCGGCGACCCCGCCCAGGCCCGCGCCCTGCTCGGCGAGGCCATCGCCCTCTACGAGGCCGCCGAGGCCCCCTCCGGCGTCCACAACGGGCACCTCGCCCTCGTCGAGCTGGACCTCTTCGGCGCCGCCCTCCAGCCCGATCTCGAAGAGACCCTGGCCGACCCGCGCCTTCAGGGCGCGCGCGCCTTCTTCGAGGCGGCCAGCGACCGCGTGGCGCTGATGGGGATCGACCGCCTTGAGGCGACCATCCGGCGCTGCTGCGGCGACCCCCGCGAGGCCGCCGCGCGCCTGGAGGCCCTGGCCCTGGACTTCGAAGGCCTCGACCGCCCCGCAGAGGCCCTCGCGGCCCGAGGCGTCGCCGCCGAGGCGCGCCTCCAGATCGCCGACCCCGCCGACCCCGTCGACCCCTCGACCCTCGACACCCTGGCCGACGAGGCCGACGCGCTCGGCCTCAAGATCCGCGCGAGCAGGCTCGGCCTGCTGGGCGCCCTGGCGCGGATCGCGGCCGGCGATCTGGAGGGCGCCGAGCGCGCCCTGGAGGCCGAGCGCGGCCGCCTCGACGCCATGCCCGAGCCCTGCCCCTCCGGAGAGGCGCTGCGCCTGGACGCCAAGGCCCGGTGGCTGGCCGCCTCGGGGCGCGCCGAGGAGGCCCGCACGGTGGCGCGACGGGCAATGGAGCGCTACGAGGCCACCGGCGACCGCGTCGGCCCCCGCGAGCTGCGCCAGGCCCTCGGGATCCGGGCCGAAGGCTGAGCTGCGCTCACACGAACGCCCCACGCGCGACGAACGCCACACACCCCACGAGCACCCCACGCTCCACGAGCACCCACGGACGACGAGCGCCCACGCGTGACGATCGCCCCACGCTCGCCGCTCACCCCACGCTCGCCGACCGCCCCACGCTCCTCGCACCGCCCCACGCTCCTCGCACCGCCCCCCTCCGGGGGACGGGCTCGTCGGGTGGGGCTTGGATGCGCGGGGGGGCTGCGCCCTCTCGGGCGCAGGCCGGCGGGCGGTTGACAGCGGATCGCAGGGGCGGATCACCGCGTCGAAGTGGGCCTGTGGATTGGGGTTTTTGCTGCCCCAGGTGTCGACCTGGGCCTTGCGCGGGCCTGCGACCGCCAGGGCGCAGCCCACCCTGAGCTTCTAGCCCCACCCGACGAGCCCGTCCCCAACGGGGGCGGTGCGAGGAGCGTGGGGCGCTCGTCGTGCGTGGGGCGCTCGTCGTGCGTGGGGCGTGGGGTTCACCGAGCGAACCCGTGAGCTCCGCTGGCGCGTTGCCGCGCCCGCAGCGCGGTGGTAGACTGGCCCCCTTGGCCTCGCGCGGCGACTTGCTGGCCGCGGCGCCTCGCGAGGGATTGTCCTCGCGTTTTGAAGTGTTGTTGACGCGCAATGCCAGAGCTTCTCAAGGACTCGGCGCATGAAGACTTCTAGAATCGAACCCTTCAACATGGCCCTGTTGTGGACCTGCACCAGCTGCGGCTTCGTGTGGCAAGGCGGACAGCCCCACATGGAGTGCCCAAGCTGCGAGGCCTACAAGACGGCCTTCATCGACATCCCTCAACACCTTGAGGCCAAGGTGCGCGAGGGGCTCAAGAAGGATCAGGCCTTCAACTGCACGGAGGCGCGACAGCAGCGCCTTGAGTTGATGACCCAGGAGGGCGTCGACAAGCGCTTCCGGGTCAAAGGGCGCTTCCTGCCCTGAGCCGCGATCCTGACAAGGTGGGGATGAGAGGCGCTCGACTTCAAACCTGCGCGCGCCGAACGCTCAGGGCGCCCTTGTGGGCGACGACGGCAGCGGCCGCGCTGGCCTCATGGCCCCTCGCGGCCGCCGCGCAGGCCGAGGGCTCCGAGGCCAGGCACCTGATCGGCTGGCTCGTCGCGCTGCTGGTGGCGCTGATCGTCGCCGCCGCCGTGCTCATGGCGATGGCGCTGCGCCTGCACCCGCGCCAGCGCGCGGCCACCCAGATCCCGAGCCGCGGCGCCCCGCCGCGCCCCCGCAAGGCCGCC
>SYOX01000143.1 GCA_005804885.1 Pseudomonadota bacterium
ACCGAAACGCTCAAGCTCCAAGGGCGGCAGGTGCTGTCGTGGTTGACCGAGGCGGTCGTGGCACAGCGCCAAGGCTCAGCACCTCCCTCGCTGCTCCCCCTGCCTACCTGAACTCATGCCACCCCCGTGAACGCGTACGAGAGAGGCAGACCTTGGATACATTTACGAAGACCTTTGGCCAGTTCAAGACAATCGGGCGCCGTTATCAGCTCCTGGACTTGTTGGGCGAGGGCGGGATGGGCGCGGCTTACAAGGTCCGCGACCGGATCACGGGCGATGTGATCACGCTCAAGCGCGGTCAGCCGGTGCACATGGAGGATTTTGGCGAAGATCAGGAGATCCGAGGCGAGGCGAGGATACTGACGGTGGATCCCTCGGATCTGGCGTCGGCTGCGGGCACGGCGCACACGGTGGCGCCGACGCCGGTGGTGGCGGCGGTCGAGCTGGGCACGGCGCCGACGATGTTTGGCGAGGCGATCAAGGGGGGGGCGGTGGGCGTCGGCGCGTCTCCCGGTGGGGCGAGGGTGACGCTCCGGTCAGGCGAGGGTGAGGCTCGCGCGGACCTGGAGACGGTCGTTCCGGGGCTCTCCATCGCGGGCTCCTGGTCGGGGGTGGAGGGTTTGCGGCCCCAGGGCGGGGACGAGACGTTCGACTCGCTGTTGTCGCCGGGGGACATCTCGGGGGCGCATACGGCGGGGGTGTTGCGAGATCCGGTCAAGCGGCTGGCGCTGGTGCAGGAGTTCGAGGTGTTGGCGGGGTTGCGGCACCCGAACATTATTTCAGTGCTTGATTTCGGCTTTGATGAGGAGGGCCAGGCCTACTTCACGATGGAGCTGGTCAAGGACGCCGAGGATCTGGTGACGGCGGGGCGCGGTCTGGCGCTCAAGGCGCAGGTCGGGCTGTTGATCCAGACGCTGGAGGCGCTGGTCTACCTGCACCGGCGCGGGGTGATCCATCGGGACTTGAAGCCCTCCAACGTTCTGGTGTCGGGCGGTCAGGTCAAGGTGCTGGACTTTGGGATCTCCTTGAAGGGCGATCAGATCAAGCAGCAGGGCGGGTCGCTGGCGGGGACCTTCGGGTACATTGCGCCGGAGGTGCTGTGCGGGATGGCGCCGAGCGCGGCCTCGGACATGTACGGCTTCGGGGTGATGGCCTCCAGGGTCGTTTTTGACTGCCCGCCCTCGGGGATGGTCGACGTGGTGCTTGAGGCGATGGAGGATCCGCAGGGCAGCGCGCGGGTCCGTGAGGTGATCGGTCGGCTCGCGCGCTCGTTGCCGGAGGAGCGCCTGTCGAGCGCCAGCGAGGCGATCATCGCGCTGTGCGAGGCGATCGGCATCGAGCCGCCGGCCGAGAGCCACGCGGCGCGGGAGGGCTTCTTGCAGACGGCCGCCTTCGTGGGTCGGGAGAAGGAGCTCGAAGGGTTGATGGCGCGCTTCGACCTGGCGCGGCTGGGGCGAGGCGGGGCGATCCTGGTGGGGGGCGAGAGCGGGGTGGGCAAGTCGAGGCTGCTCAGCGAGCTTCGCACGCAGGCGCTGGTGCGCGAGGCGCTGGTCTTGCGCGGCCACGGGCTCAGGCAGGGCGGCGCGGCCTACCACATCTGGCGCGACACGGTCGAGCGGCTGGTGCTGACGGTGAATCTGACGACGTTGGAGGTCAGCGTCCTCAAGGCGCTGGTGCCCGACATCCAGCGGCTGCTCCAGCTCGACTTCGAGGTGCCCGACCCGCCCGCGATGGACCCGGAGTCGACGCAGGCGCGCTTGATCGGGGTCATCGAGGATCTGCTGCGCAGGCAGACCCGCCCGCTCCTGATCGTGCTTGAGGATCTTCAGTGGGCCGGGGTGGAGAGCCTCAAGACGCTCGACGTGATCAAGCGCTCGCTGGACTCGATGCCGGTCATGATCGTCGGCAACTTCAGGGAGGAGGGCGCGTCCCGGATCTTCGAGGTCCTGGACGACATCACCGTCATGAAGCTGCCTCGCCTCACCGAGGAGAGCATCGGGGCGCTGAGCGAGTCGGTCCTGGGGGACGAGGGCAAGAACCCGGAGGTGCTGGGCTTGTTGCGCAGCGAGAGCGAGGGCAACCCCTTCACGTTGATCGAGCTGGTGCGGGCCTACGCGGAGATGATCGGCCGCCTCGATCGGGTCTCCGGGGCCACGATCAGCGCTCTGGGCCTGCCCAAGGGCGTCTCGGCGCTGGTGCAGCGCCGCCTCGATCGCCTCCCCCAGATCGAGCGGGAGATCCTCAGGATGGCCGCGGTGGCGGGCCTGGACTTCGATCTGAAGGTGCTGGCGTCGATCTTCGTGCGGCAGGACTGGGAGGCGCTGCTGAGCGAGCTGTCCGAGGCGGCGATCTTGAGCGTGTCGGGCGAGCGGTGGTCCTTCGCGCACGACAAGATCCGCGAGCAGCTCATGCGGGAGGTCGAGGGCCAGGACGGCCCGATGCACCGCAAGGTGGCCGAGGCGATCGAGCAGGTCCACGGCGTCGACGACAAGGAGCGGGTCAACGCTCTGGCGTGGCACTGGTCCAAGGCCGGCGATCGCCTCAAGGAGGCGCATTACACCGGGATCGCCGGCGAGGAGGCGGTGCGGCTGGGCGCCTGCGAGGTGGCCATCCCGCTGCTGGAGCGGGCGCTGGCGCTGCTGGCCGAGGAGGACAGGGCCTCGGAGGTCGACGATCCGCCCCGCGCGCGGCGCTACATCAACGAGGTGGCCGGGCGCGCGACCCAGCTCGACCCGGGCAGCCTGCGGGTGCGCCGCGGGCGGCTGGAGGGGCTGCTGTCCGAGGCGCGCTGCCAGCTCGGGGAGCTCAAGACGGGCCTGGAGCACGCCCGCAGGGCGCTGGCGCTGCTGGGGCACCCGATGCCCGAGGCCACGGCAGGCCACGCGGTGGGCCTGATGGCCCAGGCGGCGCTGCGGGGGCTTCAGGTCTGGCTCCCGTCGCACTTCGAGGAGAAGGATGAGGGGGCGCGGGCCATCCGGAATATGGCCACGGCCATCCAGACCCGCACCACCGAGACCTTCTTCTACACCCAGGAGCCGCTGCCGCTCTTCTGGTCGGCCTGCCGGATGCTCAACCTCGGCCAGCCCGCCGGCCCCTCCCCGGATCTGGCCCGCGGCTACATCCTGATGGGGGTCGTGCTCGGCGTCATGCCCCTGCACGGGCTGGCCGAGAAGTGCTGCGCCCGGGCGATGGAGATCGCCAAGGAGGTCGGCACGCCCTACGAGCTGGTCTTCGTCGGCCAGCGCAACGCCGTCTACAAGATCTACACGGGCCGCTGGGAGGAGGCCGAGCAGGGCATCGGCGAGGCGCTGCGCGTCGCCGAGGAGGTCCGCAACCCCCGGCAGATCCTGGAGTGTCGCACGATCAAGGCCTTCATCGATCAGTACGTCTCGCGCTTCGAGGACAGCCTCCGGGGGCACGCCGCGGTCCAGAAGATCGCCGAGCACAACGAGAACGCCCAGGCGATCCTCTGGGCCACCACCAGCCAGTGCACCAACCTGCTGCGCCTGCGGCGGGGCGAGGAGGTCGGCGATCTCTACGACAAGGCGCTGGCCTGCATCGGGCCCGAGACGGCCAGCGCCGACGCGATCATGTTCTGCGGCATGCAGGCGCTGCTGCTGTCGCGGCGCGGGGAGCTGACCGAGGCGCTCGACGCCGCCGAGAAGGCGCTGGAGCTGGTCGACGCCCAGGCCCCGGTGGCCTACTGGACCCAGCAGGGCATCTCCGCCGTCGCCGAGGCCTGCATCGAGATGGCCGCCGGCAAGGCGCAGCGCCGCCGCGCGCTGATCGCCGCCCGGCGCGCCGCCAAGGCCATGGTCACCTTCGGCGGCAAGTTCCCCTTCGGCGCCCCCTTCGGCGCGCTGTGGACCGGGATCCTGCTGGCCCACGACGGCAACGCCGACAAGGCCCGCGCCGAGCTCTTCAAGGCCGTCAAGGACGCCGAGTCCCTCAAGATGCCCTACGAGCTCGGCCGCGCGCACCTGGCGCTGGCCCGCCTCGACCGCGGCAACGCCACCAGGGCGCGGCACCACATGGAGCAGGCCATCGGGGCGCTCAAGCCCCTGGGCGTGCTGCCCCCCGACGCCTCGGCCGACCAGGACCCCGATGACCTCCATGTGGGGTGAGGCCCCCCGGCCGCTGGCCTGCCCGGGCTGCCTTGCGACCTCGCTCAAGGCCGCCGGTGGCGCGCTCGTCTGCGCCGCCTGCGCGGCCCGCTGGCCCGTGAGCGAGGGCCTCCCCCGGCTCTACCGCGAGGCCGGCGTCCAGGGCACCGACAAGCTCATGCGGGTGATCTACGACAGCCTGCCGGCCCTGCACGATCCGGCCACTCGCCTCCTGACGCCCCTGATGCAGGGCGTCTCCGAGGCCCGGATGCGGGCCGGCTACATCGGCCGCCTCAAGCTCGGGGGGCTCTCGCGCCCCGAGGGCGGGGGACCGATCCGGATCCTGGAGGTGGGCGTCGGCGCGGGCGCCAACCTCCCCCTGCTCAAGGCCGCCCTGCCCGTCGGGGTGCCGGTCGAGGTCTGGGGCGCCGATCTGAGCCTCGGGATGCTCCGCCAGTGCCAACGCAGGCTGCGCCGCGGCGGCCTGCCCCCGACTCGCCTCCTGATGGCCGACGCCCACGCGCTGCCCTTCGAAGGGGCCTCCTTCGATCGGGTCTTCCACATCGGCGCCATGGGCAGCTACCGCGACCCGGCCCTGGCCCTGGCCGAGATGGCCCGCGTGGCCAGGCCCGGCACCCCCATCGTCGTCGTCGACGAGCAGCTCGACCCCGACAGGCGGCACACCCTCTACCACAGAGCCTGGTTCAAGGCGCTGACCTTCTACGACGACGACCCGCACTGCCCCACGGAGTCGATCCCGTCCGGGGCCATCGAGGTCCGCCAGGACGCGATCAGCCGCTTCTACTACTGCCTGAGCTTCGAGATGCCCCAGGGCGCACCGGAGCCGGTCGGCTCCGCGCCGACCTGAGCCGGATCAGAGCCGCTCCAGCCTCGCCGGGATCCCGCGCCGGGGCCGCAGAGAGAGCAGCGGCTGCGGCTCGATGTCGTCCTTGAGGACGTGGATCCGACACCGCCGCGCGACGGTCGACAGGACCACCTGGGCCTCCATCTGGGCGAAGCGGTGCCCGAGGCAGGTGCGCGGCCCCGCACCGAAGGGCATGTAGAGGTAGCGCGGGCGGCCCTCGTCGACCTCGTCGGGCGAGAAGCGATCGGGGTTGAAGACCTCCGGGTCCTCCCACCAGCCCGGGTGGCGGTGCAGCAGGTAGGGCAGGACCATGACCATGCTGCCCGGGGGGATCTCCCAGCCGCCGACGACGGCGCTCTTCTGGTTCGTGCGCGGGATGAGCCAGATCGGCGGGTAGATCCGCATCGTCTCCTTGAAGACCTGCAGGCTGTAGGGCATGCGGCGCAGATCTTCGATCGTCGCCGGCCTGTCGGGGCCGAGCACCCCGAGCGCCTCGTCCCGCAGCCGCTGGCGCACCTCGGGGTGCCTGTCGAGCATCAGCCAGGCCCAGGACAGCCCGTTGGCCGTGGTCTCGTGGCCGGCCAGGATGATCGTCATGACCTCGTCGCAGATCTGCCGATCCGACATGCCCTCGCCGCTGTCCTCGTCCCTCGTCTGGAGCATCATCGAGAGCAGATCGCCGTGGTCGGCCCCCTGCCGGCGGTGCTCGGCGATGATCCGCAGGACCACCGCGTCCAGCACGCCGAGCGCCCTCTTGAAGCGCCGGTTGCGCGGCGTCGGCAGCTTCCCCGGCCAGGGGTTGAAGCTCCACAGGTGCCGCAGCAGGTGCTTCTGGATCTCGGTGAAGGCCGCGTTGATCTGGTCCGTGTCGCGCCGCAGCGTCGTGCTGAAGAGCGAGCGGACGACCACCTCCAGCGCCAGCGCCATCATCTCCCTGTTGATGTCAAACTGGCCGGACTGCCCGTGCTGAGTGAGCCAACGATCCACCGCCCGCTCGGTCGCCTCGGACATCATGCCGATGAGCCCGGCCAGGCGCTTGTGCTGGAAGGTCGGCACCAGCAGCCGGCGCTGCTTCATCCACGGCTCCCCCTCGTTGGTCAGGAGGCCCTGGCCGAGCAAGGGCGACAGGCGCTGCCAGCGGCCCTCCTTGCGGAAGTTGGCCGTGTCGTGGAAGACCTCCTCGGCCATGGAGGGGTCGTTGATCAGGATCACCCGCTGGGGGCCGAAGCGCAGCTGGACGACGTCGCCGTAATCGCGCGCGGTCTGGACGAAGAAGTCCAGGGTCCGATCCCTGAAGGGCAGGTAATGTCCGAAGAGCAGGTGCCCAGGCGGCCCCTGCGGCGGGCTGCGCGGTGTCGTCGTCGTGGTGCTCATGGTTCTGGCGACTTTTTCGCCGCGTCTCCCTCGTTCAAGACAAGATCCAGCAATCGAAGCGTCATCCCCCCCGAGAAGTCAATGGTCGCGCCGTTGAACCAGTCCACGTCGGGCCGGCACAGCAGCGCGACGAAGTCGGCGATCTCCTCGACCGTGCACATCCTCCCGGCCGGGATCATCCGCTCGTGGTTGGCGCGCAGCCTCAACAGCGCCTCGGGGCTGTAGACGTGATCGAGGGCCGGCGTCATGACGGTGCCGAACTTGAGCAGGTTGACCCGGTGCCCCAGCGGCCCAAGCTCGATGGCCAGGTGGCGGATGTAGACCTCCAGGGCGGCCTTGCTGGCCGAGATCAGCGCCGTGTTGCCCAGCAAGGTCGTGTCCAGCGGGTTGGTCAGCCCCAGCAGCCGGGCCCCCGGCGCCAGCAGATCCCGATCGAGGAGCTCTCTGGCCCAGTAGACGAAGGAGTGCGCCATCGCGTCGAAGGTCTTCTGGATCTGGCGCGGGTGCATCGGATCGCCTGCGGCCAGGTGACCCACCGAGGCCGAGGCGATCGAGTGCACGAAGAGCCGCACGCTGCGCGGCCCCGCCAGGGCCTCCAGGTGAGCCGCGCACAGCGCGGCGCCCTCGGCCGTGCCCGCGTCGCCCCGGTGCATGACCATGGCCCCGCCCTTGGCCTCGACATCGGCCACGACGGCCCCGGCGAGGTCGTCGTAGCGCCCCCGGTGCACGCCGAAGACCCTCATCCCAGGGTCGCGGCCGACCCGCCGCGCGATCGCCGCGCCGGTCCCCGCCGAGGCCCCCAGGATCACCGCCCACCCTTCGCTCACGCCACCCCCCTCACCTGTTCTCGTCGAGCATCGACTGGATCGTCGACGTGACGCGCTCGTGCATCGGCAAGAGCGCCTCGCGGTCGTTCAGGTCTACGGGGCCGAAGGTCTTCAGGTCAATGGGCGCCCCGATGATCTGCCTAAAGCGCGCGGGGAAGGGCGGCGACAGCGGCCACAGGCCCAAGGGGCCGACCCCGATCCAGGCCGGCAGGCGGTAGGGGATCTTGAGCCGGTTGGCCCAGGTGTAGCCGTCGTTGAGCCCGATGTAGGTGTCGTCCGCGCCGACACAGGCCACCGGCACGATCGGCAGATCGTACTTGAGCGCCAGCCGCAGGTAGCCCACTCGCCGGCCCCAGTTGACCCGGTAGCGCTCTCGCCAGCTCCGGCAGCCCTCGCGCACGCCGCCGGGCACCGTCACGATGTGCTCGCCCCGATCGACGGCCGCCTGCAGCGAGCCGTCGTCGCCCGTGACGAAGCCCAGCCCGTCGATGAACCACTTGAGCGCCGGGTTGAGCCCGAAGTAGCCGTGGATGATCCCGTGGGGCAGGTAGCCGAGCCGCTCGTAGGCCTCCACGCCCAGGATGCACATGTCCACCGCCAGCGGCCGGCCGTGGTAACCCACGATCAAGGACGCTCGCCCCGACTCCAGGTGCTCAAAGCCCTCGACCTCGTATCGGTGATATCCTCGCCAGAAGCGCCAGGTGTTGAGCCACACGGCCAGCGGGACGTTCTCGGGGAGCATTCGACCTCCAGACCAGCCAGCAGATCAAGGGGGCGCCAGGGGGGGGTGGGGCAAGGCGGCAAGGGTGAGCGATTGCACGCTGAGGGCTGGGAGAATACCCGGAGGCGCGCGCAGAGAATACCGAACCGGCCGGTCTGGGGTCAAGAGGGCGAGCGCCCCTGACAGGGTCCCCGCATCTTGTCCCATTGGCTCCGCACCCGCGCTACGAATTCTAGAAATTTCGGGTCATCCTTCGTGTCGTCGACGATTTTCTTCGCATTGACAAACTTCATTCCATCGAGCAGCGGCAAGATGTGCTCGCCCGCGTTCCAGCTCAACGATGTGTTGACCGACTCCCACTCCCCGCTGGTGTGCAACATCAGGTTACCGCTGCTGATCAGATCCATCAACCGGACCATGGGGTTGAGCCCCTGAAGGAAGCTGCCCACAGCCCCAGGAAACAGGCCAGTGCTCCCGCTGCGCGTGTCGAAGGGGTAGGCATTGCAGGCCACCACCATGTCGGCGTGCTCGGCCACGACGCTGGCCGGCACGTTGTTCACGAAGCAGCCGTCCACCAGCCGGTGTTGATCCACGAAGGTCGGGGTGAAGAGCCCCGACGCCGAGCTGGCCGCGCGCACCGCCAACCCCACCGGCCCTCTGGCCCACGTCATCGAGTGCCCCTTCGTCAGATCCGTACAAAGCGGGAAGAAGTCCGTATCGAGCGACTCCAGATGGCGCCCGTGCAGATCCAGATCCACGGCGAGCTGGATGAAGAACGAGTTGATCATCGACCTGTCCGCCATCAGGTTGAGGTTGCCCGAGTCGCCGTGGTCGATCAGCAGGTCCAGCCCAGGTTGCCCCAGGCCGCAATAATAAGCCCCCATCAACGACCCCGAGCTGACCCCGCTGATCATGTCCACCGGCACGGGGTCGTCGCCCGCCCCCAACATCTTCAAGAGCGCCACGTGCACAAAGCCCCAGGCCCCGCTGCCGCCCAGCGCCACGCCCACCCGGCGGTGCGTCAAGGCCCGCGTCAGCCGCCCAAAGGCCATCTGGAGCTTTTCGTCGTTCTTGTTCAGATCCCGCGTCGGCTCCCTGCCCCCCAGAGCCCTCAGATCGAGCTTGATTCGACAGCCATGGTTGGCCACCAGCGGCGTCGTCGCCTTCGTCAGATCGATCCCGCCCGAGGAGCGCTCCTTGTCCAGCATCCTCCAGACCTGCTTCGCCGCCTTCATCCGCTCGATCCTGCCCAACGAGCGCTTCTTGCTCAGAAACCTCCAGAACAAATCCGCCTCCTCTTGCGAGTAGGCCTGGGGCGGATCCTCCGGCAACACCACCAGATCGAAGTCCAGCGACTGCGCCGCCGACAGCTCGCGCACCCGCACCCGCGTTATGCATTTCAAGCCCTCATAGGCCTCGTCCGGCCCCTGCGTCAGGATGAAGTCCATCTGCTCCGAGTTCTTGTCGCACCACGCCTTGAACTGATTGAGCGGCACCCTGAAGCGCGGCGTCCCATCCAGGCTCTTCAGAGACTCCAGGCTCTCCCCCCCGATCGACGCGCACACCACCTTTTCCCCAAACTTCAGGTACATCTCGCGCGCCGTCAGCGCCATCATCACCTCAAGCGCCGCCTTCGCCTCGCCCTGCGCCTCAAAGCGCAACACCTCCGCCGCTTTCGTCTCATTCAGCTTTCGTATCGCCCCCTCCGTCGAGCCGCCCGTGATGTAGGCCCGCTTCGGCGCCTCGTTCAACCCCGTCATGGCCTGACACCGCAGCGACCTGCGGTGTTTGAACAGCTCCTGAAGCGCGCCCACCTCCAGCCGCAACATCACACCCTTGGTCAGCGCCTTCACGCTCACCTCGAAGGGCGACCCTTCCATCGCGTTGAACTCCCCCAGCAGCGCCACCGCGTTCAGGTGGATGTGGTCGCTCTCCTTGGCCATGGGCGTGCTTGAGGCCAGGGACAGCGACTCCTCCCACCTATCCGCCTCAGTGGGGTCGTCGACGCGATCCAGGGACACCTGGCCCTCCAACAGCGCAAACCAGTAATCCCCCTTGCCGCGCTCCATGAGCACATCGCCGGCCTCGAACTCCTCCACCTCCACCGAATCCACCAGCGTCGTCAGCGCCCGCGCGCTCATCGACTTGAAAATCGGAGACCTCTGGAGGGCCTCAAGGCCCAGATGGACTTTGCGCTCTCGTGTGTAACGGATTTTGCGCTCTTGTGTGGAACCTGGGGTCATGGACAGCCTCCGCTCCTTGGGGGTCAAGGGGGGGCAATCTATCAGAATATTGAACGAGACCCAATCAAAGCGCAGATTGGAGCTGCGCCTTGACGTCGGCCAGCTCCAGCACCTCGTGTGCCCCTTCCAGATCGCAGCGCAGGATCAAGGAGATCGCCTCGCGCTGGCAGATCGTCCCAGGCAGATGCCGCATGCTCGGCACGCCGTAGCGATCGCAGACCCGCTGACGCGCCCGCGCCTTGATCAGCTTGTGGCACGCCGTCGGGATCCCCTCGTCGTAGAGCAGCTCGTCGAGGCAGATGGCCAGCCAACGGCTCGTCTTGACCCACAGCGGATCCCCAGGATCGCGCGGCGTCGGCGCGAAGACCTCCAGCGACTCGCCGACCTCCATCCGCAGGTGCTGCACCCAGACGATCAGGTCCCCATAGGGCCGGAAGCCATTGCGCCCGATCCACGCGGGCTCCTCGCGGCGCCACCACGTCCCCGTGGCCTCCAGCGCCGCCTCCAGCCGCGCGACCATCGCGTCGAGCGCCCTGGCGTCGGCCGGCTCGCCCTCCGGGACCCCCTCCAGCTTGCGAAGGCAACGCAGGACGCTCTGCGCGCGAACCCCGAAGGTGGGCGCAATGTCTTCAAGGAGACTCAGCTCCCCGGTGGACAGGCCCATGTGTGACGCTCCGCTTATCGCACCGCTCCGACAGAGGTCGCCACGATATCGCCAATCCGCGCCGCGCACAAGCAGCGCCCCGAAGGCCCCGATGTCCAGCACGGGCCGCATCATTGCCGCTCGCAGGCCGGCAGGGCGCCCTCGAGCCCCTGGCGGATTCGCCGCTGAAAGCTCTCGGGCAGCGTGCGGCTGCCCTCGTCGTTGGTCTTGAGGTTGAAGGCCGAGTTGAAGGCGTAGTCGCGCTGGCACGGGCTGATCTTCTCGACCGAGATCCCGTAGCCCTCATCCCCATGAACGACCCCCACCGCCGCCGTCTCCTCGTCGAAGGCCAGCCCCACCCGCCGCGCGAGCTGCTGGTGGCCCGTCCCTCCCCACCCCGGCGAGAGCGGCTCGATCGGGACCCCCCCGATCCGGCTCTTCTGATCCTCGCTCAGCGCCGCGCCCTGGCCCGCCGCGCAGTGGGCGTCGCCCGCCTCGGTCAACATGCAGTAGAAGCGCGTCCCCTCCGGCGCCCGCTCGATGTTCTGGCGCGACTCCTCCGTCAAGCGCACCTCCCCCGGCAGGCCGTCGCCGCTCCCCGCCTCGCCGGCGTCCCCGACCTCCGTGGCCATCGGGCCGATCTGGCGCCGCAGCGCGCGCGCCCGCATCGCCTCGAAGTGATCAAAAGGAGAAGGCCCGGCCAGACCCGCGGCGCGCCTGTCGATCGCGTCGACGAGCAGATCGAGGTCCCCGCCCACCCTTCGCTCCTCTCTGCGCCCACACATGAACGGCCTCCCTGTTGCCCTGTCGACCACTGTTTTTAAGTATAGTGCATGACACTGAACTGATCAACAGCTTATCGAGCTTCGGCGCTCTGCGCGTGCGCTTCAAGCTGCGGCTCGACGCCTTGAGGGCCTTGTGGTCAGGCGGGGGCTCGGGTATGTTCCAGGCGCTTGATGTCAAAGCCAGCAAGGGAGGCCTTTCAGCCATGGATCTCAACGACAGGATCGCGCGCGGGCGGCTCATCGCCAGCATGGTGGCGGCGGACGATGATGTGACGGCCTCGGAGCTGGAGTTCCTGGAGCGCGCGCTCGGGCGCCTGGGCCTCAGCGTCGAGGAGCGCAAGAGCGCCTTGAGCCTGATCAACGCCAAGGCCGCCGAGGAGCTCATCGCGGGGCTCGACCGGATCGACCGGCTCGACTTCCTCAACGAGCTGGCCGAGGCGGCCTACGCCGACGGCCACCTCGACGATCACGAGCGCGATTACATCGACCGGCTGGCGCAGGTGATGGCGCTCGGCGAGGACGACCTCGAAGAGGCGCTCGGGCGCGCCAGGGCGCTGGCCAGCTAGAGCGTTGATGGGTTTGAGGGACCGACGGAGTCAAACCCGTCGGCCCTCCAGGCTCGGCGTTCTGGGCGTTGAGCCGAGGTCGGCCCGGCGAGGATCCTGAAGCGGAGGGGGCGCGGCCATGTCCGTTCAGGACACCAACCTCATCGAGATCAAGAACCTGCGGACGTGGTTTCACACCCGCGACGCGACGATCCGCGCGGTCGACGACCTGACCCTCCAGATCAAGGAGGGCCACACCCTGGGCATCGTCGGCGAGTCCGGCTCGGGGAAGTCCGTCACCTCCTTGTCCATCATGCGCCTGTTGCCGGGGCTGGTGGCCCGCATCGAGCGCGGCTCCCAGATCGTCTTCATGGGCCGCGACCTCGTGGCCCTGCCCGAGGACGAGATGCGCCGCGTCCGGGGCAAGGACATCAGCATGATCTTCCAGGAGCCGATGA
>SYOX01000144.1 GCA_005804885.1 Pseudomonadota bacterium
CAACAGACGCACAAGACCTGACTGGAAGCAGATCGTGGCTGCTCTCCAGATCCAATTCGAGGGACGGATCCCCGAGAACTGGGGCTCCGTGCTCTGATGACATGCTCCGGCCTATCTTACACATTTAGTCTTGCAGTCCCCTTGACGCCGATGAGCCCGACGCGCAGGTCGGGATAGACGCCGAGCAGATCGCGCTCCCACTTGAGCATGATGGGCTTGGGCACGACGATCACAGGGCGCCTGGCCCGGCCCTCCTGCATGAGGCGACCGAGCACCATCATCCCCGTGAGCGTCTTGCCCAGGCCCACGTCCAGCGCGATGACACCGCCGTTGTTGGACAGGACGCGGCGGGCCGCCCTGTTCTGGTAGTCGTGGGGCACGATGGGGGAGACGAAGCGCCCGATGGACAAAGGGGCGCCGGAGTACTCGGGCGCCACCCAGCCCCGAATGGCTCGGTTGTACGAGGCTTCGATGGCCTCCTTGCTCTCGTCGTCGGCATCGATCGCCTCGCGAAAGCTCTTCTCGGTCTTCTCGATCCAGTCGGTCTTCTTGTCATCGGCGCTCTCGACGACGACGCCGTTGACGATATCGGAGCGGAATGAGAAGAGCCCTCCGTCGCCGTTGACCCAGCCGAGGAATCGCTTGAACTCGGTCCTGTCGGCGCCCTTGGCCCTGAGTTTGCCGATGTTCTCGGCGATCTCCGCGTAGGGGAGCCCTTTAAGCGTCAACATCCCGCCAGAGCGCTCCAACTCGACATCCACGCCGTACCGCTTTGAACACCACCGCTCCAGCACTTCGAGCGGCACCCACGCCTGCGTCGGCGACAGATCGATCTGCTCGGCGATCGCGGGGTCGATGGCGATCTCAAGCCGCTGGGCCTGGGACGACCAGATCGCGGCGAGGCCACCGTGCGAGACGATCCCGAAGTTCCTCCCCGACGACAGCTCGGCCTTGGCCCTGTCGAGCTTCGGCCACAGGTGGCCCGAGAAGTAGCTCTCCGAGGGCTGGAGCACGAGGTCGTCGCCGTCAACGTCGATGGGCCACACCTCGACGAGCCGGGGGATGGCCTTGACGCAGTGCGAGCGAGCCTCGCTCGCCTCCACCCTGGCCCAGCGCCCGTAAGCCTCGATCCAGGCGGCCAGCGAGACGGGCCGGTCGGTCTTGCGCCACACGAAGTCGAGGGCCGCGATGGGGGAGGGCTCGCCCTTGAGCGCGGGCTCCCAATCCTGCGGAGCCTCCGAGATGGCGTCGATCAGGCTCCCGGCGGCGTCAAACGCGGACAGAAAGCGCCCGATGGAGGGGTGCGTGGCCGACAGGGCGCCCATCTTCGCCGTGCGCGCAAAGCCGTGGGCCTCCTTCCACGACAGCAGCGCGAAGCGCAGCTCGCGCCAGATCGCGAAGCGCTGCCTGCCCTCGTCGGGGTCTTCGGTCGCGAGGCTCGCGAAGTATCTGGCGACCCTGCGCCCCAGGATCGCCGCCTCCCGCTGGGCCTCGTCAAGCCCGATGTCGAGTGTGGCCGAGTCCTCGGTCCTCGCCACGCCCTTGACGGCCTTCACCTTCTTGAATGCGACGGGCACGATGGGGGCGCTCGACATCGGGCGGGGTGTGAAGTCGGGCAACCCCTTGAACTTGCCCTCGATCTTGTACCGATTGAACCTGTCCCGACTCTCGCCGGGGATGGGCTTGTTGACCTCGGTGCCGAGGATGTGCTCGGGGTACAGCTCGAAGTAGTCTCCGATGGCGATGGTGCGGTCCTCGCCGCTCTCCAGCGCCTCCTTCGAGATGCCGCCGCGTGCCTGGAAGAAGATCAGGTCCGTTACAAGGTCAGCGCCGGGGAAGACCTTGGAGGGCAGCCGGAAGGCCGCAAGGACGTGATGGCGCTCCAGGGTGGCGCTTCGGAGGTCGAGATACGCTTCCTGCTTCGATGACAGGAAGCCCGCCGGGATCAGGTAGACCCCGATCCCTCCCGGCGCTAACAGGTCGAGCCCCCGTCGCAGGAAGTAGGGGTAGGCGGCCTTCTTCATCAGGCCTCCCCGGTACTCCCCGTCGGGGTCTTCGGCCTTCGTCAGCCCGCGAGGGCCGTAGGGCGGGTTGGCGACGACCAGGTGCAGGTTGCCGCGCACCTCGTCGGCGTGGCCAGCGGCCCATCGCTCAAAGGGCATGTGGTGGACGCTCAGCGAGGGCCAACGCGCCTTGAGCAGCCGCGCGGACACCTCGCTCAACTCCACCGCCTCCCATGCGACATCGACCCCCTTGGCCTCCTGCTCGAAAGCCTCGATGAAGCGCCCGATCCCCGCCGAGGGCTCAAGCGCCTTGAGCGGCCCCTCGACGACGTGCGCCAGCGGCTTGACGAGCCTTGAGGCGACCCTGGCCACCTCGCGTGCGACCCGCGTGGGCGTGTAGTACTCGTTGATCAGCCCCGCCTTGTCGGGCGCGGGCAGTCCCGCTGGGAACTTGTCGGCCACGGCCTTGAGCGACAGGCCGCCCCAGCCCGAATACCGGGCAAGGGCCTCGCGCTCGGCCTTCGTGGCGACCCCGCCGCGAGCGAGGATCGTCATCGCGGCGAGGTTGGCGCGGGTGCGCTCGCCCTTCGTCCAGAGGTCGGGGCTCTCGGTCTTGTCGGTCTTGTCGGCCTTTGTCTTTGCCATCTCGATCAGGCTCCAGTCAGCGGGCAGGGCCGAGGCGCCGGCCTCCCATCGGATCTTGTGCTTGTCAGCCAGGGCGCTGCCGCCCTTGCGGGCGCCGCCGGCCTTGTCCTTGCCCTTGACGCGAGCCACGGGCCGCAAGCCCTTGTCACGAAGGGCCTTGTAGACGGCGGCCTGCTCTCCGGTGAGGCTGTAGGTCACGAACATGCACCCGGAGGCGTCGTGGCGCCCGCTGCGGGTGTGCGCGTCGATGAGTCTTGCCGCGAGCATCGAGGCGGCGTTTTTGGTCGAGCCGTCCGAGGCGATCCGGGTCAACTCAAGGATGCCGTGGGGGCCGCAGGGCGGCGTGCGATCCGCGCCGCTCCAGCGTCCCGTGGGCGCCCCCGCCGTCGCCACCGCCACGAGCTTGCCGTCTGCGAGCGCCCCGACGGCGTACATCAGCCCCTTGGGGTTGAGCTGGGGCAGGTGGCTGTGGTGGCGGGCGATGAAGTCGGCGGCCTCATCCTTGGTGACGTTGACCAGCCTCATGCGCTCGTGGGGGGGCGCGACCGCATCGGCCAGGATGGCCTCGGCCACCGAGCGCGCCATGTCGCCCGCCTGGATCTGGCCGGCCACCTCCCAGAGGACGAAGAAGAGCTCGTCCTCGTCTCCGAGGTCGGCAAAGGGGCTCAAGTCCCCCGCCAGCGCGACCCACTCGTCCACGTCGTCTTCGATGGCGTCGCAGGCGTCGTCGTCGCCCGTGGCCCAGCAATCCGACGCGGCGTTGACGAAGGGGGCATCGGGGCTGTCGGCCAGCTCAAGCAAGGCCCCGAAGACCGCACGCGCGGCCTCCTGCGCCTTGATGGCCCTCGGGCTGATGGTCCCAGGCTCGACGTAGCCGCGCTCGCCGGGGGCAGGGGCGCCCTTGGACGAGAAGGCTTCAAACAGGCTCGACGGCCCCCGCGCCATGCCTCACGCCTCCCCGGTCTTGCAGTCGCAGGCGATGATGCCGCCCTTCCGGCGAAGCTGCGCCCCGTCGGCCCTGGCCTTGATCGCCTCGGGACTCCCCTTGCGCGGAACCTCGATGCTGAAGTGGGCCGCGAGGCGCCGACGCAGCGTGTCGGCCTTGGCGCCTCTCGGGCACGAGCCCTTGTAGACGGCGCACAGGCGCTCCAGGTGGCCCTTGTCCAGCGCCAGCAGATCGCCCCACGAGGCCGGCTGGCAGCGCCCGAGCCTGTGGACGATCTCGATGTCGACGCCGGGCTTCACTTGCGCCTCTTCTTGTTCAGGGTCAGGATCTTGATCGCATCAGCGTGGCCGATGCCCTTCTTGTCGAGGATCACCACGTCGTTGATCCCGTCGAACTGGCTGCGGTAGCGCGCCATGGTGGTCCTGGTGGCGCTCGGGTAGCTCGGCGCAGCTCGGGTTCCCTCAAGGGCGTAGCGCCGCGCCTTGACCCAGGTGTCCTCGTCCTCGTCGTGGACGAGGAAGTAGCCCGGATTGCCTCGCGTGATGCCCCCACGCTTCGCTGCGGCCTCGGGGCGCAGCTCGTAGGCCCACGAGATCCAGTCGGACGACACTCCCTCCTGCTTGTAACCCAGGGCCTTGGCCGCCTCGCGCACGTCGTCCTCGGTGGGCTTCTTCGGCGCCGAGAGCCTCGGCGCTCGCTTCTGCGCCGCTGGTTCCGCCCTGGCGAGGTTGCCGCCCTTGATCCAGGCGTCAACCTCGTTCTGGATGGCGTTGATGAGGGCGACCCACTCCTCATGGGGCAGATCGACATCGGGATAGCCATAGTCGTTGGCGTCCACGAAGTCGTGCAGGTGTGAGAAGTCCCTGGCCGCGAAGGGGATTCGATCCGCCTTTGCGTCGGCCTTGATCTCGCGCTTCGCCTTCGCCACATGCTGCCGAATCAGGGCGGCGTGGGGCACCGCCGCCTTCTTCTTCCTCTTTGTCTTCGTCTTGAGCATGTCGAACATGGTCGGCCTCGTGTCGCTCGTTCTCTGTTCGATGGCGCACCAATTCCGATGCGACCCCTTACATCCGCCTGATTCGCCACAGGGGCGCGGCCCCGCCGCCGTACTTCACCGACTGGCCCCTCTTGAGGGCCAACAAGACCTTCTTGAGGTCCGGGTCGCTGTCGTTGTCGAGGTACAGGCGCAAGGCACGACCGACCCAGACCCCCTTGCCCTCCTCGTCCTTGAGTTCGACGGTGAATTGCAGGGTCGGCTTGGGCGCCTTGAGGCTGGGTGCCTTGGCCGTCTTCGTCGTCGTCTTCCTCGTCGTGGTCTTCTTCGTCGTCGTCGCCATGTCCCATCTCCTACTTCGTCAGCGCCCAGAGCGCGGCTCCACCGAGCCCGAGCGCGCCTGCGATCGTGAAGGCGTCACGCACGCCCCGGCGTCGAAGCTCCGCTTCGATCATGGCTCGCCACGCGGGCAGAACCCTTCGGATGGCGGGCTCGGGCAGCCCTGCCCAGATGCGGGCGACGGCGGGCATGTGGTCGCGCGAGATCGTGCCCAGCGCGGCGTCCAGCGGCCTGTCAGGCGCCTTGAGGCTCGTCTTGTGCCCCCTGGCCTTGAGCGCGGCCCCGACCTCCTTGAGCAGCGCCACGAGGGTGAACACCTCGGCGCCGACGCGGGCCTTGTCCCTCGGGTCATCCGTGCGCTGGCGCTCGGCCTTGCGGGCCTTGAGCGCGGCGCGCAAGAAGCCCTCGATCTGGGCCAACTCGAAGGCGCTTGCCTCGGTGAGCGCTCTGACAATCGGCGTGGTCACAGGAGCCTCGTGGCGGCCACAGCGGCCAGGCCCAGCAGGACACCCGCTCCTGCCAGCTTTGCGTTGGAGATGGCCCCGCTGTCGCCCTCGCTCGCCTGCTCAGAGGAGACGCTGGAGGGAGACTCGTCGGCGGGCTTCTGGGCGCTCGAGGCGCCACCGAAGCCTCGGCCCCTGGAGCGGCGCTGCTGCTCGCGCTCCACGGTCTCCTTGAGCTTGCGGATGTCGTTCATCCGCTTGACGGCGAAGTCCTTGGCGTCGCACAGATCCTTGGCGTCGCTTCCCCCCTTGTTCTTGGCCAGGGTGCATTGCGTCGACAGGTCGTTGGCCTGCGCTGCCGCAGCGGCGAGGTTGACCTCAAGGCCCTTCTTCATGGCCTCAAGCTCTGCGGTGTTCATCTCGGACAGCTTCTTCGCCATGGGGCACCTATCTCGCCAGCCCCCAGACCAGCAGCGCCACGCCAAACACGACGAGGGCGCCTCGGAGGGCGTCGTTGTTGTCGGATGCGACGCGGATGGCCTCGCCTGCGTCGTGGATGATGACCGCCCCCTCGGAGACGGTCGCGGCAGCCTTGCCCGCAGCCTTGCCTGCCGCGTGGGTGGCGCTGGTGCCGCTCTCCGAGGCGAGATCGGCAACGTTGCCGGCCGCCTTGCCGGCCAACTCGCCCGCTGTGCGATCGACCCCCATGCGTCACCCCAGCAGCCATTCGGCCAGCTTCTTGAAGAGGTAGACCGCGCCGACTCCGGTCCCCACGATGGCCCCCTGCTTGATGGGCTTCGGGATGCTCGCCAAGAGCGGCACGTCGAGGCGCGGGCCGATCCCCGACGGCGGCAGAAGGCGCACCGCGTCGGCGGTCCAGTGGGTCGCGCCCTTCTCGGTGGCGAACCAGTTGACCCCCTTCTTGACCAGCAGGAGATCCTTGCCCTTACTGAACTCCGAAGGGCTTGAGACCAGGCGGCCCTGGACGACGAAGGGCGCGGCGAAGTGCGTGGCGCTCGGGACGGGGTTGGCCGTCTCCTGGCCCCGGAACCACGCCAGCGCTTGAGCGACGCCCCTGGTGCCCTTGCCCCGCTGCCACGCCTTGAGGTCGTCGAGCGTGGCTTTGGCGAAGAAGGCCCTGCGATCAAGCTGCGCCCGCCCGCACGGGTTCCACTTCTTCGACGGGTCGGTGTGCTCCCGGGGGCACTTGAGCCCGCCCTCGCGCCAGATGGGGTTGATGGGCTGGCTGTACTGCATGTACTCGGCAAAGAGCCCCTCGGAGAGCATGGGCTGGCCCTCGAAGGGGGCGCCCGTGCGCCCTCGGACGTGAAGGACGAGCACCCACCGCTGGGCCATCGTCCACAGGACCTCGGGCACGTCGTGCTGGCCGCCGCCTTCGCCGATGACCATCCGACAGCCCCACAGCACGTCCCGGTCGGTGATCTGGTAGTCGCCCTTCTTGCCGTCGATGTCCCATGTCAGCCTTGCCCATGGGCCGCTCTCACCAGACAGCTCTCTCATCGCTCCCTCCTTGCCAGCCACGCATCGAGGTGCGCGGCGAGCTCGTCAGCGTGGCCCAGCCCCAGCGCCAGCCCCAGGCCGCCCAGCAGCCACCACAGGCCCCTGCCGATGGCCGTGCGCCGCCGCGGGCCCCCGATGTGCTCGGCCACAGCGGCCTGAGCCGAGGCGAGGAAGCGCTGGTGCTGGGCGACGGAGGGGTGGATCGAGCCCGGCGCGTAGACGGCCAGCTCCCCCTCGGTGTCCAGCGTCAGGACGCGGCCCGGCCAGCGCCCGTCGGCGCTCGACTGCAAGAGCGCGAGCCCCTCGGAGCGCGCCGCCTGGATGCGAGGGTCGATGTTGCCGACCGTCCAGACGATCTTCGCCCTCTCGGGGAGCTGCTCGATCAAGGCGATGGCCTGGTCTGCCCACATCTTCGCAGGGCGCCCGCTGTTGAAGTCGTTGGTGCCGAAGTTGATCCAGTAGAGATCGGCGACCATCGCCGCGATCCTGGGGATCTGCGCCCGCTTGCGCGCCGCCTCATCAAGTGGGGGCATCCTCGACTGGTCGCCCCAGCGCCCCAGCACCGCGCCCTTGCCGGGGACGGGCAGACCAGAGGCGTGCATCCAGTTGGCGACGGTCGAGCCGCCGACGCCCGCCGTGTCCACGATCTGGAGACCCCAGGCGGGCGCGGCCTTGATGAGCGCCCGCCCAAGGCCCCCTGCGCCGTCGGCGGCCCCGCCGATGATGGAGTCCCCAAAGATGGCGAGCGTCTTCGTCATGAGACGCCCCCTTGCTCGCCCTGGCCGTCCTCCATCTCGCGCAAGAGGGCCTCTTTGGTGCCCTCGGCGTAGCCCTCCTTGCCGTAGACCCAGGGGATGAGGTCGCCCGGCTTCGCCTCCATGAGGCGCTGGAGGTCGAGCAGGACCGTCGCGGCCAGCCTGTCCATCTCAGGGTTGCCGATCGCCTTGGAGAGCCAGACCTCTTCGAGCGCGTCGCAGGCGCGCGCCTGGGCGACGAGGACGTTGGCCAGCAGGACGCTCACCTCATCGCCCCCCGCGCCTGAGAACACCTTGCACAGCAGGGCCTTGCGCGCGTATGAGCGCGCCTCGCCGGCGGGCAGCCCCGAGCGCCTGGCGAAGTAGGCCGCCGTGCGATCCAGGCTCATGGTGGGGCCGGGCGGCGGCACATCGGCCAGCTTGCCGGCTCGCTCGTCGAGATGCGTGCGGGTCATCTTCGGCGGCATGGCGCGGCCTCCTCGGGGCTGATCTCCTCTTCCTTGTAGAAGAACCAGCAGTCGATTGAGCCCGCCTCAAGGGCCGAGATCGCAGGCACGAGGAGCTGCCCTCCGACCTCGTACTCCATCATCTGCCAGCGCAGGACATAGGCGGGATCTTGCAGGTCGGGCGTGATCGTCTCGGTGATCGAGCCCTTGGAGTCGGACTTGAGGGTGAAGGACAGGCCAGGGGTGCCGGCGCTGTCGTTGACGCGGAAGGGCAGGATGATGGCCGAGACGGGGGCGCCCGCGGCGCGGCGAGCGCGCGTGCCCGACACCTCAATCCACGCCTGGGGCCACAGGTGCGTATCTCGGCGCAGATCCAACACGATCTGCTCCGGCGTCACCTTGTATCCCGATCTTGCAGGCAGCCACATCACCCCTCCGTCCCGTCGTCATCGACTCAGATCATCCTCAGTTGCGCGGCTGGATGACCTCGCCGTAGAAGTCCACGACGCCCGTGAGCAGGGCCGCCGTGGCGATGTCCAGATGGAAGCGGTTGGCCACGTCGGCGGCGCTCAGGACCGTGCTCAGGTCGGCGCGCAGGTCCGCCTGCAGCAGGTTCGTCGAGGTGGTCCAGTCGGCCTGCGCGGTGGCCGTCTTGTTGAGCGCCTTGGCGCTGCCGGTGCGAAGCCGACAGGCCGGGGTGCCGCCCGAGGTGATGGCGGTGCGAAGGTGCGGGATGATCCTCACCAGCTCGTGGCCGGCGAGGTCGCCCGCCTCGCCGTTCGTCAGCCCGACGGTCCCCGTCCCGGTGCCGTTGGCCTTGTCGTAGGTGCCGAGGAAGACAATCTTGGTTTTCATAGCTCTCTCTCCGATGAAACGGGTCAGGGGGCCGCGCCCCGCGCTCAGTGCGTTGTTCGATCCTGCGACGGCGAGGCGGGCTCGCCGCCGCAGGGTTCGTCAGATCAGAAGGCCTCCGGTGAAGTCCTCGTCCTCAGTGGGCGTGACTGGGCTCAGAAGACCTCGGTGAAGTCCTCGTCCTCGGTGGGCGTGACCACGATGTCGGCGCCGATGACGGTGTGGATGAAGAGCTGGGTGCCGGCCACCAGCGCCATCGCGTCGTAGTCGGATGCCTCGTTCTGGCCCGCCCAGTCGATGCGCAGCACCGAGTTGCGGGTGAACTTCTTGCCCTTGACCTGATCGGGCTTGAGCGCAGCGCCCTCCTCGGGGAAGGAGCCAAAGGGCATGGCGTCGAGGGAGACGTTCTTGGCCGTGTCGTCGGGGTCGAGCACGAGGAAGAGCTGGCTCATCAGCATCCTGGCGATCATGGCCGACAGATCGGGGTCGAAGGACTCCGACGCCCTGCGGGCCAGGACCGTGACGTAGGGCCTGATGTAGCGGATGTACTTGCCGTCGACGGCCGAGAAGAGGCTGTGGCCCTTGTCCTCGGCCAGCAGCTCGCGGTTGGCCTTGGTCGCCTGGGTGCCCGTCGTGGTCCCGCCCTGAACCCAGGTGGTCGAGGTCTTGATGGCCGCCACGATGTCGGCGGTCGAGGCCACCGAGACGCCCGCGCCCGCCGTGCCCGTGTCCTGGAGCCGCAGCGGCAGGATGGGCCGCTTGAAGAGGTTGTCGCGGCCCGAGTAGCACATGCCCTGAAAAGGCACGTTGGAGATGTCGGGGGCGCCCCCGAGCAAGGGCTGCGAGGCGGCCTGGGCCACCCGCTTCATGTCGGCGGGGTTGATCTGGATGCCCGCCGCCTGCGCGCCGCGCTGGAGCGCCAACTCCAGCGCACCGCTGTTGATGCCAGGGGCGCGGAAGTTCTTGATGCTGATGGGAACCTTGATGCTCATGACGATCTCTCTCCTGGGGCAAGAGCCCCGATGGTCAGGGGCAAGAGCCCCGACGTTGGTTGCCTTCTCGATCGGTCATCCCGGCGATCACTGCACCGGGACGGGCTGCCTCTGCTCGACGTGCTGCTCCTGCTCCTGCCCCTGCTCCCTCTCCTTGGCCTCATCGCCCGAGCCCATCAGGCCCTTGTAGTGGTCCCAATCCTTCTCGATCTCGGCCTCCAGCCTCTTGCTGCGGCGATCGTCCAGGGCCTGGGACACGATGGGCGCGACGTACTCCTTGGCGGTCAGGGCCGTCGAGACGGCCATCGCGGTGCGGCCCGCCTCGCGCAGGACGTTGTTGCCCGAGCGTCGCGCGAGCAGCAGGCCGCCAAGGGCCAGGGCGGCGTTGACGGTGTTGGCCGCCGCGTCGTGTCCCTGGTCGCGCAGGGTGCCGTCGGCGGTGCCCTGCGCCGCCCCGAGCAGGATCGGCGTGCCCCACTCCAGCGCCGTCGCCATCGTCGAGGGCTTCTTCGACGCCGCCCGCTCGCCCACGATCCCAGAGCGGATCCTCGAGGCGGTGGCGTTGGCCAGCGCCGTCTCGAACTCCCGCCCGAGGAACACCCACTCCTCGCCCTCGCCCGTGTGGATCGGGTAGTACCACCCGGAGCCGCGCTCACCGCTCTCGTCCGGGTCGTTGAGGTGGTACTTGGGGGTCGCGCCCTCGGGCAGCTTGACCTTGCGCGCGCTCAGGGCGCGCATCAGCTCGACTTCCTTCTCCGTCTTCTTGCTCATTTGCCGATCGCGCTCCTGATGAGGATGTAGAGAGAGCCGACGCCCGCCGCCGCCCTCGTGACGGGGTGGGCGATGGCGTTGTTGACGCCCCTGATGAGGCTCGCGCCCGCGCCGGCCAGCCCGCCCTTGGCGAAGCCGCCAGGGGGCGGGTACTTCGACCAATGGCCCGCCATCGAGTCCGTCGCCTCTTCCAGGGTCAGGAGCCGGAAGCCGCCAGGGCCGATGTGGGCGATGGGGTAGACGCCCACGGCGCCGTCCTGGGCGCGGCGCATCAGCACCGCGCGCTCGACGATGATGTTGTGCGTGAACTGCGCCTTGATCGCGGGCTCCAGGGACCCTTCCATGATCTGCGGCTGGGTCATGCCGAAGCGGGCCATGATCCTGGCCCTGTGGAACCTCAAGGCCGCCAGCCCCGCCTTGTGGGTCGGCGAGTCCGCGTCCCTCTCGGGGCTCAAGACGCCGCCGTAGAGCCCCTGAGCCTTGTCTCGGGCGAGCCCTGGGATCTTGCCCTGGGCCACGGGCCACAGCTCGACGCGGATGCTCATGCGGCCTTCCTCCTGCCCACGAGCGCCCACAAAGGCGCCTCCCACGGCATGGTGGCGCCGCGCTCGGTGGGCACCTCGATCCCCACCTCGGGCGCGTCCTGATCGCCCATGATGGCGAGGCTCGACGCGGACGGGTCGTCGTCGTCCTTGACGGGCATCAGGGGCCACGCCTCGATGGGGAGGATGGAGCCATCGGCCAACACGGGCGCTCGCCTGAGCCAGTCGCCCGTGCGAAAGACCACGAAGAGCAGCCGCGTCTCGGCGCCCCACTCGGGCCTCTGCCTCAAGGTGGTCTTCCAGAAGCCCCACCACAGCGCGGCGACCTTCTTGGCGTCGGCCATCGCCGCGAACTCCTCGCCGTACAGTTCGCTCAGGGTTGAGGCCGACAGGATGTGTCGGGCCTCGACGCTGTGCCAGGTGTTGCCCTTGAGCAGGTGCAGGCCGGGGCCGTCCCTGTGCTCGAAGCTCGCCGCGACGACGGACATGGCCTCGTCGGTGGTCAGGGGTCGAGGGGCGATGACCTTCGGTCGGCCGTCGCGCATGATCCAGCGCCACGCCCGCCCGATGACCCGCTTCGTGACACGCCACGTGCGGCGCGTCTCGCGCCAGATCGCCTGTACCTGGGCGGCTCCGTCCCCAGCGACGAAGCAGCCGTAGAGCCCGCCGATGACGGGGAGCGCGACCGCGACCGGAGTGGCAAGGCCAACGCTGGCAGCCTCAAGACCGACCGCAACGCTCGTCGCTGCAGCGCCGTACTTGGCTCCTTCGTCCATGCAGTCAGGCTTGCCCATGCCCTCACCCCCTCCCGAGGTTGGGCAGGATCATCGTGCCAGCCTCGATGGCCGACCCGGCAAGCCCCGTGGTGGACGACAGGGCCGTCTTGCCCACGTCCGCAAAGTGGGGCGCCGCCTGGGGCACGACGTAGGCCCACGCGCCCACGGCCGCGAGCGACACGAGGGTCCCGGCCAGCAGGACCATAAGGAAGAGGGCCTTGCCCGACATCTCGTCGTCATCGCCGTAGAGCGGGGTGAAGGGTCGCAGAGCCAGGGCACGATCATCGACCGACAGCGGCTCGATGGCGGGCAGAGAGCGCAGGTCGTGCGCGTAGGCGTCCATGTCGATGACCTCGAAGATCGCATCGACAATCCCGTCGTCGCCTACGGGCTCATAGCCGTCGTCGTAGACGTTCAGTTCCCCGCCCCAGACGCCCCGCAGGGCGAGCATGGCCCCCTTGAGCTTCCCGGTGAGGAAGGTGGCGGCGCCCCTGGGCCACGCCATCGCGTCCTCGTAGACGTCCATCGCCAGGGGCACGCTCATCGTCGACGTGCTCGACCTCGGCGGCGGCGGGATGACCTGATGCCCTTCCTTGGCCTCGAAGCGTCCGCCTCGCGAGAGGGCGTTGAAGACGGCGGCCTCGAAGGCGGCAAAGTTGCCGATGCCGGTGGGGATCTTCGCGAGCGTGTCGCGACGGAAGTTCGAGTAGAGCGTCCGCTCGTTGTTGCGCTGGAACCGGCACGAGGGGGGGAACCTGTTCGGCAGGGAGTCGCCGTGATCCGAGGTGGCCCGCACCGAGCAGGCGGCGCTCGGGTGGGTCAGGCCGTTGGGCGGATCGAGCAGGACCGTGTTGCCGGAGGCGAGGTCGAGCTCTTCGCGCCCGATGGTGGTCGCAAGGAGGGGTCGCCGGTGGACGTACCACAGCGCGATGATGAAGTGCTCCCAGCGGGCGCGGCCCATCGCGTAGGTCTCGGCGGCCTTGGGGCTGAAGTTCTGCGAGGCGTCGCGGCTGTCTCGCGTGGCGCCCACGGCCACCTGCGCCAGCTCGGCGGCGGGCAGGAGGTCTGGGGTGCGGCTGGCGCTGGCCCTGGCCTGGCGCGCCGCCCTCCAGTGCTTCTCAAGGATTTGCCACTGGCGCAGCGGCAGCCGGAGGCTGGCGCCGTCGGTGTTGAGGCGATAGACCGCCACCTTTCGCCCGCCGCGGCTGGCCTCGCCAGACTTGCCAGCGAGCTTGATGGCCCCCTTGCCGATCTTGAGCGCTTCGCCCGCCGTCTGCACCGCGAGTTGGAAGTCGCTGCCGCCCCGGTAGACGGGCGGCAGCGGCGCGCTGGGTCGCGAGGAGGGCGGGCTCAGGCCGTCGTTGGGTCGAGAGCCCGAGTCCTCCATCGTGCCGCTGGGCTGAGGGGCGCGACCTGGGCCAGGGCTCGACCCGGGATCGGGCGGCGGCGCCGAAGGGGTCGCGGGCGCCGAGCCGGTGCCGGACTGGCGAAGCGCCGACAGGGCGATGTCGATCTTCTGGCGCGCGGTTTGGGAGCGCTCGATGTTGCGCGCCGTCGCGGGCTCCTCAATCTCGTCGTCTTCGTCGTCGTCCGAGGGTTCGGCGGCGCGCTGGGCCTCGGGCTCGAAGTACACCGGCAGGGTGAAGAAGCGCCCGCGCACATCGGCCAGCTCGTCGGCCAGCAGGGCGATGAGGATGGCCTTGAGCAACTCGCCCATGCCTCCGAAGAGGCCGACGCACTCGGGGGTCGAGGTGCCCAGGGGGCAGGAGGTCGCCACCGACGCGCACAGGATGCGCGAGGCGATGTACTGCTGGACCTCGACGGGGTTGGAGGCCAGGGCGCCGAGCTGCACGATCTCGTCGCCGCTGGGGGAGGGCAGGGCAAGGTCGGCCCTCTCAAGGGCTGCGATCTGGAGGGCGGCCCGAAAGCGCGCCGTCTTGTAGAGCCGATAGAGGAAGGCGCAAGCGGCCTCTTCGCCGGGGGCGCAGTCGAGGCTGGCGATGGAGGCGGCCTCGGCCTGACTCTCGGTGGCCCCGAGGCCGCGAGCCTCGATCTCTCGCCCGAGCGCGGCCTCCAGAGCCAGGTGCGTCTGGGCGTCGAGGCCGGAGAGGGGCTCGGTGTCGTCGTCCGCGCCCAGCGCCATCATGCACGGGGCGCACGACACGGGCTCGTTCATCTCGATCTCTTTGGCGGCACATTCAGAGCAGCATGACATGGAAAACCTCTGAGGCTGATCTGCAAGGTGGCAGCGCCGATCCGGCAAAATGCCACGCAACACATTCAGCCTGAGAGGGGGCAGGATTGAAGTCAATCATAAATCATCGCATCGCAGTACATCACCTCGCGATGCATCGCGATGCACTGGTGATGCATCACGATTCGTCGCGATGCATCGTGATGTACAGCCCGATGCAGGCGCGATCGATGCCGCTTGCATTCGCATCGAGCCGGTGTCACATTGGAAATGGTCGCGCGCAAGGGATGTGCACAAGCGGCGCATATCAAACTTATATCAAGCATCAAACTTATGGAGCTTATGCAGTATGAATCAAGGCGAACATGGACTTGGCGAGGCTGAGTTTGAAGTCGTCGTCGATGAGGTCTTGATCGAGCAAACGGGCGCAACGGCCAGGCCGCGCATCAGCGAAAACCGCGAGCGCCTGCCCCTGCCCGCCTTGCCGCTCAAGGACAACTTCATTGCCGAATGGGAGGCTGCCCGAGGCTTTGATCGGGTGGTCAAGGTCCACCACGGGCGCAATGGCCCCTGCGTCGTCCCTCCGGACGACCGCCTCATCATCGAGGCGGGGACGCTGCTGCCATACCGCGAGTTGATCGAGTACGCCGCCGACTACGGGTGGCCGCAGCGCGACATCGTGCTCCATATCGAGCGCGTCAGCCCCGAGAACCCCGAAGATCGGATCGTCTGCAAGTGCACCTGCCGCAGCCCCAAGGAGGCCGCCGCGCAGGACGATGCGCCAGGCGGGATCACCATCGGGGATGTCGCCTCGGTCGTGGGCGGGATCATGCGGGTCCAGCGCGAGGAGTCCATCGCGGGGATCATCGAAGAGGCCCTGTCGGACCCGAACAAGTTCAAGGAGCGCATGGAGCAGGCCCAGCAGCTTGTCGGGGTCGGCGAGTCGATCCTGACCGCGCTGGTGGACAGGATCGTGCCCAAGGTCCGCAGACGGTGGGAAGAGGCCGGCAAGAAGGAGGCGGGCGATGCAGTGCCGAAGGATACAGCCAGGCCTCGCGGCCTTCGATAGGGCGGCGCGGGATCTCGTCCGGCCCCACGAGGTCGCCCACATAGTGCGCAGGCCCCTGGGGATCGAGGATCTGGCCGCGTGGCTTGAGGATTCGCGCCGGTCGGGGGCCTTGCGCTACCGGCCTGACCCTGAGCCCGACGTGGACAGGTGGTGCTCGCCCGCGGCGATGTTGAGCGAGAGGGCAGGGGACTGCGACGACTTCGCGGTCCTGGCGGCTTCGCTGGCCAGAGCCGGGGGGATGCGGGCTCACATCGTCGTCGGCTGGCGCTGGAGAGCAGCAAGGAGGGAGGCCCACGCCTGGGTGGAGGGCGAAGATGCCCAAGGGCCGTGGTGGCTCGAATGCACCACGGGGCGCTGGGGCAGGGACAGGCCGAGCGACTACGAGCGGGCCGCCGTGCTCGGCAAGGAGGGGTGAGATGGTGGACGTGTCGCTGGCGATGATCGCCAAGGATGAAGCGGCCCGCATCGGGGCCGCGCTCGAATCCGTCCAGCGCCTCAGGTGGGTGCGGGATCTCGTGGTGCTCGACACCGGGAGCCAGGACGCCACGAGGGAGATCGCCGCGAGCCTCGGGGCGCGCGTGTTCAAGGAGTCTATCGTGCCGTGGGACTTCTCGGCGGCCCGCAACCGAGCCGCCGAGCTGTGCAGGCACAACACGATCCTGGTCCTCGACGCCGACGAGGTGATCAGCGACGCAGGCGATCTGCTCGAAGTGATCAAGGAGAGCAACGCTCCCACGGGCGTGCGCGCCATCGTGACGCCCTTCTACGATGGGGCTGCGGGGCCGACGATGGCCCAGGTCCGCGTCTATGATCGGGAGCACGGGCGGTGGCGCTACCCCGTCCACAACCAGCTCGTCGTCGCGGGCGTCGTGGACTCGACGGCCAGGATCGAGGCCCATTACGACGGGGCCAAGGATCGAGGGGGGCGGGAGGCCGCGCTCGATGAGCGCGGCCGCCGGCTGCCCCGATGATCCGATCCCGGCCTTCCACCTCGTCCACCTCGCGTGGCAACGATGCCAGTGGGATCTGGCCGTCGAGCGGGCCAGGGCCTTCTTCGCGATCAAGGGCGCCACGACCCACCCCGGCGCGCCTGCCGTGCTGTGGTGGCTGGTGGAGTCGCTGGCGGGCTCGGGCGAAGTGGGTGCGGCCAGGGCGCTGCTGGACGTGCCTTCGGGCGACCACCTGCCGGCCTTCGAGCCCCTGTGGCGCTGGAGGGCAGCCTTCGCCGTCCTCGACTGGGCCGAGCTGGCCTCGGAGCCCTCGCGGATGCCGGCGCTGCCCCACCCGCCCGTCGATGTCTCCCGAGTCAACGACGTGTTCGCCATGATCGGGATCAAGCTCGCCGTGGAGTTCGACGATGCGACCTGATGCCCGTGTCTGGGCCTCGCTGGCTGCGATCCCGTCGCGCGCCATGGGGCTCGGGCGGGTCATCGACTCCTTGCTGCCCCAGGTCAACAGGCTCCACGTCGCCTTCAACGGCGACTGGCGATCGGACTGGTTGGAGTTCTGGGCGGAGCGGGTGGCTCATCGAGGGGAGGGAGAGGGACGCCTTTGCATCGCGGTCAACCCCGATGGTGGGCTGGGGGACGCCGAGAAGTTCGCGCCCCTGTGGAGCGCAGATCCCGAGGAGCTGCCCGACCTTCACCTGTCCTGCGACGACGATCTGGTCTACCCTCCGAGGTGGGCCGAGGAGATGGCGGGCTTCGTCGATCTCTTCGGGGGCCGCGCCATCATCTCGACCCACGGGGCCTTCATGCCGCGCTCGCTGCGGCCTTGGACCTCGTACTTCGGCCAGCGCCGCGCGATCTCCTGCCTGGGCGACTGGAGCGACTTCACTCAGGTGGACTTCCCCGGCACGGGGGTCATGGCCTTTGATCCTCGCCGGTGTGCCTTGAAGATCGAGCGGGGGATGTTCGAGGCGCCCAACATGGCCGACATGTGGGTGGGGCTGGCGGCGGCGCAAGCGGGCACTCCGGTGATCGTCGCGCCCCATCGCGCGGGGGATCTGGGGTATCTGGAGCCCCCCATCGAGGAGACGATCTGGTGGGAGGCTCACCGGGATGAGCGGTTGCACATCGGGGTATGCAACCGCCTGCCCGAGGCGCTCGCGCCGGTCGAGGGGGTCGCGCCATGATCGCGCATCAGTTTCGGCGGCTCGACGATCGAGCTTGAGCCCGACCTGACGGTCTTCGTCGCGGCCAACGGCGCTGGCAAGTCGACCGGGCCTCGCACGCGCTCGACCCCCCCGATGTGGGAGAAGACGAACATGAGGTCATCCCCGATTTCATCGGGGATGAGCGACCACGGGATCTGGGGCAGGTTGCGCGCCGATTATGATGGGTGGGACGTTGCGCGCGGCATCGGCCACCGCGCGCAGCCCGGATTTCGGGCGGGGCGCGGTCCCCCGCACGGAGATGATGCTCGTCGAGCCCATCGAGGGCAGCCTGGCAGTGCTGACATTGGCTCGGAAGGCAGGTCTGGAGGGTGTCAACGAGTTCGGGTGCGACGAGGCGCCTGTTGGTGCCCTTGCGACCGGGCTGGGCGCCTCGCTTGCGCTTTGAGGGCTTCTTGTTGCGGTGCTAACGCTGAGCGCGGGCAGCAGGGTCATCGGTTGAAGGAGGGCGGTGGGAGTTTGTTGAGTCCTGGCCGAGCTGGGCGCGCAACTGCTTGATGACCATCTCCTGGTGGCTGATCACCTTGGTCAGGTTCTCCACGAGCTTCTCAAGGTACTCTATCCTTGCTGTCAACTCCTCCATGTTCATCTCCCCATTCTGGCCCCTCTCCCCGCCGATATCAAGACCAAGGGGGGTGAATGGTTACGTTCAGACTGATCGAGGTGCTCTTCGACCGCCCTCTTGGCGCCCCTTAATCTCTACATGATATCATCAGGAGTAGGCTTTTAAAATTGGGAGTCCATAGATTATCGAGGCATTCAAAAAACTATACCAAGCTCGTTGGAGGCACACCTATGACAGGCTCTTTCAACACAATGTTCGGGAGGATGACTCTCCTGACAGAAACGACAGACAACGAACGAATCAAGCCTCGCCCGAACCGCAGCATCAAGCAGCCCACTGAGCTTATGGGGGTCGAACTGAGCTGTCTCAACACGCTTCCATAGGAGCGTTGAGCGCATCGGTGAATGGGGACCTGACCATTCGGTCACTTCATGGCGAACCTCAATAGCCTCGTAGGAGACCAGGAGGCACAGCGCGATGCTCTTGTGCTCGAGGTCGAACTGAATGACATCGCGCGTTCGAGACGTGTCTGCTTCAGGCAACTGCCTTGCGATCTCGAGCGCCAACCGCTCGACCTGTCTCAGTGAAAATTGTTCTGACTCTAAAAAACGCTTCTCGGTGTGGTGACTCCACGTTGAGATGAGCGCCATGATCCGGCAACTTGTCTCGGTGGATACGTCCCCGAGCGTGCTGAGGTGACAACGATCATCCAGAACAAAGGCTCCTGCCGCCCTGCCCTCCGTAGTGCTTTGGACTTTGTCAGAGCACTCATCAAGGGTTGTATCGACCCCTCGGCTTGCGGTTTGTTGCTGCCATGCGTGTGCTTCGGGGTTCCATTTGAAGGGTGGAAACGGGCGATTGACCTGTTGGCGCCTCGACCAATCCCTGCAAAGCTGCCCGTTGCTGTGGAAGACCAGTTCATAGAGTTCTTCCTCGGGATGGTGTTGTGTCGGCTCATAAGCGGACGCTTTGAAATTGACGGACACACCCCTGATGAGTTTGAGCCAGACTCTGCAGCTCTTGCAGCGGCTTGTCTTCAACAGCTTGTGATCCTCAAAGACCCGCTCCAGCGCCGACGGGCGTGCATCCGGATCAAAGCGGCGATGGTCTCGCCTGAAAACCACTGAAGAGGCCCCGGCATCCTTGGCCATCTCGATGAACTCGAGCGCTTGGCTGCGCAGATCCTCATCGGTCATGTAGACAGCCATCTTGCCGAAAACCTGCTGCTCCGAATAGACACAGTGTCAAGCGACATCCTAAAGTGTACCCCTGCGACAGACCAAAGTGTACCCCCTGTTGAGTCAGGTGGAGGGGTTCCCCACCTGGTTTGAAGCTGTGGTTTTGATGAGCCCGGCCCGCCGCTTCTCGCGCAGCCTGTAGCTC
>SYOX01000145.1 GCA_005804885.1 Pseudomonadota bacterium
GCACTACACGATGGGGGGCCTGTGGGTCGACTACAACCTGATGAGCAACCTGCCGGGCCTGCACGTCATCGGCGAGGCGAACTTCTCCGATCACGGCGCCAACAGCCTCGGGGCCAGCGCCCTGATGCAGGGGCTGGCCGACGGCTACGTCGTGCTGCCCTACACCATCGGCCACTACCTCTGGAGCGACAGGCCCGAGAGGCCCTCCACGGACGATGCGGCCTTCGTCGAGGCCGAGGCCCAGGTCAGGGGCCGGGTCGACAAGCTGCTGGCCGTCGGCGGCAGGCGGACGGTGGACTCCTTCCACAGGGAGCTGGGCCAGATCATGTGGGACGAGTGCGGGCTGGCGCGCACCGAGGCGGGCCTGACCCGCGCGCTTGAGAAGATCCCGGCGCTGCGCGAGGAGTTCTGGAGCGACGTCCGGGTGCTCGGCGACCAGGACAACTACAACATGTCGCTGGAGAAGGCCGGGAGGGTTGCTGATTTCCTGGAGTTCGCCGAGATCATGTGCGTCGACGCCCTCGATCGCGCCGAGTCCTGCGGCTGCCACTTCCGCGAGGAGAGCCAGACCGAGGACGGCGAGGCGCTCCGGGACGATGAGAACTTTGCCCACGTCTCGGCCTGGTCCTACAAGGGGGTCGGGGAGCGGCCGGAGCTCCATAAGGAGCCGCTGGTCTTCGAGAACGTCAAGCTGAGCCAGCGGAGCTACAAGTAGAGCCATGAACCTGACTTTGTACATCTGGCGTCAGAAGACGGCCAGCGCGCCCGGCAAGATGGCCCAGTACGAGGCGCTCGACATCAGCCCCGACTGCTCCTTCCTGGAGATGCTCGACATAGTCAACGAGCGCCTCGTCGAGAAGGGGGAGGAGGCCATCGCCTTCGACCACGACTGCCGCGAGGGGATCTGCGGGATGTGCTCGATGGTGATCAACGGCATGCCGCACGGCCCCGATCGGGGCACGACGACCTGCCAGCTCCACATGCGCAGCTTCAAGGACGGCGACGTCATCTACATCGAACCCTGGCGGGCCAAGGCCTTCCCCGTGGTCCGCGATCTCATCGTCGACCGCAGCGCCTTCGACCGCATCGTCCAGGCCGGCGCCTACGTCTCGGTGGCCACCGGCGGGGCGCCGGACGCCAACGCCCTGCCCATCTCCAAGGGCGACGCCAACCAGTCCTTCAACGCCGCGGCGTGCATCGGGTGCGGGGCCTGCGTGGCGGCCTGCAAGAACGCCTCGGCGATGCTCTTCGTCGGCGCCAAGGTCTCCCAGTACCTCCACCTGCCCCAGGGGCAGCCCGAGCGCCGCAGCAGGGCCCTGGGCATGGTGGCCCAGATGGACGCCGAGGGCTTCGGCAACTGCACGAATCAGGAAGAGTGCGAGGCGGTCTGCCCCGCCAACATCAGCGTCAAGGTCATCGCAGAGCTCAACCGCGAGTTCATCCGAGCCAGCTTCATCGGCCCTGAAGAGTAGTCTCCCGACAGGGAGCAGAGGAGGTCTTCGATGCCTGGTGAAATCAAGCTCTTCTCTGGCAGCTCCAACCGCGCCCTCTCCACCAGCGTCGCCTCGCACCTGGGGAGGCCGCTGGCCAGGTGCAAGCTGGAGCGCTTCAGCGACGGCGAGATCCGCGTCCAGATCCTGGAGTCGGTCCGCGGCCAGGACGTCTTCGTCCTTCAGTCGCTGTGCAGCCCGGTCAACGACAACCTCATGGAGTTGTTGATCATGATCGACGCGCTCAAGCGCTCGTCGGCCAGCCAGATCACGGCCGTGCTGCCCTATTACGGCTACGCGCGCCAGGACCGGCAGGCCCAGCCGCGCACGCCCATCACGGCCAAGCTCGTCGCCGACCTGCTCACCGCCGCCGGGGCCACCCGCGTCATCTCCATGGACCTGCACGCGGGCCAGATCCAGGGCTTCTTCTCGATCCCCTTCGATCACCTCTACGCCAGCCCCGTCCTCTTCCCCGAGCTCAAGCACCTGCCCGTCGAGCGCGAACGGCTCGTCCTGGTCTCCCCGGACGCCGGCGGCGTCGAGCGCGTCAGGAACTACTCCGTGTCCCTGGGCACGAGCATCGCCATCATCGACAAGCGCCGCTCAGGCCCCAACGTGGCCGAGGTCATGAACATCATCGGCGACGTCAAGGACAAGGTCGCCGTCATCATCGACGACATGATCGACACCGCCGGCACGCTGACCAAGGCCGCCGCCGCCGTCCGCGAGCACGGCGCCAGCGAGGTCCACGCGCTGGCCACCCACGCCGTCTTCAGCGGCCGGGCCCTCGAATACATCGAGAAGTCCGTCCTCAAGAGCGTCGTGGTCACCAACTCCATCCCCGCCCGGCGAGAGCAGCAGGCCTGCCCCAAGATCTCCGTCGTCTCCGTCGGCGAGCTCCTGGGCGACGCCATCGAGCGCGTCCACGGCGGCCGCTCCGTCACCTCCCTCTTCGAGCAGGGCTTCGGCGTCTGAGGCCGCCCGGAGCGCGCCCGCTCACGGGTCGTTGCGGATCGTCGCCTTGACGTCCAGCTCAAAGGACGCCGCCCCCGAAGGCGGCCGCTGCGGGTCCTGGACCCTCACCGTCGCGCTGATGAGCATCACCATCTTCATCTCGATCAGGCGCTCCTGCAGCGCCTGCTGGCCCGGCCCGCCCACGAGCAGGGGCGTGGCCGCGAGCGACGACCTCGCCGGGATCCGCGCCACCCGCGTCAGCTCGACCACCCCAGGGTCCAGCGGCGAGAGGGCCTCCACCGGGCCGATCAGGATGCGGACCCCCTCCAGATCCGCCGTCATCGTGTTGTCCGGCACCCGCAGCCAGAGCTCGTCGATCTGGAGGCCGTCCATCTTCTCGGCGATCTCCGGGTCGAGCTGATCGCCCAGGTCCACCTCCGCCCGCCGCAGGATCTGCACCGCCGCGCCGGGCGCCTGGGCCTCTCCCGGCGGCGTCACCAGCGCGATCTCCGCCCCGAGGTCGACCCGGTCAAAGAGCGTCAGGTCCACCTCGAAGCTCCCAATGCAGGCCGACACGGCGACCACCAGTGACGCGATGCAAACCAGTATCCCTGCTCGTGGATGGTGTCTCATGATCCGATGTCTCCTTGAAGGATGCGGCGCTCGACGGCCCCAGGCCTGCCGAGTGCCCATCGGAAGCTCTCGCCTTGCCCTTGAGCGCCTCGCTGTCCATCGGGACCGCGGGGCTTTGACAGGAGCGGGCGGGTTGGCCTACGATTTCCAGGGCTCATCCAGCACGATCTTCAGTCCCGGCTCGCGGCGGCGTGGGGAGGGGCGTTCGGATCGACCGCCCGTTCAGAGTGAGCGGCCATGACGAACTCCGAGTCGGAAAATCCTCAAGACAGACGCCAGACGCCCTTCTCGGAGTTGCTGCGCCGGGCCATGGGCGCGCACCTGACAGGTCGCCTCGACCTCAAGGCCGAGCGCTCGCGCCGCCGCCTGACCTTCAAGAACGGGCTGCCGGTGCGCGCCCGCAGCAACCTGGTGCGCGAGCACCTGCTCAAGCACCTGCTCCAGCAGGGCCTCATCGACGAGGTGGTCTACAGCACCCACCTCGGCGAGGTCTATGAGGGGCGGTGGGAGCGGGGCACGACCTTGATCCGGCAGGGGCTGCTCTCGGCCGAGAAGCTGCGCCGCGCCGAGGCCGATCTGAGCGAAGAGATCATGATGGCCTGCTTCGGCTGGGTCGAGGTCGACTTCAGCTTCCACGCCCTGCCGCCGGACCACCGAGACCTCTCCGATCCCCTGGTCATCGACCCCTTCTCCGTCTACGTCCGCTGGCTCAAGGAGGAGGTGTCCGCGCGCCGCCTCCAGCGCCAGATCGCGCGCCTCAAGGATCGCCACATGCGCCTGGCGGCGCTCGGGATCGAGCACCACACCCTCGTCCACAGGCTGCTGACCCCCTTCCCGGAGTTCCAGGAAGCCATCGTCGAGCGACACAGCGTCAGCGACCTGCTCGCGGCCCTGGGCGCGCGCAGCGAGCGGGTCACCTGCGAGCTCCTGGCCCTCTACCACCTCGGCGCCATCGAGCTGATCCGCCCTGAGTTCGACGTGGAGACCTCGCTGGGCTCGCGCGACGACGCGCTCTCGATCGAACAGGTCTTCTCCATGAGCGTCGACGACTCCCCGCCGAGCGTCTCGGCGCGCCCCGACGTCAACACCATGCGGCGGATCCTCGAGGCTGAGTGGACGCGCATCGAGGGGGCTCGCTCGCCCCACGAGGTCCTCGGCGTCTCGGAGTCGGCCCCCGCGTCCGACATCCGCGAGGCCTTCTCGCGCCTGAGCCGCTTCTACAGCCCCGACTCCTTCGCCGTCGACGACCCCTCCATCCTGGAGCGCTTCAACGCCATCCGGGAGACGATCGAGGAGGCCCACCGCGGGCTCGTCGGCGAGGCCGTCCCCCGCGACGTGGAGCTGCCCTTTGAGCACTTCCTGGCCGCCCGCGACGAGGAGCAGCCCACCGATCCCGCCGACGTCGCGCTGCTCTCCCAGCTCATGTACGACGACGGCCAGATCTTCCTCAAGCTCGGCGAGCACAAGGAGGCCCGCGAGCACTTCCGACAGGCCCACCGCCGGATGCGCCACAACGGCCTCTTCATGGCCTTCTTCGGCTGGACCACCTACCTGTGCGCCAGCGACGAGGAGCCTGAAGCCCGCGAGAACGGCGCCCGGATGATCAAGCAGGCCAACCGGCTGGCCCCCGACGAGGACGCCATCTTCGTCCTGCTCGGCCACATCTACTGCCGCACCGGGCAGAGCGCGCGCGGCTCCGAGATGTACCGCAAGGCCCTGACCATCAACCCCGACAACCTCGAAGCCGCCCGCGCCCTCGAACCCCTGAGCCTCGAAGGGTAGCTTACTCCTTGATCTGCAACGTGATCCTCTTGCCCTCGCGCTCGACCTCGACGCGGATTTTCCCCGCCGCCGCCCGCGCCGAGACCGCCAGATCGCCGCGCGCCAGCCCCGCCTCCGAGGCCGCCGAACCCTCCTCGACCGACTCGACCACGATCTGATCCCCATCTCGCCAGAGCCGCGCCCCCACGGCCTCAAGCCGACCCCCCCAGGTCTCCAGATCCACCGTCGGCGCCTTGAGCTCGATCACCAGATCCCGCACCGCCTCCGCACCCCCCTCGACCTGCCGCGACCCACGACCCAGGCGCGCGTCGACCGCGTCGACCCTCAAGGCCTCCCTCGACGCCACCCTGACCGAAAAGCGACCCCCCGCGTCCGCAGCCACCTGCGCCCCCGCGCCGCCGCCGACGACCGTGACCTCCACCTGCGCCCCCGCCACGGGCGCGCCGTGGCGATCGGTCACCCCCCCCTCGATGACCCTCGCCGACGACATCCCGATCTCCATCTCCGAGGCCACCTCCAGCACCTCCAGATCCTGACCCTGGCTCTGATAACCCTCCAGCGACACCGCCAGCCCGTAGGCGCCCGGCGCGATCCCCTCGAAGATCGCCAGCCCGTCCTGATCGGTGGCCGTCGACAGCGCCAGCCGCTCGACGACCCAGGGCGCCGCCCCCTCCGGCGTCGCCTTCGGCCTCAACACCACGTGCGCCCGCGCCAGCCCGACCCGCTCGGCCTCGTCCACGATCCTCAACGACATCGCCGACGCCCGCGCCAGAGGGTAATCCCGCTCCCCGCCCTCCGGATCGATCCGCGCCCAGCCCGCCGCCGCCCGCTCCGCACCCTGGCCCTCCGGGATGATCTCCACCCAGAAGGGCTCCGCAGGGCAACCCTCCAGCGAAAACCGGCCCCCCTCGTCGCTGACCCCCACGCACGCCTCCGCGCTCCTGGAACCCTCCCCAGGAGCCGGCTGGTGCCAGAGCCTCACCCCCGCCAGCGGCACCTCGCCGCCGAGCAGGACCCGCCCCTGGATCGCGCCGCTCAGCGCGCCGAGGGTCAACTCCACCGGCTCCCGATCCCCCACCAGATCCGCCGACAGCGACGCCTCCTCGAAACCCTCCGCCCGCGCCTTCACCGTGACCCGCGCCGGCAGATCGTCCGCCTCGAAGCGCCCATCTGCGTCTGTCACGACCAGCCGCTGGCGCAGCGCCGACATCCCCGGCAGCGGCCCGCCGCCCCCGGCCGCCTCTTCCACGGGGCCTATCGTCACCCAGGCCCCCTCCAGCGGCGATCCGTCCGGCCCCAGCACCCGACCCTCGATCGTGTGTCCGACGGACAGGACGATCTTCATCCCGTCGAGCCTCGCGCCCTTGCCCAGCGTGACAGGCCCGACGATCGCCGATTCGAAGCCGTCCTTGCTCGCCTCGATGTGGATCTTGCCCGAGGGCAAGCCCACGATCTCAAAGCGCCCGGCCTCGTCCGTAAAAAAGCCGAACCCGCCCTCCAGCCCCAGGCTCGATCCCAACCACGCGCCCGACGCCGATCCGCCCAGCGCGTCGTCAAGGTCGCCGCCTGAAGCCGATCCGTCCAGCGCGCCGTCCAGACCGCCGCCCAGACCGCCGCCCGACGCCGAGGCCGTCGTGTCCTGGCTGATCACCCATTGCTGGCCGTCCTCGGTGGTGACGTGCGCCGTCAGCTTGACGAGCTCCAGCGGCGTCCCGACCGCGTTGGTCACCACCCCCCCGATCGCCCCCGCCTTCTTGAGCGACGTGGCCACGTCCATCACCGCCTCGGCCTCGTCCAGATCCAGCCTCGGGGTCGCCTGCAGGTAGCCGCTGGCCGAGATCGTGACCCTGTAGGAGATCCTCGGCAGCCCGAAGATCGACACCTCCCCGCGCGCGTCGCTCCACGCCCCCAGGCTCAAGACGTGGACCACGTCCTGCGCCACCGTGACGAAGGCCCCGGGGATCGGCTCGCCCGTCTCGGCGTCCTCGACCAGCAGGTTGACGGTCACCCCCGGCGAGAGCGAAATCGTCGGAGGGGTCCGCGCCACGGACCCATCGTGCGACACCTCCACGAAGGCCCCGAGCGAGGCCCCCCCCTTGCCGCGCGCCCGCACCAGGATCTCCAGCTCTCCGGCCGGCAGCGGGCTCGTCGTCAAGAGCCCGTCCGGCCCCGTCACGAAGTCCAGCGGCGGCCACACCCCCGCGCCCCCGATCCGGGCGTGCGCCCCCTCCACCGGCTTGCCCCCGAAGACCACCCGCGCCATGAAGCCCGCGCCCGGCGTCAGCTCGATGACCAGCGGATCTCCGCCCGGCATCAGCCGCTCGACCACGCGCCCCTCATGCCCCTCGGCCTCCACCGAGAGCCGATGCCCGAGGCGCTGCACCGGACCCAGCCGGAAGCGACCCTCCACATCGGTCGTCGCCTCGATCGCCGCCTCCCCCGCCTCCGACCGGCCAAGGCGCTCCAACTTCACCCGCGCGCCCTGCAAGGGCCGCCGCCCCGCCGTCAAGATCTGCCCCTGCACCACCCCCGCTCTGAGCGGGGCGCCGATCTGCTTCTCCTGATCCGACCCGGCCCCACCCGCGCCACCATCCGGCGCCGTGGGTGGCGCTCCATCCTGGAGCGCCAGCCCGACGCCGATGAGCAGGCTCACCCCGAAGAGCACCGCAAGCGCCCCCCAGAAGCGCCCTCCACCGGCCCCTCGCTCCCCCTCCTGCTGCCGACCCTCCAGGCCCCCTCCGTCGCCCTCGCCCTCAACCTCGCCTGCCCCCGCGGAGGCGCGATGATCCGAGGGAGACTCTGCGCCGGCGGCGTCAGGCGGAGGTTGGGGGAGAGGGATCTTGTCGTGGGGCGATGCCATTTGCACCTGGCGGCGGCGAAGGAGACAATGTCGGGGCCGAAGGGAGGGCCGATCCAGGGATGATCCGGCCATCAGGGAGTCTACCAGACACGACGTTATGAATCTCCAACGCCAGTTCTTGTTCCCCGACGGCGCCCGTCAGGTTCGCTCAGCGAAGGCTCCAGGCCCTTCGCCGGACGCCCCAGGCTCGACGATCGCCCCACGCTCCTCGCACCGCCCCCTCCGGGGACGGGCTCGTCGGGTGGGGCTGGAAGGGCAGGGTGGGCTGCGCCCTCTCGGTCGCAGGCCAGCGCGCGACCGAAGTCGACACCAGGAAGAGCAAAAACTCCAATCTACAGGCCCACTTCGACGCGGTGATCCGGCCCGGCGATCCTCTGTCTACCGCCCGCCGGCCTGCGACCGACAGGTCGCAGCCCCCCCGCGCTTCCAGCC